>JAJEIH010000117.1 GCA_022827685.1 Alphaproteobacteria bacterium
CCCGGGCGAGTGGCCCGACGGAGACCGGCCAAGCGAGGAGGAGCGGGCCGAGGGCGCGGAAACCGACTGGCTCTACCAGCGCCGCAACAACTACGCCGAACTCCACGACCCCTGGTCGCCGGAGAACATCGAACAGCGCCGGCAGGACAGCCTCGACTGGCTGGAAAGGGCCGGCCCCTTCAACCCGCCCGGGGACGGGGAGTTCGCCCCCGACCATGACATCTCATGACATTCCATGACGTTTCGCCAGGGGCGCGCGGTCATCCCCATCCGTCGCCCCGGATTGCGATCCGGGGCCTCAAGCGGCCGTCCGCTCATCCGGAACGGCGCGCGCCCTGGAACAGCGGATGACCGAGGGCGGCTTCCAGATCGGCGAGCGCCTGCGCCTCGGTCTCGACCTTGATGGTCGCCATGCCCATGGCGCGGGCCGGCTTGAGGTTGATGCCGAGATCGTCGAGGAAGACGCAGGCCGCCGGCGCCACGCCAAGGCGCTCGCAGGCGATGCGGTAGAAGGCCGGCTCCGGCTTGCGCACCCTGGCCTCGCGCGACTCGACCACCGCGTCGAACAGCGCCATCGCGTCTGCGATCTGGCGGGCCCGGGGGCCGTCCTCGCCGGGCGCGCGCATATTGTTGGTGAGGCAGGCCGTCCGGTAGCGGGCCGCGACCGCCCGCAGCGCCGCCACCATGCGCGGCCGCACCGGGCCCTGGATGAGGTCGAGGATTTCGCCGGCATCGAGCCTGTAGCCGAGCGCCGCCGCCTCGGCCTCGAAGCGGTGGCAGAACGCCGCCCGGTCGATGTCGCTGCGCTCGAACAGCGCCCAGGCATTGCTGTCCGGATTGCGGCTGTTGATACGCCGGACCGTTCCTTCCGGCAGGCCTTTGGCGCGCTCGTAGCGGGCGAAGGCGTCGAAGGGGCTCTCCGTCAGCACGCCGCCGAAATCCCAGAGCACCGCCTCGACGGTCACGGCGCGCCTCCCTGGCAGCGGGCCGGGCTCAAGGCGGACTCTTCGAGGCCGAGGTCCCGGACTTCCCGCGGCAGACCTTCGCCCGCCGCCAGCGCCGCCACCGTCATCCCCATCGCCGGCGCGGTCTGGATGCCGTAGCCGCCTTGCCCCGCACACCAGAAGAAGCCGGGGATACCGGGATCGAAACCCGCCACCAGCGTCTTGTCGGCGACGAAGCTGCGCAGGCCCGCCCAGCGCCGCTCGATGCGGCGGACGGCGAAGACCGTCGCGCGCTCGATCCGGTCCACCGCCATCGCCACGTCGATCTCCTCCGGCTGCGCATCGCAGGGCGGCGAAGGCGTCTCGTCGGCGAGCGAACCCAGCACGCGGCCCGATTCCGGCTTGAAGTAGAACTGCTCATCGACATCGACCGCCATCGGCCACGCGCCGGTTTCCGCCTCGAAGGTGAAGGCGGTCCGCCGCTTGGGCACGAGGCCTATGGGGGCCGCGCCGGCCAGTTCCCCGATCTCGTCGGCCCAGGCGCCGGCGGCGTTCACGACGATGCGCGCCTCCAGCGCGTCCCCGCCCCGGAGCGCCACCCGCCATCCGCGTCCGCTCCGTTCGAGCCCTTCCACCTCTGCATTGCGCCGGAGCGGCACGCCGCGAAGGAAGCCCCGGTGCAGGGCGTGAATGTCGATATCCGAAGCCTCCGGCTCGAAGACGCCCCCGGCCACATAGTCCGGCCGGAGCGCGGGAATCAGCCGGCAGACCTCGCCGCTGTCCAGCATCCGGATCTCCGGGACGAACCGCCGGCCGTCGCGGAAGGCGCCTTCCAGCGAGTCCGACTGGTCGGCGCGCCCGAACAGGACCAGGCCGCGGGGCGTCAGCAGCGGCACGTCCGGGAACCCCTCCGGGGGGCTGTCGAAAAACGGCTTCGAGGCGACTGTCAGCGCCCGGATCGCGGCGTTGCCATAGGCTTGGGTATAGAGCGCCGCCGAACGCCCTGTGGTGTGGTAGCCCGGCTGGTCTTCCTGCTCCAGCAGCAGCACGTCGAAGCGCCGGGCGAGGAAATGCGCGGCGGAGGCTCCGGCCATGCCGGCGCCGATGACGACGATGTCAGGCATCCTCTTCCTTTCCGGGCGCGTCGAGGCGCATGGCCACACGCGGCACCCAGTTTCGGGGCAGGCCCTCCAGGGGCCCGCGGACAACCCGGAAGCCGGCCCGGCGGAACAGCGGCTCGGTGCCGAAAAATGCGTTGTCGGCGCCGGTGCGCGCTTCGCCGGCGCGGGGATAGGCCTCGACCGCCGGCGCGCCGCGCTCGAAGGCGAATGCCGCCGCCGCCCGGACCAACGCCACCGCGACGCCGCGCCCGCGGGCCGTCTTGCGCACGGTAATGCAGGGTATCGCCCAGACCGGGACCGCATCGACCGCCGGCGTCGCCCTGGAGGCGCAGACCCGGGCGAACACCGTGCGCGGCGCGACGGCCGCCCACCCGACAGCCTCCTCCCCTTCGAAGGCGACCAGTCCGGGCGCCGGGGCGGCGCGCGCAAGTCCGGTCATGGCCGCGCGGCGGCGCGGACCTAGGGGCCCGCTTCCCGGCAAAGCCTCGAATTCCTTTGCCGGCAGCCTCGGATACATGCACCAGCAGGTCTTGCCCCAGCTTCCCCGAAGGACGCTTCCGAGCGCATCCATCAGCGCCGGCTCAAGCGGGCGGAAAGCCAGCGGCGGGCGGTCATCCTGCGGCATGGAGGATTTCTCCGGCTTGTGTCGCGCCGCCTTTGGTGTCGCATCGGGCGGCTTTGCCCTATATAGTGCATACCGTTCGTCACCTCCCGTGGATTGGCGCTGCGCATTCATGCTTTCCCGCCTGCTCGGCCTGTTTTCCGCCAATATGGCAATCGACCTCGGCACCGCGAACACGCTGGTCTATGTCGAAGGGCGCGGCATCGTGCTCGACCAGCCCTCGGTCGTCGCGATCGGCCAGTTCAAGGGCCGCAAGAAGGTGATTGCCGTCGGCGACCAGGCGAAACAGATGATGGGCCGCACGCCCGGCTCCATCGAAACCATCCGGCCGCTTCGCGACGGCGTCATCGCCGATTTCGAGGTCGCCGAGGAAATGATCAAGCACTTCATCCGGCAGGTGCATAACCGGCGGGGCTTCGCCAGTCCGCAGATCGTCATCTGCGTGCCGTTCGGTTCGACCGCCGTCGAGCGACGGGCGATCCAGGAATCGGCCGAAAGCGCAGGCGCCAGGCGGGTGTTCCTGATCGAGGAGCCGATGGCGGCGGCAATCGGCGCCGGGCTCCCGGTCACCGAGCCCACGGGTTCGATGGTGGTCGATATCGGCGGCGGCACGACGGAGGTCGCCGTGCTGTCGCTCGGCGACATCGCCTATGCGAGTTCGGTGCGTATCGGCGGCGACAAGATGGACGACGCCATCATCGCCTATATCCGCCGGCACCATAACCTCCTGATCGGCGAGGCGTCGGCGGAGGGAATCAAGAAGGAGCTAGGCTCCGCCACCATGCCGACCGGCCCCGAGGAACGGCAGATGCCGATCAAGGGCCGCGATCTGCTGAACGGCGCGCCGAAGGAGATCCTGATTACCGAAAGCCAGATCGCCGAGGCGCTTGCCGACCCCGTGGCACAGATCGTCGAGGCGGTGAAGGCGGCGCTGGAGAACACCGCGCCCGAACTCGCCGCCGACATCGTGGACCGCGGCATTGTGCTGACCGGCGGCGGCGGGCTGCTTGCCAATATCGACAAGGAGATCCGCAACGCGACCGACCTGCCGGTCTCGGTGGCCGAGGAGCCGCTGTTCTGCGTTGCGCTCGGCACGGGGCGCTGCCTCGAGCATATGGGAGCGCTGGAGCGAGTCCTGATCAGCTAGGGGAGCCGCCTTCTTGCAGGAGCACCGCGCAGGGCCGGAGGTCAAAGCCGAAACGCCGGTTCAGGCGACCCTGCGCCGGGCCGTGTTCGCCCTGCTCGTTACCGTGTCCCTGGTCGCGCTGGTCGTCGGCAAGGCGGAAGTCTATGTCTTCGACTGGGTCAAGAGCGGTGTGGGAGACCTGCTGGCTCCCGTTCTGCAGACGGTGACCCTGCCGGTGCGGGCCGCTCGCGATATCGGCAGCAATCTCGGCCGGGTGGCGGCATTGACCGAGGAAAATGCCCGGCTCCAGGAAGAGAATGCGCGCCTGCGCCAATGGCAGTCGCTCGCGCTGCGGCTGGATGGACAGAACCGCGAATTGCGCCGCCTGCTGCGTTTCGATCCGGGCGAGGAGGTTCGCACGGTTGCCGCGCGGGTCATCGCCGATACGGGCGGCCCCTACGCCCGCAGCATGCTGATGGATGCCGGCAGCCGCCAGGGCGTTCGCGCGGACCAGGCGGTGATCTCCGGCGAGGGACTGGTCGGACGGGTGATGTCGGCGGGCGCGCGCAGCGCGCGGGTGCTGCTGATTACCGACCGGCGCTCGCATATTCCGGTGCTGGCGGGTCCTGACCGTGTTCATGCCATCCTTGTCGGCAATAACAGCGCCCGGCCCGTTTTGCGCTTCCTGCCGCGCAACGCGGCTCTGGCGGCCGGAGATGTGATCGTCACGTCCGGTCGCGGCGGGGTATTTCCTCCCGGCCTTCCCGTCGGCGATGTCAGCGCTGCCGCGCACTCCGGCGGCGGCGTGGACGTTGTGCCGCATGTGGACTGGACGCGGCTGGAGTTCGTTCGGGTCGTTGACCGGGGCGCGCCGGACGTGGCCGCGCTTGCCGAGGAATAGATGCTGGCGCATCTGGACCGGGCGGCCCGCGCGGCGGTTCCCGCAGCAAGCATTGCGGTGCTGCTGCTGATCTCGCTCGTGCCCTGGATCGGCGACCGCGCCGCGCCGGCCCTTGCCCTTGCGGCGGTCCATTACTGGGCCGGAAGGCGCCCGGACCTCGTGCCGGCGCCCTTCGTCTTTGCTGTCGGCCTTACGCATGACAGCGTCGCGGATGCGCCGTTCGGACTCATGGCGCTCGTCTATCTGTTCGTGCTCGGGGCTGCGCGCAGCCAGCGCTTTCTGGTGGTCGGCCAGCCCTTTGTCGCCGGCTGGGCGGTGTTCGCCGTCGTGGCGTGCGGGGCCAGCGCGATCGCGTGGATCGGCGCTTCCCTCTATTACGGCGCGGCGCTTTCGGTCGGAGCGCCCGTGGCCGTACTGCTGCTCACCGTGCTGACCTTCCCCGCCGTCGCGGGCGCGCTGGCCGTTCTGGATTCCGCGGCGTTGAAGCGGAGCGCCTGATGACGGGCGTCCGCAGCAGGACCCAGTTGATCCGCCGCCGCGCCCTGCTCGTCGGCGGCGTCCAGATCGGCCTGATCGGGTTGTTGGTAGGCCGCCTGGTGCAATTGCAGGTGCTGGAAGGCGAGCGCTATTCGCGTCGCGCCGAGGACAATCGCACCGCCGAACGCCTGCTGGCGCCCGAGCGCGGCGAGATTCTGGACCGCCGGGGCCGGCCGCTGGCCCGCAACCGGGAGACCTACCGCTTGCTGCTGGTTCCGGAAAAGGCCGGGCCTATCGATGCCGCGCTGGATGAAATCGGGCGCCTTGCGGCACTGGGCCCGACGGCCCGCGAGCGGGTCCGAAGAACGGTGCAAACGCAGCCGGGCTTCGAACCGGTTGTCGTCCTCGACGACATGTCATGGGAGGAAATGGCCCGTCTTTCTCTGGCAATTGCGGAACGCGAGGGCATTTTCACGAATGCCGCGCAGCGCCGGATCTATCCGCTCGGCCCGGCGGCAGCCCACGCCATCGGCTATGTCGGCCGCGTGTCGCGGAAGGACCTTGAGCGGTCCGACGGCGCCTCCCTGCTGCGTATGCCCGATTTCCGCATCGGGAAAACGGGCGTCGAGCGCACCCAGGACGAAACATTGCGAGGCGCGGCCGGCACGCGCCTGATGGAGATCACCTCCACCGGCCGCCAGCGGCGGGAGCTGGGCCGGCAGGAAGGCCTGTCCGGCGAAACGCTTCACCTCACGCTCGACGCCAATCTCCAGCGTTTCGCGGCCGGGCTGTTCGGGGAGGAGACCGGCGCAGCCATATTGATGGATATACGGAGCGGCGGCCTGCTGGCCACGGTGTCGGCGCCCAGTTTCGACCCCGGGGCGTTCCACGACGGAATCACGGACCGGCAGGAGTGGCTCTCTCTCGCCGGCGATCCGCTCCACCCGCTCAGCAATCGCGCCGTTTCCGGTCAGTATGCGCCGGGATCGACCTTCAAGATTGTCGTCGCGCTGGCAGCGCTCGAAGCGAGGGTGGTGTCGGCCGACCAGCGCTTCTTCTGCAACGGTGTCCACGAACTCGGCACCGGGCGGTTCCACTGCTGGCGCCGCGGCGGGCACGGGCATGTCGATCTCTTCAAGGCGCTCCAGCAGTCCTGCGACATCTACTTCTACGAAATCGCGCAGCGGACGGGCATCGACCGGATTGCGGCAATGGCGAGAAAGCTCGGTTTCGGGGCGGCAACCGGAGTCGAACTTCCCGGAGAGTACAACGGGCTCATTCCCACCAAGGCGTGGAAGCGCGAGGCGCGCGACGAATCCTGGCACGTCGGAGAGACGCTGCTCGCCGGAATCGGTCAGGGCTATGTGCTCGCCACGCCGATTCAATTGGCGACGATGACCGCCCGGCTCGCCAATGGCACCCACGCGATCCTTCCCAGGCTGATCGGCGGCGAGAGCCCTTCCGAGCTCGGGATCGACAGACGATTTCTGAGGATCGTGCGCAAAAGTCTGGCCGCCGTCACCGGTTCGCGGCGGGGCACCGCCTGGAATGCCCGGATCGCGGAAGCCGGGTTCGAGATGGCGGGCAAGACCGGCACCTCCCAGGTCAGGCGCATCTCCAGGCTCGAGCGCCGGCTTGGCGTTCGCAAGAACGAGGACCTGCCGCGGGAACAGCGCGACCATGCGCTCTTCGTCGGCTACGCGCCAGCCGACAAGCCGCGCTACGCCGCCGCCGTCGTCGTCGAGCATGGCAGCAGCGGGTCCAAGACCGCCGCGCCGATCGCGCGCGACCTGCTGCTGGCCGCCCAGAAGGCAGAGACCGTAGGGTCATGAAGGCTTGGGAGGTGCGCCAGCCGGGGCTTGGAGTTGGCGGACTGCTGCTCCGGATAGACTGGGTGCTCGTCATTCTGCTGGCGCTCACGACCGCAGTCGGCTTCGCCATGCTCTATTCGGCGGCCGGAGGGAATATCCAGCCCTGGGCCGGTCCGCATGCCCTGCGTTTCGGGGCCGGCCTGGTGGTCATGATGGCCGTTGCGCTGATCGATATCCGGTTCTGGCTGCGTTGCGCCTATCCGATCTATGCCGCCTCCCTCCTGCTCGTCATCGGGGTGGAGTTTCTGGGCGAGGTCGGCATGGGGGCCCAGCGCTGGCTGAAGCTTGGCCCGCTGTCGGTCCAGCCGTCCGAATTCATGAAGATCGCCCTGGTGCTGGCGCTCGCCCGCCACTTCCACGCCCTCGACGAAAGGGAAGCGAACAGCTGGCCCTGGCTGCTGCTGGCGCTGGCGCTGATTGCGGCCCCGGCCCTGCTGGTCGCGCGGCAACCGGATCTCGGCACGGCGGCCATGATCGGGGCCGGCGGCGTGGCGCTGCTCTTTCTGGGCGGCGTCTCCTGGCGGCTGTTCGCGCTGTTCGGCATCGCGGCAGGGGCGCTTGTGCCGGCGGTCTGGTACGGGCTGAAGGACTATCAGCGCGACAGGGTGCTCACCTTCCTCGATCCCGAGCGAGACCTGGCCGGCGCCGGCTATCACGGCTTCCAGTCGAAAATCGGCATCGGTTCGGGCGGCGAGTTCGGAAAGGGTTACCTGGAAGGCACGCAAAGCCATCTGGGCTTCCTGCCGGAAAGCCACACGGACTTCATTTTCGCCGTCATTTCCGAGGAATTCGGCCTTGCCGGCGGCCTCTTCGTCCTCGCGCTCTATCTTGCCGTCATGGGCTACGGTTTCGCCATCGGCTTCATGGCGCGGAACGATTTCGCCCGGCTCCTCGCTTTCGGCGTCACCTTCACCTTCTTCCTGTTCGTGTTCGCCAATGTCGCCATGGTTGCCGGCCTGATCCCGGTGGTCGGCGTGCCGCTGCCGTTCATTTCCTATGGCGGCACGGCGATGCTGACGCTCCAGATCGGCTTCGGCCTCGTGCTCTCGGCCAAGGTTTACCGGGATGTCGAAATGGAGGAGGACGCCGCCGGGCGACCGGCGGGGCCGGGATCGATCGCCGCGATGCGCTGAACCATCTTCGGGCCTTCCATCCGGCCATGCTCATAGGCCAGCACGACAAGGCGGCCGGCGACCGCCTGGAGCAATTCGCCCGGCCGCAGAAGGAAGTCCGGATTGCGGGGACGCCCGAAGGCCTCCTGGCCCTGGGCGAATGTTTCGTAGAGCAGGAGGCCGCCCGGCGCGACGAGCGAAACCGTGGCGGCAAGCGTCGGGCGGTGGAGGTAGTTGACGACCACCACCACCCCGAACCGCCGGTTGGCGAAAGGCCAGGGGCTGCCGTCCTCGAGGTCCCAGGCAAGGCCGCCCGGCAGCCGGGAAATGTCCCTGTCCACCGCGAGCACCGGATGGCCGCGGGCGGCGAAGAACCGCGTATGCCGGCCTCTGCCGGCAGCCAGGTCGAGCACGGGCGCGCCGGGCGGCGCGAGATCGGCGAAGCGCGCGATCCAGGCCGAGACTGGCGTCGGTTCCTTCATGGCACTATATGTGAGGCATGATCGTTTACCGGCTCACCTGCGCGAACGAGCACGAGTTCGAGGCCTGGTTCCGCGACAGCGCCGCCTGCGACGCGCAGATCGCCGAGGGCAAGGTGATGTGCCCGCATTGCGGCGACAGCTCGGCGCGCAAGAGCCTGATGACGCCCAATGTGGCGCCCAAGGGAACGGACAGCGCCGCCGACGGGCCGTCGGCGCGCCGGGCCGCCATGATGCGGGGGCTCCGGGAACTGCGCCGCAAGGTCGAGGAAAACTGCGACTATGTCGGGCCCCGCTTCGCGGAGGAAGCGCGCCGCATCCATTACGGCGAGGCCGACAGCCATGCGATCTACGGCGAAACGACGCTCGAGGAAGCCAGGGCGCTGACCGACGAGGGCATCGAATTCGGCCGCATCCCCTGGGCGCCCAGGCTGGACAGCTGAGCGGCCCGCCCGCCCCGTCCTCATCGCCCCCCGACCGTCATGGCCTCGACCCGCAGGGTGGGGGCGTTCGCCGAGCCGCGGAACACCAGGTCATCGGCGGCGTCGAGGCCGAGCAGCATGTCGCGCAGCTCCCCGGCTATGGTGATTTCGCTCACCGGCTCGGCGATCTTGCCCCCCCGAATCGCGAAACCCGCCGCGCCCTGGCTGTAGCGCCCGGCGACGAGATCGACGCCGTGCCCCATGAGCGCGGTCACGAACAGGCCGTTTTCGATCTCGCCGATCATGTCCTCCGGCGAGCGGCGGCCCGGCTCAAGGTAGAGATTGGACGATGCGGGACCGGGAGCGGACCCGGCGCCGCGGGAGGCGTGGCCGGTCGGCGGCAGGCCGAGCTGGCGGGCCGAGCGCAGGTCCAGCAACCATGAACGGAGCACGCCGTCCTCGACCAGCGCCCGGCGCCGGCATGGCAGGCCTTCGGCGTCGAACGGGCGCGAGCCGAGTCCCCGCCTGCGGCCCGGATCGTCGATCAGGTTCATGCCGTCCTTCAGCACTGCCTCGCCCATGGCGTCCTTGAGGAAGCTTGTGCCGCGCGCGACGGCGGCGCCGTTGATGGCGCCGGCAAGCGCGCCGACCAGCCCGCCGGCAAGGCGCTGCTCGAAGACCACCGGCATCACGGCCGTCTCGGGCTTGACGGGCCCGAGCCGTTTCACCGCGCGCTCGCCGGCGCTGCGGCCCACCGCCGCCGGCTCCGCGAGGTCCGAAGCGTGGACGGCGCGGGACCAGTCATATCCGCTTTCCATCGCCGTGCCCTCGCCCGCCAGGACGGACACGGACAGCCCGCATCCCGACCTCCGGTAGCCGCCTGCGAACCCGTTGCTCGAGACGAGCGCGACATGGGTCTCGCTGCGGCTGGCGCCGGCGCCCTCGGAATTGGTGACGCCCGCGACGTCGAGCGCCGCCGCCTCCGCTTCCAGGGCGCCGCGGACAAGGTCTTCCGAAGCCGGGCGGGCGTCGTCATAGAGGTCGAGTTCCGGCCAATCCTCTGCCAGAAGCGCCGGCTCCGCCAGCCCGGCATGGGGGTCTTCGGGCGCGGCCCGCGCCATGGCGACCGCCCGCCCGACCAGCGCGGACGCCGTTTCCGCCTGCCGGTCGGCGGTGGCGACGATCGCCTGACGGCGCCCGACCAGCACACGCAGCCCGGTCTTGCGCAGCTCGGAGCGCTCCATGTGCTCGATCTTGCCGAGCCGTACCGCCGCATCCAGCGAGCGGCTGTCGATATCGACGGCGTCGGCCTCGTCGGCGCCCCGGGCGCGGGCTTCGCGCACAAGGTCGCCCAGGAAGTTCAGGACATCGTTTGCCATGGCGGCCCGAACATAGCCCGCATTTCTCACCGGGGTCACGGTCTGCGTCGCGTCCAGGCGTTCGATCCGCAAGGAGCGGGCCGAAAAGCGTAGCGGCGCTTACGCTTGAGGCCCACGACGCCGCGGGCGGACGCCTGGGCGCGACCCGAAGGGCGGCGCTGTCGGGCCGTCAGGCTGCGTCGATCCGCTTGCCCGATGCCCCGCATCGCGCTGCGCGGCTCTCCTACCCTGACGGCCCGACAGCGCCGCGCAGACCATGACCCCGGTGAGAAATGCGGGCTAGCCCACGGGACCGTTCCCGTCTCGCCGCCGGCGCGGTCCCGTGCGGCGCGGAAGCGGCATATCGCAATGCAACAAAAAAGGGCCGCCCCCTTTCGGGAGCGGCCCGGCGCGAAGGGGAGGAACTACGCGCCTATGATTTTGCGGGTGCGGCCTTCTCGGCGGGCTTTGCCGGCGGGACGACCATGGCGGCCGTCTCGTCCATGGCCTCGCGAACGCGCTTGTCGATCAGGCCGAACACCTCGCGGCCGGTTTTGGCCGACATGTCCGCAAGTTCCCCGGTTCCCGCGACCGCCGAGTCCCAGGCGCCCCTGGCGAAGGCCGCGCCGCGCTCCGCCTTGTCCTCGAAGCTCGCATCGCCGAAGAACAGGTTCATGTTGGCGGCGGAGGCTTCGACCGCCTCGCGCGCCAGCTCGCCCTGCCGGCGCATGAAGGCGCCCGCGCCTTCGAACGCCGTCTGGCCGGCGGCGGTCATGGCCTCGACATTCTTGCGGTGCAGCGCCATGGCGCCCTCGGCGTCGAAGGCCGGGATCCTGAAATCGGCCATGAACCGGGCCGGGTCGAAGTCGGCGAAGGGCATCTTGTACATCGGTCTCGTGGTCTCCGTTCCAGTATCGGGAGCCGCTTGCCGCAGGAGCCTGCGACCATCGTCTCGCAACGCAATATGATTATGCTGCGATGCAGCGTCAAGTCTTTTTTTGTGCGGCGCACAAATTTTTCAGCAGCGCCGTCCTTCCAGCATGGGCGCCCACCGCTTCAGGGCCTTGTCCAGACTGGCCATGGTGCGGCCGAGATCCTCGCTGTCGTCCCGCAGCCAGACCCGCATCACGGAGAGGTGGATGCCGGCCAGCAGCTTCACACGCAGCAGGTCGAAGGGCCTGCGCGGCGGCGCGCCGGCGGCTTCCAGCATCCAGGACATGGACCGGGCGAGCGCCGGCGCCAGCGGCGCGCCGGACAACGGGTCGCGCCGAAGGTCGCGCCAGCAGGCTTCGATAGCCGCGCGATGCGGCTTGAGCGCGTCATAACGGCGCATCAACAGGTCGAAGAGCCGGTCGCGGAACGACTCGTCCTTGCCACCGGCATCGGTCTCCGACAACACCGCCGCGTCGATGCGCGCGACCGCCGCTCTCATGACCGCGCCCTTCGACGGGAAGTGGCGATAGACGTCCGCGAGGCCGCATCCGGCCTGCGCCGCAATATCGGAGAGCGTCGCCTGGCGCCAGCCGCGTTCGGCGGCGACCGCGAGCGCCGCGTCAAGAATGGTATCGGCATCCATGACATATCCTCCTTCAGGCCCCAATATGGGGCGCAGCCGCGGCCAAGGGGAGGGCGGACCATGAGTTTTCGCATCCGTCATCTGGACCATGTCGTGCTCCGGGTCCGCGACATGGACGCGGCAATCGCCTTCTACACCGGCGTGCTCGGCTGCCGGGAGGAGCGGCGGCTGGAGGAAATCGGCCTCGTGCAATTGCGCGCCGGCGCCAGCTTGATCGACCTCGTGCCGGGCGAGCCGGACGCCTCCGGCGCCAATATGGACCACTTCGCGGTCCGCATCGCGCCCTTCGACGAGGCCAGCCTCCGCGCCTGGCTGGCGGAGCACGGCATCGAGACGGAAGCACCGCTTCCGCGCTACGGCGCCGAAGGCACCGGCCCGTCGATCTATATCCGCGACCCGGACGGCAATACCGTCGAACTGAAGGGGCCGCCCACGGGCCTGGGCACTGCCGCATAGGACCCTGGCCCTCACAGTCGCTCTTCCCGGGAAAGAGGGCTTTCTTCCCCGCCCGACTGTCGGAGCCGGGGGCCACTCCGGCGACCTGTCATAGAATGTCATGTTTTGTCATGTTCCGCATGACGGGGATTCATATCCTGTAGCCGGTTCAGGCATGAAGATGCCACTGCTTCGTCCCTTTCATTGCCTCCCCGAGCCCCTTTCGTCTCCCCTGTGAAGGCAGGGGGCCATCCTCGACCCGCGATGCCACCGCAGCCGTTCGGCACCGGGCCGGGCCGCCGAGGCTGCCGGGAGAGCCGGGGCTGGTCCGGATCGGGGGCTTCCTGCATGTCGTTCCTTCATCTCGTTTCGTTCCACTCCGTTCCGTTCTCCCCGCCGCCGGCCTGTCCGGCAGCGGATCCCTGTTTCGCGCGTATCCTGCGCGGGCGCCCGTGCGCGTGCCGGCGCGCGTATCGCGGCGGCGCGGCTCGTGCGCCTGATTGCGCGCGCGAGTCGCAGGGCGCACCTCTCCTGTGCGTTTCTCCGGGGTTTTTTCGCGCCGGCGCGCACGGCGAAACGAAGCGGCCTCGCGAATGCCGCTTCCTTCCTTCATCCTAATCTAGCATAAAATTTCGATATGTCAATGTCATTATCAGAAATATTACCAAAATTTTATGAACAAAGGCATCTCAAGCAGTCACTCCACGCTCCGGCTCCCGCCTGCCTTCGGGAACGCGGCGGCAATGGAAGCGGTCGAGATCGATGGTCGCAAAGCCTCCGTCGAGAATCAGTTCCGAGAGCGCCCGGCCCGTCGCCGGCGCGTGCTGGAGGCCATGGCCGGAAAATCCGGTCGCGATGAGGAAATTCTCCGGTGCGCCCGGCCATGCGCCGATGATCATGTTGCCGTCGAAGGTGTTGTAGGCGTAGTGGCAGGCCCAGGCGTTCCGGAGCCGGATCGCCTCGAACGCGGGCACCCGGCGCGCGAGGCGCGGCCACGCCTGGCTCTCGAACCCCTCCAGGTCCGGCTCCCAGTCGAAATCGCCGGTGCGGGCGTAGTCGGATATGCCCGCGATGAAGCCCGCGCCTTCGGGCCGGAACCCGATCGACTGGCCGTTCGCGGCGTCCGTGGTGAGCGGCAGCGGCTCGATTTCCGCCCGGCAGTCGAAGAACCAGGTCGTGCGCGGCATCGGGCGGACCGGAATGTCGAGGCCGGCCATCGCGCAGATTTCGTGCGCCCAGGCGCCGGCATTGTTGACGAACCGGTCGCCCTCCAGCACCTCGCCGCTTTCGAGCGCGGCCGAACGGACGAGGCCGGAAGAGACATTCAGTCCGGCCACCGAGCCCGCGATGTAGCTGACGCCGAGCGACCGCGCCTTGCGCCTGAGCGCCGTCAGCGCGCCGTGCGAATCGATCCAGCCGTCGTCGGGGGAGTGGGTCGCGCAGAGCACATCGTCCGTGCGGAGCGAGGGAAAGCGGGCCGCCGTCCCGGCCGCATCGAGGAGGTCGACATGGCAGCCGAGGCGTCTCTGGAGCGCATGATTGGCGCGCATGCTCTCGGCCATATCGGGCGAAGTCGCGATATGCAGATAGCCCTGACGGCGAAAGGACACGGTGGCCTCCTCGCCGTCCACGGTCATCGTCCGCTCATAGCCCCGGTAGAACTCGTGGCCGTATTGCGACATGCGCACATTCTCTTCCTGCGAGAACATGACCCGCACGCCGGCCGTCGAGCGGATCGAGGCGGCATGCTCATAGGCCGGGTCGCGCTCGACCACCGCGATGCGAAGCCCCGGCTCGCGGACGGCCAGGTGATACGCCGTGCTGCTGCCATGCAGCCCGCCGCCGATGATGATGACGTCATATTTCATAGGCCCGCCCCGCTTGTCCCCCGCTGCCTGGCGCATCATAAACACGAGAAAGGCCAATGCCCGTGAACGAGAGCTCTATGCCTCCCGATTCCGACGATGACCTGCCGGATTTCAGCACACCCGAATAGCAGGCGAAGTTCGCCAGGGCTCCGCTGCGCCGCGGCCAGCCGAAATCCGATGTGACGAAGGTTCGAACCACCCTCCGTCTCGATCCCGATGTCCTTGCCGCCTTCCACTCCGGCGGGCCCGGACGGCAAACCCGCATCAACGACGCGCTCCGAAAGGCCGTGGGGCTTCTCTGACGTTTATCCGCCGCCAGGGACCGGTTTTCAGAACAGCGCGCCGTAGGTATCCAGGATGTCCTCGAAAGCCGAGGTCAGGCCGTCGAATTCCTCCGGGCCCATGGGCAGGGAGAGGACCATCATGCCGCGGCGCGAGACATAGTGGGCGCGGGCCATCATCTCCAGGTGGAAGAGGGCGCGGGCTTCCTTCGGCACGGCGTCGGTGTCCTTCGGGCCTGTGAGGTCGGCGTCGGTCGGGTGGAACATCATCATCGAGCCGCAGCCGGTGACCTGAGCGGGCAGGTTGCGCGCCTCGATGGCGTCGTTGAGGCGCTGGCGCAGCAGGTCGCCCTCGGCGTTGATCTCCACTGCCGCCTGCTCGGTGAACACCTCGCTCATGCCCGCAATCGCGGCCTGCATGGTCAGCACATTGTTGTTGAAGGTGCCGGCATGGCCGAAATGCCCGGCCTCGCGCGGGTCGAAGCGCGACATCACCTCCGCCTTGCCGCCGAACGCGCCGAAGGTGAGGCCGCCGCCGATATACTTGCCGAAGGAGGTCATGTCCGGGGTGATGCCATGCTCCTTCTGCAGGCCGCCGGGGCCGAGGCGCGAGGTCATCACTTCGTCGAATTGCAGCAGGATGCCGTGCTCGTCAGCCGCATCGCGCAGCATCTGCAGGAATTCGGGCTCGGCCGGGATGCAGCCGCCGCTGCCGGTCATCGGCTCGATGATGATGGCCGCCAGCCTGTCCCTGTTCTCCTCGATGAGCGCGCGCGTGCCCTCCATGTCGTTGTAGCGCCCCATGATCCACTCGAAGGGCACGTTCATCCGGTTCCCATAGGCGCCGAAGGACAGTACGCTGCCGTGGTAGCTGCCCTCGAAGGCGAGAATGGCGGTGCGCCCGGTGAAGGCGCGCGCCGCGCTCAGCGCCATCAGGTTCGCCTCGGTGCCGGAGTTGGTGAAGCGCACCATGTCGAGCGAGGGGAAGCGCTCGCACATGATCTCCGCCAGCCGGCCCTCGCGCGGCGTCGGGCCGCCCAAGGTGATGCCCTGGGCGAGCGCGGAGGAGATCGCCCGCTGGATGGCGGGCTCGGAATGGCCGTAAATGCCGGCGGTCTGCTCGACGACGAAATCCGCATAGCGGTGGCCGTCGGCGTCCTCGACATAGCAGCCGTCGCCGCGCGCGAGCGAGACCGGGAAGGGCGGGTAGTAGAGCACGGTGCGGGTGTTGCCGCCCGGCATGGCGCGGCAGGCCTGCTCGTAGAGGCCGGCGCTGGTGGGATTGGCCTCGGCGAAGCGGGCCTCGGCGTCCTCCAGCGCGGCGGCGAGGTCGAAATTCGTGCGGTCGGCGGGGGTATCCGGCATGGGCGTGTCTCCGGGGCTGGCTGCCGCAGGCGGCGGGGCGCATTCAACCCCGTTCGCCCTCTCAGGGCAAATCGCGCAGGAAGCGGATGACGGCGGTGTTGAAGGCGTCGTTCCGGTCCCCGGCGACCATGTGGCCCGCGCCCGAGACATCGACGAAACGCGCATGCGGCACGAGGTCGAGAAAGGCGCGCGCCTCGGTCTCGGTCACCAGGTCGCTGCTGCCGCCGCGCACAAGCAGGGTCGGGGTGCGCCGGCGGGCCAGCACGCGCGCGCAGGCTTCCAGCCGCTCCGGGTCGCGGTCCTCCTGCCGGTCGCGCACGTCCGTGACGAAGGCGGGGTCCCAGTGCCAGTACCAGCGCCCGTCCGCGCCCTCGCGCAGGTTCTTGCGCAGCCCCGAGAGGTCGCGCGGGCGCCGGCGGTTCGGCAGATAGGCGGCGACCGCGTCGGCGGCTTCCTCCAGCGAGCCGAAGCCGGTCTCGACATGGGCCTTCATGAACTCGACGACGCGCGCCGCCCCCTCCGGGCGCACGCGGGGCGTGATGTCCACCAGCACGACGGCGCGCAGCACCGGCTCCGGCGACTCGCCCTCGGCGATGAGCGAGGCGATGCCGCCGAGCGAGGCGCCGACCGCGACCGGCCGGTCGAGCTGCCGGGCGACGGCGCGCAGATCCGCCCCGAAATGCCCGATCAGGTAGCGCCCGTCGGGCGAGCGGTCGCTGTCGCCGTGGCCGCGCTGGTCGAGGCTCACCGCCCGCCAGCCCCGAAGCGCCAGCGCCAGGGCCGCCCCGCCCCAGGCATGGCGCGTCTGCCCGCCGCCATGGGCCAGCAGCACGGTCGGCCGGTCTTCGTCGCCCAGTATGTCGGCGGCGAGCGAAAGCCCCTCCGCGCCTTCGAAGCGCTCGAAGCGCGGCGGGATCGGTCCGGGATCGGTCATCGGGCCTCGGTCGGGTGACGGTCGGGTGCTGCTGCGGCGGTCATCCGGCGCGGAGCGGGGCGAGCGCCTGCCGGAGCGCTTCCGCAACCTCCACCCGCTCCCAGGGGGCCAGGAACGCGCCCACGGTCTCGCGCCGGCCGTGCGTGGCCAGGGTCAGCGGTCCCGGCCGCTCGCCGCTCTGGTCGATCTCGACGCGGAGCCACCAGGGCGGCAGGCGCACCTGCTCCACCGCGCCGGCCGGGCTCATGCGCTCCAGGGTGAGCGCGTCGGGGGTGAGCCGCAGCCGCTCGCGCTGCCGCCCCTGGCGGTAGTTCACATGGAAGCACCAGGCGAGCAGCGCAATGTCGAGGCCGAAAAAGCCCAGAACCGGCCAGGCGCCGAGCAGGAGAAACGCGATGCCCGCCGCCAGGCCGATCAGCACGAGCGCGCCGATCAGCAGCCGGAAGCCGGCAGGCGGCAGGGAGCGGTGCGGCGTCAGCACCGCGTCGAACAGCACGGGGTCCGCGCCGGACAAGGACCCGGCGCGGGTCAAAAATTGTCCTTGCGGCGGCGGATTTCCGCGAAGACGGCGTCGGGCGCCTCGCCCTCCATGCCGACCAGGCGCTGCATTTCCGGCAGGTCGGCGCGCAGGAAGGGGTTGGCGCGCTTCTCCTCGCCGAGCTCGGAGGGGATGGTGCGCTCGCCGCGCGAGCGCAGCTCGTCGATGCGCCGGCAGGCCGCCTGGAGCGCCTCGTTGTCCGGGTCCACCGAAATGGCGAAGCGGGCATTGGACTGGGTGTATTCGTGCCCGCAATAGATGCGGGTGTCGTCCGGGAGCGCGCGCAGCTTGCCGAGCGAGGACCAGAACTGCTCCGGCGTGCCCTCGAACATCCGCCCGCAGCCGAGCGCGAACAGCGTGTCGCCGCAGAACAGCGCGCGGCTCTCCTCGAACCAGAAGGCGATATGGCCGCTGGTGTGGCCCGGCACGTCGAAGACCCGCGCCGTCTGCGTGCCGACCGTGTAGCTGTCGCCCTCGCCGACCTCGACATCGAGGCCCGGAATGCGCGCCGCGTCCGCCCTCGGCCCGATCACCGGCGCGCCGTAGCGCTCGACCAGTTCGGCATTGCCGCCGATATGGTCGAAATGGTGGTGGGTGTTGAGGATATGCGTGAGCTGCAGCCCCCGCCGCTCGAGCGCCGCGATAACCGGCGGGGCCTCGGCCGGGTCCACCACGGCGGTGGCGCCGGCGGCGGCGTCATGCGCGATATAGACGTAATTGTCCGACAGCGCGGGGACGATCTCGATCTCGAACATGGGGCGCGGCACCTCCGGCACAGGGTCTTCGGAATGCTAAAGGGAAATACCCCCGGGCGGAAGGACCCGGACGCCTGCCGGACCGCTTTGCCGCAGCGGCGTGACGAGGTGTCCGGGCTGCGATATGGAGAGGCGGTGATGCTCCGCTTCGCCCTGCTGGCCGCCGTGCTGCTCGCCGCCCTGCCGCTCCGCGCGGAGCCGCTCGTGCTGGGCCGCTTTTCGGCCGGCGACACGGAAGGCTGGCAGCTCCGCCATTTCGAGGGCGAGACGCGCTACCGGATCGTCGAAGACGGCGGGACCAGGGTGCTGGAGGCTGAAAGCGACGGCGCCGCGTCCAGCTTCTATCTCGAGCGGGAGATCGACCTTACGGCGCGCCCGGTGCTGGAATGGCGCTGGCGGGTGGAAGCGCCGCTCCGGGTCCCCGACGAGCGCGTCAGGGCGGGCGACGACTTCGCGGCGCGCGTCTATGTCGTGGCGCCGGGCGAGGGGCTGTTCGCGCTGCCGGTCGCGATCTCCTATGTCTGGTCCGGCAGCGCGCCCGTCGGTGCGGACTGGCCCAACCCGTTCACCTCCAAGGTGCGGATGGTCGCGGTCGAGTCCGGCACGGCCCGTGCCGGCGAATGGCGCAGCCACCGCCGCAATCTGCGCGAGGATTTCCGCCGCCTGTTCGGCCGCGAGGTGGACCGGCTGGAGGGCGTCGCGGTGATGACCGACGCCGACAACAGCCGCCAGCGCGCCCGCGCCCGGTACGGCGATATCGTGTTGCGGGAGGAGGGCGGCTGAGGGGTTATCGCGCTGTCAGCGCCCCATCAGGCCTTCGAGGCGCAGGCGCAGCGCGTTGAGCTTGATGAAGCCCTCGGCGTCGCGCTGGTCGTACACCGTGTCTTCCTCGAAGGTGGCGAAGCCTTCATGGTAGATGGAGTTGGGCGACTGGCGGCCGACGGCCCAGCAGGCGCCCTTGAAGAGCTTCATCCGGACCCGGCCCGACACCCGGTCCTGGCTGGCGTCGATGGCCGCCTGGAGCATGCGCCGCTCGGGCGAGAACCAGAAGCCGTTGTAGATCAGCTCCGCATAGCGCGGCATGAGCTCGTCCTTGAGGTGCGCCGCGCCCCGGTCGAGCACGATGCTCTCCAGCCCGCGCCGCGCCGCCAGCAGCAGCGTGCCGCCGGGGGTCTCATAGACGCCGCGCGACTTCATGCCGACGAAGCGGTTCTCCACCAGGTCGAGCCGGCCGACGCCGTGCCGGCCGGCGGTCCCGTTCAGCCGCTCCAGCAGCGCCGCCGGCGAGAGGCGCGCGCCGTCCACCGCCACCGGGTCGCCGCGTTCGAAGTCGATCTCGACATAGTCGGGCTCGTCGGGGGCGGCGGCGGGCGAGACGGTGCGGGTGAACATCTCCTCGTCCGGCTCGATCCACGGGTCCTCCAGCGCGCGACCCTCATAGGAAATGTGCAGCAGGTTGGCGTCGGTGGAGTAGGGCGGCTCGCCCCGCTTGCCGCGCGCAATCGGGATCTGGCGCGCCTCGGCATAGGCGATCAGCCGGTTGCGGGAGTTCAGGTCCCATTCGCGCCAGGGGGCGATCACGCGGATGCGCGGCTCGAGCGCGTAATAGGAAAGCTCGAAGCGCACCTGGTCGTTGCCCTTGCCGGTCGCGCCGTGGGAGACGGCGTCCGCGCCGGTCTCGCGCGCGATCTCGATCTGGCGCCTGGCGATCAGCGGGCGCGCGATCGAGGTGCCGAGCAGATACTGCCCCTCATAGAGCGCATTGGCCCGGAACATGGGAAAGACGAAATCGCGCACGAACTCCTCGCGCAGGTCGTCCACATAGATCTGCTGCACGCCCATGGTCTCGGCCTTGGCGCGGGCCGGCTCCAGCTCCTCGCCCTGGCCGAGATCGGCCGTGAAGGTCACGACCTCGCAGCGATAGGTTTCCCGGAGCCAGTGCAGGATGACGGAGGTGTCGAGGCCGCCCGAATAGGCGAGCACCACCCGCTTGACCTCGTCGCTCATCGCGCCTCCTCCAGGACTGCGTGTTCGCCCGCCCGCTCCGCCTCGCGGCGCTCCCGCGCGGTCGGCCGCCGGCTTTCGGACTTGAGCTGGCCGCAGGCGGCGAGGATGTCGCGCCCGCGCGGCGTCCTGACCGGGCTGGTATAGCCGGCGGCGGCCAGAATGTCCGAAAACCGCCGGATGGCCTCGGGCGGCGAGCAGATATAGGGGGAACCCGGCCAGGGATTGAACGGGATGAGGTTGACCTTGGCGGGGATGCCGGCGATCAGCCGCGCCAGCGCGCGCGCGTCGGCCGGGCTGTCGTTGACGCCCGCCAGCATGACATATTCGAAGGTGATCCGCCGGACATTGCTCGCTGTCGGGTAGCGCCGGCAGGCGGCCATGAGCTCCTTCAGCGGATATTTGCGGTTGAGCGGCACAAGCTCGTCGCGAAGCTCGTCCGTCACGGCATGGAGCGAGACGGCGAGATTGACGCCGATCTCGTCCCCGCAGCGGTCCATCATCGGCACGACGCCGGCGGTGGACAGCGTGATCCGGCGTTTCGAGATGGCGAGCCCGTCGCCGTCGGTCGCCACCGCCATCGCCGCCTTCACATTGTCGAAATTGTAGAGCGGCTCGCCCATGCCCATCAGCACGATGTTGGAGACATGGCGCCCCCGGTCGGTGAGCGGGGCGGGACGGCCGGACCATTCGCCGAAGACGTCGCGGGCATGCATGATCTGGCCGACGATCTCGCCCGCATCCAGATTGCGCACCAGCCGCTGGGTGCCGGTGTGGCAGAAACGGCAGGTGAGCGTGCAGCCGATCTGCGAGGAGACGCAGAGCGTGCCCCGGTCGGCCTCCGGGATATAGACGGTCTCGATCTCCCCGCCGTCGGCGAGGCGCAGCAGCCATTTGCGCGATCCGTCCACGGAGAGGCGTTCGTCCGACACGCCGGGCCGCGCGATCGAAAAGCGCTCGGCGAGCGCCGCCCGGTCTCGCCGGGACAGGTCCGTCATTTCGTCGAATTCGCCGGCGCCGCGCGCATAGAGCCAGCGATACACCTGGCCCGTGCGGTAGCCGGAAAGCCCCGCTTCGCCGAGCGCCTGCGCCAGTTCGGGCTTGGGCAGTCCGACAAGCGAGGGCTTGCGCGTCAGGAGCCGCACGCCTTGTTGATCGCCTTGTAGGCGGCGGTAAAGCCCCTGAGCGAATAGCTGTCGGTGACCACCGTGCCGCGCGCCGAAGTCGCGGTGAAGGCCATCGTGCTGCCGGCCTTCATCGCCTCCACCACGGGCGCGTTCTTCTGATCGACCACCCAGGCGGAGCTGTCCTTGACGAAGAAGCGGAAGTCCTGCGTCTTCTTCTTGACCCTGACGCGCGCCCGGGGCCGGCTGTTCGGCTTAAGCGGATAGCCGACCTCGACATGGATCTCGCCCCTCAGGTTCCGGCCCGGAAAATGCGCCACCTGGAAATAGGCCGGGTCCCGGTTGATGCCCTTGGGCTTCCAGCCGGTCGGACTGGAGGCGATGTAGCAGATCTTGTCGTCGCCCGACCCGTACACATAGGCCACCCAGTCACGATGCGCGGCAATGCGCTTCGGCTCCTGCGCCGCGGCGGGAACGGCCAGGAGCATCGACAAAACGATCAGCGGGCGCGCCAACATTCTCGACATTCCGATTGATATTTCCGCACACTCCAGACGGCGGACCATAGCGCCGTTCGCCCTACGGGCCAAGACTTCCGGGCTGGCCGTCGGGGCCCCTGACCACGCCTTCGTCGTGCAGGCGCCCGATCTCGGCATCGGGCAGGCCCAGTATGCCGGCCAGAATCTCGTCCGTGTGCTCGCCAAGGCGCGGCGCGGGCCGCGGCCGGCCACGCGCGAGGCCGGCGAAATCGAGCGGCGCGCCCGGCACCGGCCAGGCGCCCATGCCCGGCTGTTCGATGCGCTCGAAGAGCGGATTGTCCCCGACCAGCCCCGGGTCGTCCGCCATCTCGCGGAAAGTCAGGTAGGGGCCCCACAACACGCCATGCGCATCGAAGGCTTCGGCCACCGCGGCGCGCGGGCGCGCGGCGATCCAGGGCTCGACGGCGGCGGCAATCTCCTCGCGCAGGCGCCAGCGGTCCGCCTCGTCGTTCAGGTCCGCGCCGTGCTCCGCCTCGATCCGGCTGAAGGCGAGGCCCAGATCGGCCGCCTCGGCGATTCCCCGGAGGTTGCGCGATGTGAACAGGCAGACCATGACGTCGCGCCCGTCGGCGGTGCGGAAATCCCGGCCGAAGGTGCCGAAGATATGGTTCCCGACCCGCGGCCGGTCCTCGCCATTGACCACCGCCTCGCCGACATAGCCGAGCGTCGCCGTCGCCCAGAGCGCGACATCGAGCAGCGGCAGGCGGATGAGCCCGCCTTCGCCCGTGCGCGCCCGGCGGCGCTCGGCCGCGAGCAGCCCGGCGGCGGCGGTCATCCCGGTCGCGATATCCCAGGCGGGAAGCACGTTGTTGACCGGGCCTTCCCGGCCTTCCGGCCCGGTGACATAGGGGAAGCCGACCGAGGCGTTGACGGTGTAGTCCACCTGCGGGGCGCCGCTGCGGGCGCCGGTCACGTTCAGCAGGATGAGGTCCGCCCGCATGGCCGAGAGCGCCTCGTAGCCGAGCCAGCCGCGGGCGGGCAGGTTGGTGAGGAAGATGCCGCCCTCCGGCCCCGACGCGGTGATGAGCGCCTGCACCAGTTCGCGCCCGCGGGGGCTGCGGATATCGACGCGGAAGGACCGCTTGCCCTTGTTGAGCCCCGCCCAGTAGAGGCTGTCGCCCTTGTCGGTCACCGGCCAGCGGCGGTAGTCGAGCCCGCCCTCCAGCGCGTCGAAGCGAATCACGTCGGCGCCGAGCTGGCCAAGCGCCATGCCGCCGAGCGGCGCGGCGACGAAGGCCGACCCCTCCACGATGCGCAGGCCTTCCAGCAGGTCGTACATGCCTTCCCCCTCCAGGCAACGGGCGCGGGACGGCGGAACCGATATATCGGCAGGGACGGAAAGGGAAGCGGGGAAGGAAAACCCCGGAGGCGACCCTCCGGGGCTTCGTGGATTTCCCGTGCAAGCGCCGGGCGGTCAGGCCGGCGGCTCCAGACGGATGAGTTCGCGGTGGTAGCGGCTGCTCTTCTTGCCCGGCAGCGGCGCCTTGGAGGATATGACCGTGGACCCCAACTCGGGCGAGAACCAGTAGTCGTAACGCGCGGACATTTCCCTGCAGATCACGTGATAGGTGTCGAAATTGCCTGCCGGGACCGTGACATTGGCCGTTCCCGCCACCTTGCAGCTTCTTGTGCCGGACCAGGTATTCCCCTTGTCGTTCCGGCCGCTGTATTTCCAGCTCTCGGTGTTGCCTACGGCAAGCGGGAACAGACGGCCGGACCGTTTATCTATCTTGTGGGAGCCGGTGTGTCCCGAACAATCGCGCCATCCCAGCGAAGGCGAGTAGCTGGACAGGTCCGTTACGGCCTTGCACCCGTTGGAGCCGTGAACTTCCGCAATCGAGCCGTCCAGCTTCACGGTTTTCCAGGCCAGTTCCTTGCCGCCCCGCTGCTTCCAGACGGACTTGTCGCCGACCGCCAGCGCCCTGCGTACGCCCGGGGGCAGTTCGGCTTTGGCGGGCGCGGTTTCCACCTTGGCGGCGGGGGTCCATGCGGCCTTTTGCGCCTTCGCCGGAGCTTCGGGCCCGCCTCCGGCCTTGCATCCGGCAAGCGCAAGCGCGAGGGCCGCGGCGGGGAGGACGAACGCGCATTTGCGCAAGGCGGAAAGAGTCATCGGGTATTCCTCATGTCATTGCGTAGGGAAGGTATGCGGGAGGCGGCGCCGGACGGGGAGGCGCCGCTCCTCCGCCCGGCCGCCGCGGCGGTCGCCGTCAGCCGCTCTTTTCGGCCATCTCCATCGCCGGCTGCGGCAGGGCCACAAGCGGGCTGGCGATGGTGTGGATGACGCTGCCGTCCGGCGCGGTCAGGGTCCGGTCCAGCGTGACGCCGTTGACCTTGACGCTGCCGTCGCCGCTGAGCGCGTAGAACGAAAGCGGCGGGGCCGTCGTCTGCCAGCCGCCGGCGAGCGTCCACACCTTGCCGTTGGCGTTCTGGAAGGCGCTCTTCGCCATCGGTTCGTTCAGCGCGTGCGAGCCGGCCGCCGCCGCGACCTCGGCCATGACCGCGTCACGCATCTCCTCGTCCTTCATGGCCTTGGCGAGAGCATCCACGACAGGAGCCAGAACGGAGTCGGGAAGCGCGAACACCGTGCCGGGCGCGCCCATCAACGTGTCGCCGAAGCCCGCCGCCTCCAGAAGGGTCGCCATCAGGGAGAAGGTTTCCCTGTGGACTTCCATGACGGCCTCGCCCGTCTCCTCATCCATAACCGGAGCGCCGTCCTCGCCCATCTTGGGCGCCTCGTATTCGTAGTAGTAGGTGCGGAGCGTGGAGAGCACGTCCGTCGGGCAGTCCTGGTCCTGGACTTTCGGGACCTCGATGCCCGCCAGCATGCAGACCTCGGCTTCCATCTTTTCGGCCTCGGCCGCCTTGGCCTGCGTCTGGGCCGCAGCAGGCGTCCCCAGGGCCAGGGCCGCCAGGGCGGACGCACCGACGAGGCCGCCCAGCAACCTGCGGGAGCGGGTCCTCTCATCGGATGGAATTACAGGGGGGATAGGCATTGCGCGTTTCCTTTCTCGCTCCGGTGCGCGGCTCCACCGGGTGTCGGCCGCGCCGGTTGACAATAAATGAATATGCCACCTCAAAGGCGCATGGTCAATATGCGCGTCTTCGGCCTCGTATCGTGCAATATTAGACAGTCTGATTGACGTCGTACAATGCAGCGGCCGGCCTATTTCGGGACGGACCGGGACCGGCCGCGAAGTTCGCGCCGCAAGCTGCCGCCGCTTCGCCTACCGCTCCCGCCTCGCGTGCGTCCGGGCTGCGAAGGTGTACGGGACGCTTCGGGATGTCCACGCCGATCCAGCGTCGGAGCGGGAGCAAATTAGACTGTCCTGAAGGTATCAATTCACTCGAAATAGGACAAGTAGATGCAGCAAAAAATGTTTGTATTACAAGCCGTTAAGTGGGCAGATTCCATTGTCATTCAGTGTAGACTGTCTAGAGTCCGGTACTGCAAAGTGGTTGGAACGCGAGAGGGTCGGAAAGTTGGAAAGACCGGCGCCAGCTCACTCCCGCATCTACGATCATTTCTCCGAACGGATTCGGCAGGGACGGATCGAAACCGGAGAACAGCTTCCCACGGAAGCCGATATTGCGGCCATGTTCGGCGTCAGCCGCGCGACGGTGCAGTTCGCCATGTCCCGGCTGGCATGGGAGGGCTGGATCGAGCGGTTTCCGGGTCGGGGCACCTTCGCCAGCACCGGGGCGGCCCGGTCCGGCGGCGGACAGGCGGCGGACCCGGATTTCAGTGTCGATATGCACAGTCTGCCGGCGTTCGACGACGAGGCCGCGCCGGGGGAGGACGACATTACTTACCGGCTGATGGCATTCGGCCGAAAGAAGGCGCCGTCCGATGTATCGAGAGCGCTGAATATCGAGTCGGACGAACCGGTTTTCGTGCTGGAAAGGCTGCGGTTTATCAGGGAAGAGGCGGTGGAGGCGGAGAGTTGCTTCTTTCCTCCGGACGTATTTCCCAAATTCGATACGTCGGCCCTGGACCGCGTACCTACCGAGGAGCTTCTGGTCGAAGAGAATCTCGGCTTCAGGATCGGCCGGATCGAAACCAGAATTCAGCCCGCCAATGCCGATTCCAGCGAGGCGAGGCTGTTGAACGCGGACGGCGACCGGGCGCTGCTCATGCTCTCGCAAAAACACTTCTCGGAGGGCGACCGACCGGTCGTCTACACCGACCGCATTTGCGTTTCGCCCATCGGCTTTAGCTACACGACGCACGCCGCCGGATAGAAGGCGGGCGGGGAATGGCGGAACACCGGGCCGGTGCAGCCCACGGATATATCGGCAGTCGCGGAACGGGAAGCGGGTGTCCCGCCTTGGCGGCCGGAGGGGCGCACTGGAACGCGCTTCCGGTCCTGAGTCGTGCGCCCTCTCGCCCTTCCGATGGAGAGCACAAGTAGAAGGATTCGGGCGCTTTCAGCACAGGTTTGAGCGCGTAGCGGTCGTGGCTTACCCCCAGGCGAGCTCGGCGAAGGCTTCCAGGCGGCGGGTGCAGGTGTCCTCGTCGGGGCTTTCGTAACCGACGATCAGGGTGTCCAGGCCGGCTTCGGCGAAAGCCGCGAGATCGTCGCGGATGGCGGGGCGGTCCCCGGTGAACGGCCGGCGGTTGCCCTCCTCGTCGAGGACCGTCTCGCCCGGCATGATCCACATGGCGTAGAGGCTGCCTGTAGGCGGCGGCCTTCCGGCTTCCTCCGCCGTCTTCCGCACCTGTGCAAGGCCGGCGGCGTAGCGTTCCGGCGTGTTGAACCGCCAGCGCGGGTGGTTGCCGAGCGGATACCAGGCGTCGCCCAGCCTCCCGGCGCGGCGCCGCGCCGCCGGGCTCTCGCCGCCGACCCAGATCGGCGGATGCGGCTTCTGCGCGGGCTTCGGCGAAAACAGGAGGTTGTCGAAGGCCACATGCTCCCCGGCATAGGCGGGCGCAGGCCCGGTCCAGAGATTGCGAAAGGCCTCCAGCGTCTCGTTCGCCGCCCGGCCCCGGCTCGCGAATTCCGGGGCGTGGGGCAGCAGGGCGAATTCTTCCTGCAGCCAGCCGACGCCGACGCCGAGCGTCAGCCTGCCGCCGGAGAGCACATCGGCCGTCGCCAGCATCTTCGCGGCCAGCATGGGCGGGCGGTGGCCCAGCACCATGACGGAGGTGAGCAGCCGGATGCGCTCGGTCGCGGCTGCGAGGAACCCCACCGTCGTTACCTGCTCCAGGCATTCGCCCGTATCCTCGGCGAACCAGCGCCCGTCCTTCGTATAGGGATAGGCGGTGCCGGGATTGCGGGCGATCACCACATGGTCGCTGACGCCGAGATAGCCATAGCCGGCGGCCTCCGCGCGCCGGGCCATGCGGGCGAGAGAGTCCGGCTTTCCCGCGGGGCCGCGCAGGCCGAGGTGAAGTCCGAATTGCATGGGGGCTGGCCTCCCCTTGTTCGTTGCGGGCCTCAGATACTCTTCACGGTCAGCCAGGCGCGGAAGGCGGTCTCGAAGGCGGCGGCGCGCAGCGGGCGCAAGCGGTCGCTGCCGGCTTCATGGACCGGGACCGGCGGCGGCTCGCCGCCCAGCGCCGCGTCGGCGAGCCAGCGCCCGAGCACCGTGCCGGGGCCGATGCCGCGCCCGTTATAGCCCATCACCGCCCAGAGGCCGGGTGCCGGGGTGAGCAGGCGGGGCAGGTGGTCGCGGGTGAGCGCGATGCGGCCGTGCCAGGCGCATTCCCACTCCAGCTTGCCCAGCGCCGGAAACAGCCGGCGCGCCGCCCGGTCGGCCCAGCGCTCGGACAGCCGCCCGGCAAGGCGGCCCATGCTGCCGAGGATGAGCCGTCCGGCCCTGTCCCGGCGGACCGAGGTCATCACCGGCGCCGTGTCCCACACGCCCTGCCTGCCCGGCATGATGTCCGCGCCCGCCTCGCCGAGCGGCCTGCTGGCGACCTGGAAATAGTGGATCGGCGTATAGGCCGCATCCGCTCCGAGCCCGCCGCCATAGGCATTGGTCGCAAGCAGCACCTTGTCGGCGCGCACCCGGCCGCGCGGGGTCTCGACAAGCCATCCCGTTCCGCTCGGCGAAACGCCTGAAACCGGCGTGCCGGCGAAGAGGCGCGCCCCCGCATTGCGCCCGTCCGCGCGGGCGGCGGCATGGGCGAGCCCGCGCGCATAGCCGAGCGGATTGATGGTGCCGGCCCGCCGGTCGAGCAGCCCGCCGTGAAAGGCGCGCGTTCCGATGGCGCTCGCGGCCCCGTCGCGGTCGAGCAGTTCCACCGGCGCGCCGAGCGCCGACCAGGCGCCGTGGCGCTCTTTCAGTTCGCGCTGTCCGGCGGGGCTGTGCGCGGCGTGGATCGTGCCGTTGTGCGTGGCCTCGCAATCGATGCCGTGCCGGTCGATCAGTCCGAACACCTGCCCGGGCGCTTCGGAAAGGGCGGAGACCAGCCGCTCGCCCTTCTCCCTGCCGAGCGCGGCTTCGATCCTGTCGGGCGGCAGCCAGAGCCCGGCATTGACGAGGCCGACATTGCGCCCGGAGCCGCCAAAGCCGATCTCCTCCGCCTCCAGCACGCAGCAGGAGATGCCCTGCTCCGAGAGGCGCAAGGCGGCGGAGAGGCCGGTGAACCCCGCGCCGACAATCGCGACGTCCGTCTCGGTATCGCCGTCGAGCGGCGGACAGTCGGGGCCGGGCGGCGCCGTCCGCGCCCAGAGCGAATCCAGCCTAGACAACCGACACGTCCGCCGGGTGGCCCATCAGGAAGGCGCCGACCGTGCGGAAATGGGACTTGCGGCCCTGGAGCTGCTGCGTGACGGAGTGGAGGTCCCGGAAGCGCCGTTCGAAATCCGCCCCGGCGAAGATCGCGCTGGCGCCCGCCGCGTCGTAGAGCATATCGGCCGCGGTCTTCGCTTCGTGGATGGCGAAGGTGGAGGCGAGGCGGATGCGGACCCGGTCCTCGATCTCCAGCCGTTCGGCGTTCTGCGCGCCGTCCCAGATATCCTCGACCTCGGAAAGCACGAAGGCGCGCGCCGAGCGGATGCGCGCGACGGCCTGCGCGGTGTCGTAATGGACGAGGTCGTTGTCCGCGAGGCGGGACTTGTGGAGGCGCGGCGTCTTGTCCTGCGCCAGCGCCAGAAAGGCGTCCAGCACGCCCTCGGCGATGCCGAGCGCCGTGCCGGCAAAGCCCATGGCATACATGTTCATGCTGAGGAACAGGTAGAGCGGCGCCTCGTATTGCCGCCAGTCCTCATGGTCGCGAACGGTCGTATAGGCCTCCGGCACGAAGCGGTCCTTCAGCGTGTAGCCGTCGCTCGCCGTGCCGCGCAGGCCGATCGTGTCCCAGATGTCCTCGATCTCGATTGTGGACGCCGGCATCAGGAAGGTGCGGACGAGTGTCGAGCCGTCGGCCATGCGCTGGCGCTCGCCGCTATCGTCCATCACCGGCATATGCGCGCCGAGCCAGGTGGCGTGGCGGGCGCCGCTGGCAAACGCGATCTTGGCGTCGGCCCGGTATCCGCCCTCGACGATGCGGGCTTCGGCCGGCCCCGGCCCCCAGGCGAGCACGGCCGCCGGGTCGCCGCCCCACATTTCCTCCGCGATCTCGGGCGCCAGATAGGCGGCGGCCATGGCGCAGCCATTCGCCTGGCAGAGGCACCAGGCGGTGCTGCCGTCATGGCGCGCGACTTCCGAGATCGTCTTGAAGAAGGTCGGCGGGGGCGTCTCCAGCCCGCCATAGGGCCTCGGCAGCAGCATCCGGAACAATTTGTGCTCGTGCAGCGCATCGAGCAGGCCAGCCGGCAGGCGCCGCCGCCGGTCGATTTCCGGCGCCGCGGCCCGGATCTCGGGGCCGAGGCCGCGCGCCGCCTCGAGCACGCCGTCCGGGCGCAGCATCAGAACATGATGACGCTGCGCGCCACGCTGCCGGATTTCATGTCGTCGAAGGCCTGGTTGATGTCCTTGAGCTCGATGCGCTGCGAGATCATCTCGTCGAGGCGCAGCTTGCCGTTCAGGTAGAAATCGACCAGACGGGGCATATCGACCCGGAACCGGTTGGAGCCCATGGTCGAGCCCTGGATGCGCTTCTCGCGCAGGAACTCCGGCCCGTGCAGCTCGATCTTGGTGCCGACCGGCACCATGCCGACGATCGTCGCCGTGCCGCCGGGGCGGATCATGCGGAAGGCGTTCTCGGAGGTCGATTTGAGGCCGATGCACTCGATGGCGTGGTGGACGCCGCCGCCGGTGATCTCCCGCACCTCGCCGACCATGTCCTGCCCGGTGGCGTCGATCACATGCGTCGCGCCGAACTCCTTGGCGAGATTCAGCTTCGAGCCCACGGTGTCGATGGCGATGATGCGCCCGGCGCCCGCAATGGCCGCGCCGTTGACGGCCGAGAGGCCGACGCCGCCGCAACCGATGATCGCCACATCCATGCCGGGCTCCACCTTCGCGGTGTGGAAGACGGCGCCCACGCCCGTCATCACGCCGCAGCCGATGAGCGCGGCGCGGTCGAGCGGCATGTCCTCGCGCACCTTCACCAGCGCATGCTCGTGCACCAGCATCATCTCGGCGTAGGAGGAGAGGTTGGCGAACTGCGTCATCGGCGCGCCGCCCTTGGCGAGCCGCGGCTCCTCGTCCGCCCGGCGCTGCAGGTCCGGGTTGTCGCAAAGCGACATATGGCCGGTCAGGCAGTATTCGCACTCGCCGCAGAAGGCGGAGAGGCAGGTGATGATATGGTCGCCCTTCTTCACATAGGTGACCTGCTCGCCGACTTCCTCGACGATGCCCGCGCTCTCGTGGCCCAGCACGATGGGCAGCTTCGCCGGGTAGAGGCCCTCGACGAAATGGAGGTCGGAATGGCACACGCCCGCCGCCGCGGTGCGCACCAGCACCTCGCGCGGGCCCGGCTTGGATATCTGCACGTCCTCGACTTCGAGCGGCTTGCCGACTTCACGGAATACGGCGGCTTTCATGGGCGTCGTCCCCTCCGGGTGGTCTTCTGTCCTCAGGGGCGATGATGCCCCAAGCCGGGCGCCGGCGGAATCAGTTCTTGGAGCGGTCAACCAGCGCGTTCTCCGCGATCCACGGCATCATGCCGCGCAGGCGCGCGCCGACCTCTTCCACCGGATGCTCCGCTGCGCGCCGGCGCATGGCCTTGAAGCTCGCCTGTCCGGCGGCGTTCTCCAGCACCCATTCGCGCGCGAAGGCGCCGGACTGGATTTCGGCCAGAATGGTCTTCATCCGCTCCTTCACGCTCTCGTCCACAACGCGGGGCCCGCGGCTGTAGTCGCCGTATTCCGCCGTGTTCGAGACCGAATAGCGCATCTGCGCGAGGCCGCCCTCATAGATGAGGTCCACGATCAGCTTCACCTCGTGGACGCATTCGAAATAGGCCATTTCAGGGGCGTAGCCGGCCTCGCAGAGCGTCTCGTAGCCCGCCTGGATCAGCGAGGTGATGCCGCCGCAAAGCACGGTCTGCTCGCCGAACAGGTCCGTCTCGCACTCCTCCTTCATGGTCGTCTCGATGACGCCGGCCCGGCCCGCGCCGAGGCCGCAGGCATAGGAGAGGCCGAGCTCCTGGCAGTTGCCGGAGGCGTTCCTGTGGACGGCGAGCAGGCTCGGCACGCCGGCGCCGCGCACATATTCGGAGCGCACCAGGTGGCCGGGGCCCTTCGGCGCGACCATGAACACGTCAAGGTCCGAGCGCGGCTCGATGAGGTTGAAGTGGATCGAGAGCCCGTGCGCGACGGCGAGTGCGGCGCCTTCCTTCATGTTGCCGGCGAGGTCGCCGGAATAGAGTGCCGAATGGCCCTCGTCGGGGGTCAGCATCATCACCACGTCGGCCGTGCGGGCGGCCGCGTCGGGCGTCATCACCGTGAAGCCGGCGCCCTCGGCCTTCGGCCGGCTGCCGGAGCCTTCGCGCAGGCCGACGATGACATTCTCGACGCCGCTTTCGCGCAGGTTGTTGGCGTGGGCATGGCCCTGGCTGCCATAGCCCAGTATGGCGACGGTCCGCGACTTGATGAGGTTGAGGTCGGCGTCGCGATCGTAATAGACGCGCATGGGGCGGGCTTCCTTTCTTCGGTCGAACTTTCGTTGCGGGCGTTCACATGCCCTCGGCGCCGCGCGCGATGGCGACGACGCCGGTGCGGGCGAGGTCGGTCATGCCGAGAGGGCGCATCAGGTCGATGAAGGCGTCGATCTTCTCGGTCGAGCCGGTGACCTCGAACACGAAGGAGCGGTGGGTGCTGTCCACCACGCGGGCGCGGAAGATGTCGGCGATGCGCAGCGCCTCGATGCGCCGGGCGCCGCCGCCCGCGACCTTGACCAGCACCAGCTCCCGCTCGACATGCGGTCCCTCCTGGGTGAGGTCGGACACGCGGTGGACGGGCACAAGCCGGCCGAGCTGGGCCTTGATCTGCTCCAGCACCATCAGCGTCCCGGACGTGACGATGGTGATGCGCGACAGATGGCCGGTCGGGTCGGTCTCGGCGACGGTCAGGCTCTCGATATTGTAGCCGCGGCCGGAGAACAGGCCGATGACGCGCGCCAGCACACCGGGCTCGTTGTCCACGACCACGGCGAAGATTCGCCTTTCCTGCTGGTGCTCCGTGGCGGCCAATTGGGTCTCTCCTCGCGCCGGACGGCCGGAAGTCAGGGCCGATCCTAGACGAGGACCATGCCTTCGGCGTCGATCTTTGCTTCCGGCTCTTCCGTGCCGCTCAGGATCATCTCGTTATGCGCCTTGCCCGACGGAATCATCGGGAAGCAGTTTTCCATCTGCGCGACCTGCACATCGACGATCACGGGACCGTCGGCGGCGATCATGGCGTCGATCACGCCGTCCATCTCTTCCGGGCGCTCCGCGCGCAGCCCCGTCCAGCCGAAGGCTTCGGCGAGGCGCACGAAATCCGGCAGGCTGTCCGTGTAGCTCTCGGAATAGCGCTCGCCATGCAGCAGTTCCTGCCACTGGCGCACCATGCCCATCCACTGGTTGTTCAGGATGAAGAGCTTGACCGGCAGCCGGTATTGCGAGGCGGTGGAAAGCTCCTGGATGTTCATCAGGATGGACGCCTCGCCGGCGACATCGATCACCAGCGCATCGGGATGGGCGACCTGCACGCCGATGGCGGCCGGCAGCCCGTAGCCCATCGTGCCGAGGCCGCCGGAGGTCATCCAGTGGTTCGGGCGCTCGAAACGGAGGAACTGCGCGGCCCACATCTGGTGCTGGCCGACCTCCGTGGTGAAGAAAACGTCATTGCGGCCCGCGACCTTCGCCTGCAGGCGCTCGAGCGCATATTGCGGCTTGATGACCTTGTCGTCCTGTTCGTATTTCAGGCAGTCGCGCTTGCGCCATTTGGCGATCTCGCGCCACCATTTTTCGACCGCGCGGTAGTTCGTTCGCCCGCCGCGCGCCGACCAGCGCCGGCGGATGGCCTCGATCGCCTTGCCCGCATCCGCCACCACCGGCACATCGACCACGACGTTCTTGTTGATCGAGGACGGATCGATGTCGATATGCACCTTCTTCGCATCGGGAGCGAAACCGGAGAGGAGGCCGGTCACCCGGTCGTCGAAGCGCGCGCCGACGGCAAGGATGAGGTCCGCGCCGTGCATGGCGAGATTGGCCTCGTAGAGGCCGTGCATGCCGAGCATCCCGAGGGACTGCGGGTGCGAAGCCGGGAAGGCGCCGAGCCCCATCAGCGTCTGCGTGCAGGGGAAGCCGGTCTCCTGCACCAGGCGGAGCAGCCCGCGCGCCGCGGCCGGCCCCGAATTGATCACGCCGCCGCCGACATAGACCACCGGCCGCTTCGCGGTCTCGATGAGGGCCACGGCCTCTTCCACCGCCTGCGGGTCGGGGCGCGTGCGCGGCTTGTAGCTCCGGTGCTTCACTTCTTCCGGCGGCCGGTAGGCCCCCTCGGCGAATTGCACGTCCTTCGGCACATCCACCACCACCGGCCCCGGCCGGCCGCTGCGCGCGACATAGAACGCCTCATGGATCGTCGAGGCGACTTCGTCCACGCTCCTGATGAGGTAGTTGTGCTTGGTGCAGGGCCGGGTGATGCCGGTCGTGTCCGCTTCCTGGAAAGCGTCATTGCCGATGAGGTGCGTCGGCACCTGGCCGGTCAGGCAGACGACGGGAATGCTGTCCATGAGCGCGTCGGTGAGGCCGGTCACGGCGTTGGTCGCGCCCGGCCCGGAGGTCACGAGCACGACGCCGACCTTGCCGGTCGAGCGGGCATAGCCTTCCGCGGCATGGACCGCGCCGCCTTCCTGGCGGACGAGGTAATGGCGCAGCCGGTTCTGCTTGAAGATCTCGTCATAGATCGGCAGCACGGCGCCGCCCGGATAGCCGAAGACCGCCTCGACGCCCTGATCGACGAGGGCTTTGACGATCATTTCGGCGCCAGTCATGGTCCTGACGGTCATGGGCCTGTTTTCCGCATCCGGGGAAAGCGCGCGACCCTAAACACCGGCAAACCGCCGGTCAACAGGCAGAAAGCCAACATTCCCGGTGAGGAAATCGCGCCGGAGAAGGCCCGCAACCGCGAGTTCCGGACCGGACGGGCAAGCTGCGCCTGTCTGCGTAGGCGGCAGCGGTAAAAGCAGTTTGTTCGAAAGATAATGAAATAATACTACTTTTTCATTTGAATTAAAAATAATCCCAATGGAATAGATCAGCAGGAGAGGAACGGAATTCGTAGGATTGCTCCATTTCCCGTGTCCCGCCGCACGGACGAGTCGGCGGTGCGAGGTGTGGAACGAAAAGGGCTCGAAAGGAGAGGGCCATGCCGAACGCGCAAGGCCGGGGAAACGGAGCGGAATGCCCGGAGCACGATCCGTTCTGACAGACCCGCGTTCGGGTCCGAACCCGGACGCATCGCCCCGGCCCCCCTGTCCACCGTCAAATTGCCGCGCGGCTATGGACCGGCCCGGCCCGGCGCGCGACTATCCTTTCCGCGCTGCCTCAACCGGGGGTGTATCGATGTCCGAGAGCGCGGGCCGATGCGGGACGACGCTGCTGACGCCGCTGGCCCTCCTGTCGCTCCTGTTTTCCGGGGCGATGTTCGGCTTCTTCTTCGCCTGGGTCTGCTCGACCATGTGGGGGCTGGACGCGGCGGACCCCAATACCGCCATCGCCGCCATGCAGGCCATGAATGCGAGCGTGCGCAACTGGGTCTTCGCGCCGGCATTCTTCGGCACGCCCGTGCTGTTGATGTTCACGGCGCTGGCCGCCCTGAGGGTCGGGGAGCGGCGGGCCGCAGCCGGCTTCGCGCTCGCCGGCCTCCTCTACGTCCTGGGTGCGATGGTCCCGACGATGACCGTCAATGTGCCGTTGAACGAGGCGCTGGCGCTGGTCGAGACGCCGCTCCACCCCACGGAAGCCGGGGAGGCGTGGCGGGCCTATTCCGGGCCCTGGCAGGTCTGGAACGCCGTTCGCGCCGTGGCCGCGGGCTTCGTCCTCGCGCTGGCGGGCTGGAGTATCCGGGGCGCCGGCACCTTTCCGGTCAGGCGCGCCGGCGGATGAGCCAGACGCCGGCCATGGCGAGCGCGAAACCGGGCCACATGGCGGCGGGAAGGTCCTCGCCGAGAAAGGCCCAGGCGAGCAGCGCGGTCACCCCCGGGATCAGGTAGAAGTTGGACGCGGCGCGGCCCGCCTCGCCGTGGCGGAGCATGTAGAGCAGCAGCGCCATGGCGCCGAGCGAGACGCCGAAGGTCAGATAGGCGAGCGCGGCGACCATGCCGGGCGTCCAGACGGCATGCGGCGTCTCGAATGCCCAGGTGAACGCCCATGCCGCGGCCGCCGCCGATGCGAGCTGCACCGTATTGGCCCCGATGAGCGGCGCTTCCCGGCAGAAGCGCGCATGGTAGAGCGTGCCGGCGGCGAGCGCGGCGATGGAGCCGACCGCCCAGGCGATGCCCGCCGGGCGGCCGAGGTCGAAGGCGCCGATGCCCGCAACCAGCGCGACGCCGCCGGCGCCCAGCAGGAAGCCCGCCCATTGCCGGCCCCGGAAGCGTTCGCCGAGCAGCGGGCCGGCAACCAGCGCCGTCGCGATCGGGTGCAGCGCGCCGATCAGCGCCATGGTGGCGCCGCGGATCTCGGTCATGGCGAGATAGGCGCCGCCCAGATAGACGGCATTGATGACGGCGCCCGAGAACGCCAGATGGGCCAGCCCCCGGAGCCCTGGCCGCCAGTCCCGCACCAGGAAGGCCGCGGCGACCGCCAGCACCGCTGCCGCGACGGTGAAGCGGATCGCCAGGAAATAGAACGGCGTGATGTCCGGCAGGCCGGCGCGGACCGCGACGAATGCGCCGCTCCAGATCAGGACGAAGAGGAACGGGGCGAGGCGGGTCAGCTTGCGCTGTCCTCGATCACCTCGCCGCCGAGTTCCTCGACGAAAGCGTAGATCTCGGTTGCCGCCGCATCGATGCGTGCGCGGTCCGCCCCGCGCACGACCAGCGCGACGCCCGTGCCCTTGTCCGTGTTGTAGAAGGGGTAGGAGCCGAGATCGAGCTCCGGGAAGCGCTGCTGCACCGCGCCCAGCCCCTTCGCCAGCACGCCCTCCACCAGACGGGTCGAGAGCGACCGGGAATGGATTACCGTGCCGCGCCGGAGCGAGGGTTTGGCGGCCTCGAACATGGACTGCATGATCTGCGGCACGCCGGCGAACACGAACACGTTCTCCATGCGGAAGCCGGGCGCGATGGACACGGCGTTGTCCACGAGTTCCGCGCCGACCGGCGTGATCGTCATGCGCTTGCGCGCCTCGGTGAACTCCTGCCCGCGGCGGTCGTACCATTCGGCCATCCGGCGGTAGCTCTCCGGGTGGTAGTGCCAGTCCGTCCCGAAGGCGGCGGCGACGGACTCCGGCGTGATGTCGTCATGGGTCGGCCCGATGCCGCCGGTGGTGAACACATAGTCGTAGCGCGCCCTGAGCGCGTTGACGGCTTCGACGATCTCCTCGCGGATATCGGGCACGATGCGCACTTCGCTGAGCTGGATGCCGATCTCGTTGAGGCCGTTGCCGAGAAAGGCGATGTTCCTGTCCTGGGTGCGGCCCGAGAGGATCTCGTTGCCGATGACGCAGAGCGCGGCGGTAACCGTGGAAGCCATGGAGGTTTGTCCTCGGGCGGCGGGCGGGCGGAGGATAGCCCCGCCGGGCGCGCTCTTGAAGACAGCGCGGTTGGCGGGACGAAATGCTATGCTGGGTGCCGAGTCCTGTCCGTCAGCACCTGTCCGGAGCCTCGATGCAGCTCAAGCGCCAACAGACCCGCCGCCGGGAAGACGAGATCGCGATCCACACCGAGGACGACCTTGCGGCCATGCGCAGGGCCGGGCGGCTTGCGGCGGAAGTGCTGGACCATGTGACGCCGCATGTCGCGCCCGGCGCGACGACGGAGGAACTCAACACCATCTGCCACGACTTCATCCTTGCGCATGGGGCCGTGCCGGCGCCGCTCAACTACAGGGGCTTCCCGAAGTCGATCTGCACGTCGATCAACCATGTCGTCTGCCACGGCATTCCGGGGCCGCGCCGGCTGCGCGACGGCGACATCATGAATATCGACATCACCGTCATACTTAACGGCTGGTACGGCGACACCAGCCGCATGTTCCTGGTCGGCGAGCGCGTCGGCGTGAAGGCGCGCCGGCTGGTCTCGGCTACGCATGAGGCCCTGATGCGCGGCATCGAGACGGTCCGTCCGGGCGCCTATCTCGGCGATATAGGCCACGCCATCCAGGCTTATGTCGAGCCGATGGGCTACTCCGTGGTGCGGGATTTCTGCGGCCACGGCCTCGGGCGCGAGTTCCACCAGCCGCCGAGCGTGCTGCATTACGGCCGGCCGGGCGACGGCCCGATGCTGCGCGAAGGCATGTTCTTCACCATCGAGCCGATGATCAATGCCGGCCGGTTCCATGTGAAGATTCTGGCGGACAACTGGACGGCCGTCACCAAGGACAAGTCGCTCTCGGCCCAGTTCGAGCACACGGTCGCGGTGGTGCCGGACGGCGTGGAAGTGCTGACCTATTCGCCGAAGGGGTGGGACAGGCCGCCCTATGCGTGACGGGCCCGCCAACGGGGGCGACGACAAGGTCGTGCCGCTCTTCGGCGCGCAGGCGCCTGCCCGGAAGCCTGCGGGCCGCCGGAAGGGTGGCGAGATTTCGGACGCCGAGGAGCGGACCAGGAAACGGGAACAGCAGAAGGGTCATCGGGAGCGTCTGCGCCGGCATTTCCTGAAAAACCTGAGCAACGAAGGCAGCATGAAGGACTACGAGCTGCTGGAATTGCTGCTGTTCGGTGCCTATTCCCGGCGCGATGTGCAACAGATCGCCCGGGACCTGATCCAGGCCTTCGGCTCGCTCGCGGGCGTGCTGGCCGCCGAGCCGGCGGCGCTGCTCAAGGTCCGGGATGTGGGCGAGTCCGCCGTCTCGCTCATCAAGGTCGCCGAGGCGCTCGGGATCGAGCTTGCCCGCGAGGCCGCGGTCGCCGGCGAGATGCTGAATGACTACGACGCCCTGGCCGCCTATTGCCGCGCCCGCATGGGCCGGCTGCCGGTGGAGGAGTTCCGCATCCTGTTCCTGAACAAGAGGAACCGCCTGATCCTGGACGAACGCCAGTCCAGCGGCACGATCGACAGCGCCCCGGCCTATCCCCGCGAAGTCTGCAGGCGGGCGCTCGATGTCGGCGCGGCCTCCATCATCCTGGTCCACAACCATCCGAGCGGCGACCCGACCCCGTCGGGGGCGGATGTCGAGCTTACCCGGCGCATCCAGGCGGCTGCGAAGACGCTCAACATCTCCGTGTTCGACCATCTTGTGGTCACGCGCGGCCAGATCCTGAGCTTCCGTTCGAGAGGCCTGCTGTGACACCGGCGCCGGCCCTGTGAACCGATAAGCCTGCGGCCGGGCTCCGGCACGGGCGCGGCGATGCAGCTGCCGGAAGCGTTGGAGCGCACTCCATTCGGATTGAAACGATATTGGGGCCAAGTCCGAAATTGTCGCCACGGCCCCCGAGCCGGGGCCCGGCACCGCCGGCAAAGCATAGCAAAGACCTCGACAGGCTGGACCCCGGATCTCCGCGCCGACCCGCCTGCCGCGGACGGTTGCGCCGCACCTATCGGCACGCGGCGTCCGCCGGTTTTGTTGCGACTTCGCGACGCGGCCCTTTTTCCGTCAATGTTTCGAGAAAGGCGACGAGATCGGCCCGTTCGCGCGCGCTCAGGTCCAGGCGGCGCAGGATCCGTTCGCCTCCGGCGTGCAGCCGGTCCTCGTCGATCGTCGAATAGTGGCGGACGACATCGGCGAGCGTCCCGAGGCTCCCGGCATGCATGTAGGGCGCGGTGAGCGCGGCGTTGCGCAGGCCCGGCACCCGGAACTCGCCGAAATTGCTTTGGCGCAGGCGGACATAGCGGGTCTTGGCGGCGGTGGAGCGCTGCGCGTCGTCGTTGAAGGCGCCCAGCAGGGTGTACGGGCTCCGGCGCAGTTTGCGGATGCCGCCCAGCCGGCCGGGATCGACCCGGCCGGGTTCGACGAAATGCGGCACGCCGGCATCGGCGAACTCGCCGTTGGTGAAGGCCGGGCCGAAATGGCAGAAGGCGCAATTGCCCCGGCCGATGAACAGGCGCAGGCCGCGCCTGGCGGCGGCGGGATAGCGGGCCTGGCCGGCCGCATCGCCCCGCGCGAGCGCGTCGCGGAAATCGTCGAACGGCGTGCGCCCGGTGACCTGCGTTTCCAGGAACGATGCAAGCGCCTTGCCGAGATCGACGAATACCCGTTCGTCGTCTGCGCCGGGCGCTTCTCCGAAAGCGCGCCGGTAGCCGCAGGAAAGCCGCCGGTCCGCGTGCACCAGCCGCGCCGCGCCGCCGGGGCCGATACCCATTTCGCGCCGGTCGAGGAGGGGCCGCAGGTTTTGCGCCCAAAGCGTGTCCTGCGCGCCGTCCCAGCCGAACCAGCGGTTGAAGCGCAGGTTGAACAGGCTGAGCGCGTTGCGGTCGACGGTCCGGCGCCCGCGGCTGCGCGGCAGGCCGTCGGTCCAGGCGCGGTCGGGCGCGTGGCAGGTTGCGCAGGAGACCGCGCCGGACAAGGACAGGCGCGCATCGAAGAACAGCGCCCGGCCGAAGGCGATGGCGTCCGGTTTGCCGGAAACCCGGTTGCTCGGATCGGGCGCCGATGCCGGCGGCCACGGGCCGTGGCGCAGGATCCGACGCTTTTCCTCGGCGGTGAAGTCGAACGCCGGCGACGGCGCGGCAATGCCGGGAAGCATGGAGAATGCAATCGCAAAACCAGCGAGCCAGGCGGCCGGTCTGGCGGCGGCGGACACGCCGGAGCGCCGGGCCGTCACTCCGGGACCGTTTCGCCGACCAGCTTTTCCCGGCCCGCCGCGCCGCGGACATCCAGTATCAGCTGCCAGCGCCCCGGCATGTGGAACAGCAGGCCTTCGGCCGTTCCGGACGCGCCGTTCAGGGTCACAGCGGGCCGGTAGTTCATGCCGTGCCGGTGGTCCGGCATCCAGCCGCGCACCTGGACCCGGCCGACCGGCGGCCCGCACAGATGGAAACGGACGGAAAAATGGTCGCCGACCGGGATGGGCGCGGGTTCCGGCCGCCACCATGCCGACCATAGCTCGCCGGCGATACTCCCGGCGCCTGCCCAGCCCTGCGGAGGGGGGCATGCGGCCGCCTGGCCGGCTGTCAAAACGAGCGCAAGCGCGGCCGCCAGGGCCGGTCCTGCGAGGCGCCGCCGGGCCACGGCTATTTTCCGAGGTTTGCGAGGTGCGGCCGGATCATTGCCTCGCCGTTGCGCCAGGCGATCCTTTCGGCGAGGCCGGGCGGCAGGTCGGCCAGCCATTGCCGGGTCCAGTCGGCATGCTCGACGACATGGTACCAGCGCTCCGGCGTGAAGGTATCGGTGCCGACCATGACGCGGTCCGGGAAGGCGGTGAACAGGCTGCGCCAGTCGTCATCGACCCGGCCGCGATAGGCATGTTCGTTGCGGAAGGCCAGGTCGGTCCACAGGTTCGCGTGTTTTGCGAGCATCGGGCCGACGATATCCGGGCCGACAAAGCCGGCATGGGCCCAGAGCACCCGCGCTTCCGGCCATTGGGCGAAGATCGCGTCCACCGCGCCGGCGTCCGAATGGGCGTGCAGGAGAAGATTGTGCTGCCGCGCCAGATCGACCATGCGCCGCGGCACGGCCTTGCCGGTCTGCGAGGCGAAGAGGTGGAATTCGCCGACCGCGACCCACCTGAAACGCCTCACACGATCCTCGAGGAAGTCGATCACCGACGGATCGTCCACCCAGCTGCCGGTCTCGCCGCGCCGGCGGTAGGGGCGCAGGCTCGGCAGGACGAGGTCCGGCGCCGCGGCGTAGAGCGCGCGGGTGCCGGCGTCGCCGGAACTCGACACCAGCGCCCGCTTCAGCCCCGCCTTGACCAGAATGGCGGCGGCTTCGCCGGCGGCGAGAAGCGCGGCCGCGTCATGGCTGAAATGGATATGGGCGTCGAAGATCGGCATGGGCGCACCGACGGCGCGGACCGCCGAGGGCGACAGCGCCACGGCGGCCGAGCTTGCGAGAAAGCGGCGGCGCGAAATTATGGCGGAGCTCCTTCCTGCCGGTACCCCCGGAATTCTGTCACTCCCGGCGGCGGCAAGGCAAGCCCGCGTGCCGTTTCTCCCGGTCCTGTCCGCCTGTGGATTTCCCGCCATATAGGGAACGCCGGCGTCGGACGGCCGTCAGCCGAGCAGGTATCGGGCGGCGAGGACGGCGCCCAGCAGGATCAGGAACGCCAGCACGGCCTTGCGGAAGGTCTCGGCCGGAAGGCGGCGGCGCAGCGCCTCGCCGAGCTTCACGCCTGCCCAGACCGGCAGCAGGCCCAGCACCGAGACCGCGGCCGCCGGCCCGGTCAGCAGCCCCGCTTCCGACAGCCCCACCGCCATGGCGAGGCTGGAGAAGGTGAAGACGCAGTTGATGGCCTGCACGAAGCGGTTCGGGTCCAGTTGCAGAGCCAGCAGATAGGGCAGCAGCGGCATCACCTGCGAGCCGGTGAGGCCGTTCACCGTGCCGTTGATGAGCCCGACGGGCCATTGCAGCGGACGCTCCAGACGCGGCGGCAGCATGAGCGCCGGGCGCGCCAGCGCGAAGGCGGCATAGCCCGCAAGCACCGCCCCGAGCACGGCCCCGGCGGCCAGCGGATCGACCCAGACCAGAAGCATGACGCCGAGCGCAATGCCCGGCAGCACCGCCAGGCAGAGCGGCCAGAACCGCCGCGCCGTCTCGCGGAAATGGCCCGCCCCGCGCATCACCAGAAGATTGCTCGCAATCGACGGCGCCAGCACCAGCGGCAGCGCCTCGCGTATGCCGATGGAGAGCGCAAGCAGCGGCAGCGCGCAGGTCGAGAAGCCGAGCCCGGTCGCCCCCTTGACGAAAGCGGCGATGAGGAAAGCGGCGGTGACGGCGGCGAGCGTTTCCGGCGCCGCCGGGTCAATCATGCGCGTAGCCCTGCCGCGCGAGCGGGACCGGCTCTCCCGCCGCGTCGAGGACCGTCACGCCCCCGCCCGCAACGATGCGCCCGACGGGAATGGCCGCGCTCTCCCGCGCGGCGAAAACCAGTTCGTAGTCGTCGCCGCCGGTCAGCGCCTCCAGCCGCGCTTGCGTTCCGAGCGCGGCCACCTCCGGCGAGAGCGGCACGGCTTCGAGCTCGATGACGGCGCCGACGCCGGAAGCCCGGCAGATATGGCCGAGATCGGCAATGAGCCCGTCGGAGATGTCGGCAGCCGCGGTGGCGCCCTCGGCCGCGCCGAAACGCGGCGTGGGCAGCCAGTAGCGCTCCGCGAGGCGCGGCGCCTCGAGTTCGCCGCGGACGGCTTTCAGCCCGAAACAGCCGTCGCCGACCGGCCCGGTGACGAACACGCGGTCGCCGGGCCTGGCGCCGGAGCGTCGAACCGGGGCGGCCGCCGAGCCGAATGCGGTCACCGTGAGCGTGAGCGCGCCCGGCGTCGCCACCGTGTCGCCGCCGAACAGCGAGAGGCCGAACGCCTCCTGGTCCGCGGCGAGGCCGGCCGCGAAGCCTTCCAGCCACGGGTCGTCGATCCGCTCGGGAAGGGCGAGGTTGAGCAGGTAGCCTTCCGGCCGCGCGGCCATGGCGGCGAGGTCGGAAAGGTTGGTCCGCAGGAGCCGGCGCGCGATCAGGCCGGGCGGGCCGCCGCCGGGGAAATGCACGCCTTCCACCATGCTGTCCGTCGTCACGACCAGCCGTGCTTCTCCGGGCGGGTCGAGAAGCGCGGCGTCGTCTTCGAGGCCGCCCGCGCCGGGGGCGGTGGCGAGCGGCGCCAGGAAGCGGCGGATCAGCTCGAATTCGCCCGACCGGCTCATGCCGCCGGGCCGTCGAGTTCGCCGGGCCGCGCGCTGCGGGCGATCCGGTCGAACACGGCCGTCGCGAAGCGGGCCTGGGGCTCGTCGAAGAAATCGCCCACAAGGTCCGTATATTCGCGGATCGCGACGCGGGGCGGCACCTCGGTCCGGTAGAGCAGTTCGGCCGCCCCCAGCCTGAGCGCGGCGCGGAGCACCGGCTCCAGCCGTCCGAGCCCGTTGTCCCTGGAGAGCGCCGCCGAGACCGCGCTGTCGATGTCGCGCCGATGCTCCGCCACGGACCGGATCAGGAGGTCGAAGAAGCGCCGGTCGGCGTCGAGCCTGATGCCTTCGAGGTTCTTGCCGAGGCGGTGGCGCCGGAACTGGTCCGACACCGCCTCCGCCGTCTCGCGGTTCATTTCCGCCTGGTAGAGCGCCTGGAGGGCGGCGAGGCGCGCCAGCCGCCGCCGGCTCGGAGGCGCCTCGCCGGCGTCTTCGGCCTCCCGGGGCCCGGACTCGGGGTCGCCGGGCGTCAATCCGCCCGCCCGAGCGCCTGCTTCAGCACGATGGTCTTGAGGCAGGCATGGGCCGCCTCGGCACCCTTGTTCTTGCCGGAAACGCTGGCGCGGACGCGCGCCTGGTCGCCGTTCTCGCAGGTGAGCAGGCCGAAGCCGAGCGCCAGCTTGCGCTCGACCGCCAGCGTCTGCAGCGCGCGGCTCACCTCCGTGCAGAGATGGTCGTAATGGGTCGTCTCGCCGCGAATGACGCAGCCGATGGCGATGAAGCCGTCGAAGCGCTTCGGCGAATCGAGCGCAATCGAGATCGCGACCGGAAGCTCGAACGCGCCGGCGACCTCGTAGCGGTCCCAGCTGTGGCCGGCCTCCTCGATGACGGCGGCGGCCCCGGCAATCATCTCGTCGCAGATGTCCTCGTAATAGGGCGCGACGACCATCATGATGTGGGCCACAGGCTCTCCTCCTTCGGGATCGGGCGCCGGCCGGCAATGTGCAGGTCGTAGCCGTCGAGGCCGACGATATGCCGGTCGCTGTCGGACAGAAGAATCATGTTGACGACGCCGAGGTCGCGCAGGATCTGCGCGCCGACGCCGTAGTCGCGCAGCGGCGGCCGTCCCCGCGTTTCGCGGCTGTCGATCTCCGCCTTGATCCGCGCCGAGAGCAGCGACGAGTGGCGCTCGCGAAGCAGCATCACCACGCCCCGGCCCTCCCGGCCGATGGCCATCATGGAGCGCTGCAACTCGCCGCCGCGGCCCCGGTGCTGGTCGCCCAGCAGATCTTCGAGGATGTTGAAGGCGTGCGCGCGGACGAGCACCGGCTCATCGCCCGAAAGCTCGCCCTTCACCAGCACCTGGTGTTCCACGCCGTCGATCTTGTTGCGGTAGATGATGAGCCTGAAATGCCCTCCGTAACGGCTTTCGAACTCCGACTCGACGACCTGCTCGACCAGGATGTCCTGCCGCCGGCGCCAGGCGATCAGGTCCTCAATGGCGCCGATCCTGAGATTGTGGAACTGGGCGAAAGGAATGAGGTCCGGCAGCCGCGCCATGTTGCCGTCATCGTTCATGATCTCGCAGATCACCCCGGCCGGGTTGAGCCCGGCGAGGCGCGCGATATCGACGGCGGCCTCGGTGTGGCCGGCGCGGACCAGCACGCCGCCCTCGCGCGCCTCCAGCGGGAAGACATGGCCCGGCGTGGAAAGGTCGCCGCCGTCCCGGTCCGGGTCGATGGCGACCGCGATGGTGCGGGCGCGGTCCGGGGCCGAGATGCCGGTGGTCACGCCTTCCTTGGCCTCGATGGACACGGTGAAGGCGGTGGACTGGCGCTGCTCGTTCTCGCGCGGCATCAGCGGCAGGCGCAGCTCCTTCACGCGCGCCGGGGTCAGCGCCAGGCAGATGAGCCCGCGCCCGTATTTCGCCATGAAGTTGATCGCGTCCGGCGTCGCCATCTGCGCCGGGATCACGAGGTCGCCCTCGTTCTCGCGGTCCTCGTCATCGACCAGGATGAACATGCGCCCGTTGCGGGCTTCCTCGATGATCTCCTCGATGGACGAGAGATAGCCGAGGTCGTCCGTCGTGCGCGGTGCCGGCGCCCGCATCAGCCCGTCGAGATTACTTGCCACGGCCCAGATCCTCCAATTGGCGGGCAAGGTAGCGCGCCAGCATGTCGATTTCCATGTTGACCGCATCTCCGGGCTGAAGTTCGCCCAGGGTCGTGTGCGAGAGGGTGTGCGGGATGATGTTGACGCCGAAGCGCGCGCCGTCCACCTCGTTGACGGTCAGCGACACGCCGTCGAGCGCGACCGAGCCCTTGGAGGCGACGAACCGGGCGAGCGCCTCCGGGGCCTCGAAGGTGAAGCGCACGCTGTCCCCTTCCGGACGGCGCGACACCGTTCCGGCGACGCCGTCCACATGGCCCGAGACGATATGCCCGCCGAGCTCGTCGCCGACGCAAAGCGCGCGTTCGAGGTTGACCGCGCTTCCCTCGCGCCAGCCGCCGAGCGTGGTGCAGGCAAGCGTCTCGGCCGAGGCCTCGACGGCGAACGCGCCCGGCCGGACGGCAACGACCGTCAGGCACGCTCCGGAGCAGGAGATCGAGGCGCCGAGCGCGATGCCCGAGGTATCCCAGGCCGTCGCGATCTCGAACCGGGTGTCGCCGTGGCACTCGACGGCCGCCACGCGCCCGATATCGGTGACTATTCCGGTGAACATCGCCGCCAGACCTCCCAGGTGTCGCCGCCGGCCTCGCGCCGGGCATGAAGGCGGAAGCGCGGCGCGTCGCCGGGGTTCTCCGCGCCGAGCGCCGCCACGGCAGGCGCGCCGTCGCCGCCCATCACCGCGGGCGCGCGGAACCAGTGGATGCGGTCCACCAGGTCCGCCTTCAGCAGCGCCGCCGCCAGCATGCCGCCGCCCTCCACCAGCAGGCGGGTGAGGCCCGCTTCGCCGAGCCGCCGGAGGCCGGCCGCCAGGTCCATCCGCCCGTCCTCGCCGGCGGGCACGCGGATGAGCCGGACGCCGGCATCCTCCAGCCGGCTTGCGCGGTCCCGGTCCGCATCCTCCCGGCAGAGCGCCCAGCAGGGCCGGCCGTCGGCGGCCAGATGGTGCGTCGGCGGCAGGCCGAGGCCGCCATCCGCCACGATGCGGAGCGGCGAGCGGTCCCGCAGCCCGTCCAGCCGGCAGTCGAGGCGCGGATTGTCGAGCAGCGCCGTGCGCGCGCCCACCATGACCGCGTCATGGCCGGCCCTCAGCCTGTGCGCGGCCGCGCGGGCGGCCGGGCCGGTGATCCAGCGGCTCTCGCCGCTCTGCGCCGCGATCCGCCCGTCCAGGGTCGTCGCGGTCTTGAGCGCGACCAGCGGCCGGCCCGAGGCGACACGGGTGAGGAAGCCCGCATTGTCGAACCGCGCCTCCGCCTCGCCGGGCCCCGTTTCCACCGCAATGCCCGCCGCCTCCAACCGCGCGAAGCCCCGCCCGGCGACGCGCGGGTCCGGGTCCCCGGTCGCGGCGACGACGCGGGCGATTCCGGCCTCGATGAGCGCGTCGGCGCAGGGCGGCGTGCGGCCGTGATGGCTGCACGGCTCAAGCGTCACATAGCAGGCGGCGCCCCTGGCGGCCGCGCCGGCGCGGGCCAGCGCCTCGGCTTCGGCATGGGGGCGGCCGCCGGGCTGCGTCCAGCCCCGCGCGACGACCCGGGGCCCGTGCGCGATCACGCAGCCGACCGCGGGGTTGGGCCAGACCGTGCCCAGGCCCCGCCGGCCGAGCGCGAGCGCGGCGCCCATATGCGCCCCGTCAACGCTGCGAGCGTCCGTCGTCATCCTGATCGGCAAGCTGTCCGACAAACTCCTCGAAGTCCTTGGCCTCCCGGAAATCGCGGTAAACGGAGGCGAAACGGACATAGGCGACCTGGTCGAGGTCGGCGAGCATCTCCATCACCATTTCGCCGAGCCGGTCCGAGGGGAACTCGCCCTGTCCCGAGGCTTCGAGCTGGCGCACCAGGCTGGAGATCATGCGCTCCAGCCGGGCGTCGTCCACCGGCCGCTTGCGCAGTGCGACCGCCACGGAGCGCTTGAGCTTCTCGCGGTCGAACGCCTCGCGCCGGCCGCTGGACTTCAGGATCGTGAGGTCGCGCAGTTGCACCCGCTCGAAGGTGGTGAAGCGCGCATTGCAGGCGGGGCAGGAGCGGCGGCGGCGGATGACGGCGTTGTCCTCCGTCGGCCGGCTGTCCTTCACCTGCGTGTCTTCATGGGCGCAGAACGGGCAACGCATCGCACTACCTCCCCGGGGCCGCCCCGTAGATCGGGAAGCGCGCCAGCAGCGCCCCGACCCGCGCCGCCGCGCGCGCCTCCGCCGCCTCGCCGCCCTTCAGCACCTCCACGATGAGCCGCCCCACCTCCCGGAACGCCTCCTCGTCGAAGCCGCGCGTGGTCGCCGCTGGCGAGCCGAGGCGCAGGCCCGAGGTGACGGTCGGCTTCTCCGGGTCGAACGGGATGCCGTTCTTGTTGCAGGTGATGCGCGCGCGCTCCAGCGCCTTCTCGGCGACATCGCCGGTGAGGCCGAGCGGGCGCAGATCGACCAGCAGCAGGTGTGTGTCCGTGCCGCCCGAGACGATCTCCAGCCCGCCTTCCCGCAGCGTCTGGGCAAGCGCGCGGGCATTGGCGACCACGGCCTCGGCATAGTCGCGGAACCCGGGCTGGAGCGCCTCGCCGAAGGCGACCGCCTTGGCGGCGATGACATGCATCAGCGGGCCGCCCTGGAGGCCGGGGAACACCGCCGAGTCGATCCGCCGGCCGAGCGTCGCGTCATTGGTGAGGATCATGCCGCCGCGCGGGCCCCGCAGCGTCTTGTGGGTGGTGGTGGTGACGATGTCGGCCCAGGGCAGCGGGCTCGGATGCACGCCGGCCGCCACCAGCCCGGCGAAATGCGCCATATCGACCATGAACTTCGCGCCCGAGGCGTCGGCGATCTCGCGGAAGGGGCGGAAGTCGATCTCGCGCGGATAGGCCGAGCCGCCCGCGATGATGAGCGCCGGCCGGCGTTCCTCCGCCAGCCGCGCGACCTCGTCGAAGTCGATCCGGCTGTCCTGTCGGCGCACGCCGTATTGCACGGCGTCGAACCACTTGCCGGAGAGGTTGGGCGCCGCGCCGTGCGTCAGGTGCCCGCCGGCGGCGAGCGACATGCCGAGCACCGTGTCGCCCGGCTTGCAGAGCGCCATGAAGGCCGCCTGGTTCGCCTGCGCGCCGGAATGCGGCTGGACATTGACATGCGCCGCGCCGAACAGCTGCTTCGCCCGCTCGATGGCGAGCCGCTCCGCCCGGTCCACCCATTCGCAGCCGCCATAGTAGCGCCGCCCCGGATAGCCCTCGGCATATTTATTGGTCAGCACCGAGCCCTGCGCCTCCAGCACGGCGCGCGAGACGATGTTCTCCGAGGCGATCAGCTCGATCTGGTCGCGCTGGCGGCCCAGCTCCCCGCCGATGGCGGCAGAGAGGTCCGGGTCGGCGTCGGCCAGCGGCGCGGTGAAGAAATCGGCCATGCGCGAGGGGCTCCCGAATCCAGCCCCCAGCCCATAGCAAATCCCGCCCCCGCCCGCCATAGCGCGCGGCGGAACGGCGGCCGGGGCGCTATCGGCTATCCGCCGACCGCGGGCCCCGCGGCCCCGTCAGTTCGTCTCCCGCTTGATGAAGCCCTCGAACAGTCCTTCCAGACGGGCCATGCGCTCGCGCAACTCGCCGACATCGCGATGCACGCGGTCGATCTGGCTCCAGAGGAACGCAAAGCCCGCGATCAGGATGGCGGGCGTTATCCACGGTTCGAGCGTTTCCACCGGCAGCCTCTTGCTTCGTCGGTAGGGAACAAAGCTGACACGCTCCGGGCGGCTTCACAAGCACAAACCCGCCATAGCGCGCGGCCCATGTCGCCCTTGCATTGATCTTTCCGAAAACGCAGACTGCTTCTCGCAAGCAATACGCGGACACCCGCTTTGTCGGGCCGCCCGCTGAATAGAACAGCCTGATACCCGGCAAGGGAGTAGCTACCCGAGCCCGGCGAATAGGCGGGGCTTTACGCATCCGCGTGTTGCTTGCAACGGCCCGACGCCAGCTTCGGGCCTTTGTGTCGAAGCGAGGCGCGGGAATGGCCCAACTGCCTGTCTATGTCATCAATCTCGACCGGCGGCCGGACCGCTGGGCGGCCATGTCCGCGCAGATGGGCCGGCTCGGCATCGAGGCGGTGCGCATCCCCGCAATCGACAGGGACAGCCTGGCGGGCGATCCGGCGCTTCTAAGGATGGGCGCGGGCCATGTCGCCTGCGCCCGCAGCCATTACAGGGCCATGCAGGCCCTGGTCGATTGCGGCGCGCCCGCCGCGCTCGTCCTCGAAGACGATGTCGAGGTCGGCGGGGAAGTCCCGGCGCTTGTCGCGTCGCTGGAATGGTGGCCCGGCGAACACGGGCTGGTGAAGCTGCAAAGCACGATCGCGCCCGACAGGCGGATATGGCTGGGCCCCGCCGTCGGCGCCACGCCGAGCGGCCGCTCCCTCAGGCCGATCCTGGGCAGCCATCTGGGCGCATACGGATATCTGATCGACCACGACGCCGCCCTGGAGGCGCTGGAGACCGCCCCGGCGACACCCATGCCGATCGACCATCTGCTGTTCAATCTCGGCAACTCGCGTCTCGCGCACAGCCTCGCCCCGCTGCAGATGACGCCGGGCGCAATCCGCCATCTGCCCTACGGGATGTTCGGCTCGGACACGGGAGAGCACCGGGTCGAAGGGCGGAAGCTCTGGAAGCCCGGCTACGCGACCCGCCTGTCGCTCAAGAAGACATGGATGTGGGCCGCGGCGAGGGGCCGGTGCGAGCGCACCGGCGTCGGATACTGCCCCGGCCCGAAGGCGAACCGGACCGCCGGGGCCGCGGCCGGGTGATGCTGCCCGTTTTCATCATCAATCTCGACCGCCGCCCGGACCGTTGGGCGGCGATGTCCGCGCAAATGGACCGCCTCGGCATCGAGGCGGTGCGCATCCCGGCGGTCGATGCCCGCCTGCTGGCGGCGCAGGAGGAATGGGAGCGAACGACGAACGGCAATCCGCCCTTCTGGCGCATCAATCTGGGCTCGGCGGCCAACATGCTCGGCCACGGCAGGGCCATGAGCGAACTGCTCGGGTCGGACGCCCCGGCGGCGCTGATTCTGGAAGACGATGCGGCGCTCGCTCCCGATACGCCTTCATTGCTGGAGTCGGTGGACTGGTGGCCTTCCGGCGCGCATGTCGTGCGGCTGGAAGCCAGCCTTCCGTCGGGCCCCCGGTGGCGCAAGGCCGCGCCGCTGTGGCGGTCGTCGGGCAGGACGCCGAGCGGGCGCGGGCTGCACCGTCTGGAACGATGGTGCAGCGGGTCCGCGGCCTATCTGATCGACCGGCGCGGGGCGCAAATCGCGCTCGCGGCGTTCGCCGACCCCGACCACACGGTTGACCAGACGCTGTTCGATTTCCGGCGTTCCAGGGTGGCCCGCCGGCTGCGGACCGTGCAGGTGCTGCCGGCGATGGCGCGCCAGCGCGAAGAGGACGGAAGCGACCAGGCGTCGTGGCGCCAGGCGGCGGAATTGCGGGGCCGGAAAAGGCGCGTCCATCGCTTGCGGAGGAACCTTCGCGCCCTGCCGTACAAGGCGCGCGTGCAGGCGCTGTTCGCCCTCGGGATGGTGCGGAAGGTCCGTATTTCCTACAGCGACGATCCGCCGGAGCGTCCGTGCTGAACGCCATGCCGCCGATCTTCGTGGTCTCTCTGGTCCGGGAGACCGGACGCCGCGCCCGCATGCGGAAGGAGCTGAAGGCGCAGCAGCTCGATTTCGAGTTTTTCGACGCGGTGGACGGGGCCGGGCTGCCCGAGGACTGCTACCGCCACCGGATGCAGGAGCAGTGGTGGCGCATCATGCGGGGCCGCCGGCTGTCGCCCGGCGAGATCGGCTGCTTCCTGTCCCACTACGCGCTCTGGCGGCATCTGGTCGATACCGGGACGCCGTATGCCGTCGTTCTTGAGGACGATGCGGCGCTGGAGGACGGCTTCCCGGCCCTCATCGACGCCGTTCTGAGGACGGACCTCGACTGGGATGTCGTTCTGCTGTCGCCGAGGAAGCGCTATCGGGTTCACCGGGAAATGGCAATGCTGGACGGCCGGCGCTCCCTCGTCCGCTATCGCCGCCGCGTCGGAGGCTGCGTCGGCTATCTCGTCCGGCTGGAAGCGGCGAGGGCGCTGCTTCACTACTGCTGGCGCATCCGCGCGCCCATAGACTGGCTCTACGCGGAATGGTGGCGCAACGGGCTGGCCTTCTACGCCGTCGATCCGGCCATCGTCATCCATACCGGAGTCCGGTCCACCATCCAGACGCTGCCGAAGGGGCGGCGAACCGCGCTGGAGCACACGGCGGCGGCCAGCCACCGCCTGGCGGACTGGCTCTATCTGCGCAGCACGGCTTAGAGCGAAAGCCTTCGGATTGCATGGCCCCCTTCTGCCACCCCGCCCGAAGCGTAGCGGCGAGGCGACGGGACGGCGTAGCCCGGCGGCCGTGTGCAGGGAGATATGAGGCATGAATATCGGTCGATCGATCCGCAGCCGGCATTTGCCGCGCATCGGCATGGTGCTGCCGGACCTGGCAGGCGGCGGCGCCGAAAGGGTAGTGTTGACGCTGGCGGGCGCTCTTCTCGAACGAGGATTCCCCGTTGACCTGGTTCTTCTGCGTCTGAGCGGTTCCTACAAGCACACGATACCGGACGGGATTCGGATATATTATCGGCGGCGCAAAAGAACTACCGACCCGAACCTTCTTGCACACTGCCGCGAGCGCCGGATCGAAATGCGTCCGCTTGCTGTCAATCTGCTGGCTACGTGCAGTGCATGGCGGCCCCTGCAAAAGCTCCATTCCGGTGTTCGCCTGAACTTGGCGCAAATACGCGCGGCAGTCGCCGTCGCCCGCTATATACGCGAGGCGCGACCTCAAATGCTGTTTGCGGCTCTGCCGCCTGCGAATTGTGCGGCGATACTCGGCGCGGAATTGGCGAAGATCCTCATTCCCGTCATAACGTCTATTCGTAACAACGTCGATATCAGTGAGAGCTACAAGGGACGGGGGAGGGAGATTGCTAGATCGACCGATCCCGGAGCCGACGCAGTAGTGGCGATTTCTCAAGGCGTGGCCAGAACCGTGATCGATACTTTGGGCGTCGATGCGCGAAAAACTCATGTGATTTACAATCCTGCTCCTGTGTCGGAAATACGCCGTTTGGCCGAACAGGAAGTCCGGCACCCCTGGTTTCGGGATTCCGGCATCCCGATCGTTCTCAGCGTACTTGCTGAGAAAAAACAGAAAGACTGGCGCACACTCGTTTCGGCATTTGGATCGGTGCGCCGTAAGGCGAACGCCCGTCTCGCAATTCTAGGAGATCTGTCGGCCGATTACCGCAGCCGAATTACATCTCTGGCCCGGGAAATGGGCGTAGAAGCCGACATCGCCTTTCTGGGCTTCGTCGAGAACCCGTTCAGTTACATGCGGCGTGCCGCGCTGTTCGTGTTGTCGTCGAGATACGAAGGCCTGGCGAATGTCCTCATCGAGGCAATGGCCTGCGGCACCCCGGTTGTCAGCACCGATGCACCATACGGGCCGGCGGAGATTCTCGAAGGAGGCCGGTGGGGTCCGCTGGTGCCGGTCGGCGATGCGGAGGCGCTGGCCGCCGCGATCGTCGGGTGTCTGAATGGCGGCGCGGTTTCCACGGCGGAACTCGAACGGCGCGCCGATGACTTTTCCGTGGAGCGCCTTGTTCCCGTCTATGAGGATTTGTTCAGGAGGATGATTGAGAAAGGGAAGGGCGCAACGGTCCAGGAGCGAGTTTGAGCGGGAACGCCCGACCGATGGGAACCGGCAGAGGAAACCTCTTGGGCTTCCGCCCGCCGGCTGCCCCCCCTTCGCACAAGGCGGAAGGCGCTCGCGGCAGGGCGCGGGCGAAGGAGCGGCCGGCAGTCGGGCGTGCTACCGGGCCGGGGGCAGCCGGCCGGCGATGTCGTCCAGCCTGCCGTTCAGCCTGCCTTCCACCGTCCGGATATCCCCCCGGACCTGCTCCAGGCCTGCCTCCAGCTTCTCCTGGCCTTCCTCCAGCACGATCAGGCGGGTCTCGACGACGCCGAGCCGCGCGTTCATCTCATGGATGGACAGCGCGGTCCAGCCAAGCAGCCCCAGCAGGGCGACCGCCAGCACGGGATACAGCCGGTCCGGGCGAGGCGGCCGCCATGCAGTCCGCTCACCGCCGGGCGAGATCGTCCACCTTCCGGTCCAGAACCCGGAGGTCTCCCCGGACCTGCGCCAGCCCGGCGGCCAGCGCCTGCCGCTCCTCCCGCGCCCGCTCCAGACCGGCCGCCAGCGTCTCTTGGCCTTCCTCCAGCACGATCAGGCGGGTCTCGACGACGCCGAGCCGCGCGTTCATCTCGTGGATGGATAGCGCGATCCAGCCAAGCAGCCCCAGCAGGGCGACCGCCAGCACGGGATACAGCCAGTCCCGCTGCGCCAATGGCCGCCGGGCGGCGGACTCCGCCAGGGCGGCCGCGGCGTCGGGCCGGACGCCGGCCTGCTCCAGCGCGCTGCGGATCTGTTCGGGCGATGCGGTCGCCATGATGTCCTCTCGCCGACGGCCGGCAACACCATAGCCCGCCCGGGTCCGGCCGTCCACAACGGGCCGGACGCCATGCGGGATAGTGGCAGGAATAAGAACATTCCAGAAAATTATCTCTATTCATACTTGACATCCCGGCGGCCTGCTCCCAGATTGCGGCGGGTGGAAGGGGACGGCGATCCGGAAGCCGCCCCGCCTTGCGCCGGCGCGGGAAAGGCCCCGGGGAGCGGACGGGCGAGGTGCGTCCCGCGTCCGGCTCGCGCGTGCGGGCGCACAGGCGCAATCAGGCGCGCGAACCGCGCCGCCGCGATACGCGCGCCGGCGGGCGCGGGCGCGCGCAGGATACGCGCGAATCAGGGTCCCGCCGCCAGGGCAGGCCGGCGGTGGGGAGAGCGGAACGAAAGGGAACGAACCGGGATGAAGGAACGAGATTCATACCGAGGAGCGCAATGCAGAACCGATGTCCTGGGGGTGCTCCATTGTGCTCCCCTCCCGCTCGGCGGGAGGGGTTGGGGGAGGGCCTCTCGGTGTGACGGGCCGTTGCCGGGCTTCGCCCGCCGCCGCTTCCGCCAGCGCGGAAGCGGCCCCCCACCCGGCCTCCCCCGCAAGCGGGGGAGGAGCTTTTCGGCATCGGCCCTCATGCCCGAACGGGCCACCGCCTATGCACCGGCGGCATGCGGATCATGACATCTCATGACATATGGCGCTGTCTCCCGCCGGGCCGCATGACAAAACATGACATCCCATGACATGCCCGTGGGGTGGGCCCCCGGGCCGGGAGCCGGTCCGGCTTACGCCGCCTGCCCCTCGCGGCGGAAGGCGGCGCCGGCGTGTTCGGGCTGGTCGGTGCGGAAGACGAGGTCGTCCACGGGCGCGCCCGATTCGTAGCGGGCCAGCAGCTCGTCCGGGTCGAAGAGCTGGCCGACGGGATCGCGCGCGAAGGTTTCGCTGCGCATGAATTCGCCGGCCTGGGCCAGGTCCATCATGTCGATCTGGAACTCCAGCCCGTTGCCGTCCGGGTCGCGGTAATACATCGAGAGCGTGAGCCCGTGGCGGATCGGCCGGTAGGGCAGGATGCCCATGCCCTTCAGCCGCTTGTAGGTGTCGAGCAGCTCGCCCAGGTCCCGCCAGGTGTAGGCGACATGGTGGACGCCCGCCTCGTCCGGCCGGCGCGCCGCCGCGCCCTCCGGCGCGGGCCCGAGATTGATGAAGGCGAAGCGGTGGTGCTCGTCGTCATAGGTCAGGAACGCCAGCCGCTCGTCCCGGTGCTGGATGCGCGCCTCGAAGACGCGGGCATACCAGTCGATCATCTCCTCATGGCGGTGGGTGTTGTAAACGATATGGGCGAACTTGCTGGGCGCGACCATCTCCGCCTCCCTCCCTGCGTTCGGGTATCAGGCCGTCTCCCGGACCCTGACCGGCGGGTCCGTCTCGCTCGTCGCCAGCATCTCCGCATCGGTCATGGCGAGTATCGTCTCGTAGCGGCCGGGCGGATAGTTGGTCATGTGCGGGCCCGGCGCATCGGGGCCGGGCTGCGGCACCGCGCCGCCGCTGTCCGCGAAGTCCGAGGACCGCTTGTAGCGCGCGAGCTCGTCCGCGCCGATGCCGGCGAGCGCGACCACTTCCGGGTCGATCCACGCCTCGGCGTCTATCGGCGCCTCGGAATAGGACAGCTCCAGCGCGAGGTTCTCCGGCCCGGCGAAATAGATCGACTTGCAGAAGCCGTGGTCCCTGGGCCCGATCACCGGCACGCCCTTGGCGCGCAGGCGGTCCTTCATCGCCATCAGCTCCTCCTCGCCCTGCACGCGGAAGGCGACATGCTGCATGGTCCCGGCGGCGCTGTTGGCGCCGGGATTGCCGGCATGCGTGCGCCCGACCTCGGCCGGGATGTCCCCGATGGCGTCGTTCTGCACCAGCGCGATGGCGCTTTCGTCATTCAGGCGCAGGAAGCCGTGGAAGGTGTTCTCCACCCCGTGCATCCAGTAGAGCGCGACCAGCTCCATGCCGAGCTTGTCGGTGAAGAACTCGATCTGGGTCTTGATGTCGGCGGTGGTGATGGCGAGGTGGTGCAGGCCTTCGAGCTTGTTCATGGCGTCTCTCCCGATATGTCCGGCGGCTGCGCGCGGAGGGGATGGCTCAGCGATAACATCGCCCGGCGCGTCCCGATTTCCAACCCGCAATCCTGCGCCGGTCCCCTGGAACACGATCCGTTCGGGTTGCAACGGCGCCGAACGGGCAACCCCGATTGTCACCCCGGACGGAGAGAAGCGGAGATCCGGGGTCCAGCCTGTCGAGGTCTTTGCCATGCTTTGCCGGCGGTGCTGGGCCCCGGCTCGGAGGCCGGGGCGACAAATTCGGGCCGGGATTCAATTCGAAAGGACTCTGCTCTAGCAGAGGTCCGGCGCCTCGGCGGCCGCCGCCGCTTCCGCCGCTTCGAGGTCGAAAGCGTCGTAGCTGTAGAGCCATTCGAGCGTGCGGCTGCGCGACGCGCCGAGCGTGCGGTTGCGTTCGGCCGCCGCCTCGCCGCGCATGTGGAACAGCTCCGCATTGCGGCGCGAGCCGGTCTGGATGCGGGCCGACCGGGCCCGGCGCAGGTCCTCGTAGCGTTTCAGGCCGGCCGCGACATCCCCGTCCGCCGCCAGGCATTCCGCCAGCACGGCGCCGTCCTCGATGGCCATGGCCGCGCCCTGGGCCATGAAGGGCAGCGTCGCATGGCAGGCGTCGCCCAAGAGCGTCACCCGGCCCTTGCCCCATCGCGGCATGGGCGGCCGGTCGAACAGCGCCCACTTGTAGCAGGCGTCCGGGTCCATGGCCCCGATCAGCCGGCGCACGCCGTCATGCCAGCCGGCGAAGTCGGCCTTGAGCTCCTCGATATCGCCGCGCTCGGTCCAGGATTCGCGCTCCCAGCCTTCCTTCTCGACCACGCAGACGCAGTTCACCAGCGCGCCGCTGCGGACATAGTAGTGGACGACATGCCCGCCCGGCCCCAGCCAGTTGGAGGAGACCGGGCGCACGAAGCCCTCCGGCAGCCGGGCCGCCGGCACCAGGCCGCGCCAGGCGACCGTGCCGGTGAAGGCCGGCGCCTCCGGGCCGAACAGGAAGGCGCGCACCGCCGAATGGATGCCGTCCGCGCCGACCAGCGCCCGGCCCCGGTAGCGCCTGCCGCCCGCCGAAAGCGAGACCCCGCCGGCGGACTGCTCGATGCCGCCCGCTTCGGCGGCGGTGTGCAGCGCGATTCGCGGCTCCGCCCGGGCGGCGTCCGCCAGCGCGCCGATCAGGTCCGCGCGGTGGATATGGTAGTAGGGATAGCCGTAGCGCCGGCGCAGCCCGTCGCCCAGCTCCACCTCGTGGATGGTCCCGCCGCTCGCCCAGTCGCGCATCTGGCCCGCGACCGGCAGGAAGGCGGCCGCCTCCAGCGCCTCCGCCAGGCCGAGCCGGTGCAGCACCCGGTTGCAATTGGGGCTGAGCTGGATGCCCGCGCCGATCTCGCCGAACGCCGGCGCCGCCTCGAACACGCGCACACTCAAGCCCTTCGCGGCGAGGCAGAGCGCCGCCGTCAGCCCGCCGATACCGCCGCCGGCAATCAGGATGTCATCGCCGGCTATCGGCCGGGCTCCCCGTCCGCGTTGCGGGCGGGCCGCGAGAGCGTGCGCGCCACGGCGTCGGCCCAGCGGGCGCGGCCGGGCGCGGGGTCGCCTCCGGGCTCGAACCGCCGCCCGGCGGGGCGCCCGGCGTCGCGCGGGTCCGAGAACACGCCCGCGCCGAGGCCCGCCAGCACGGCCGCGCCCCAGGCCGTCGTCTCGGTGACGGCGGGGCGCTCCACGGCGAGGCCGGCGATGTCGGCGAGCCTCTGGGCGAACCAGTCATTGGCGCTCATCGCCCCGTCTATGCGGAGCAGCGCGGGTTCCAGGCCGTCGGCGGCGGCGGCGTCCAGCAGGTCGGCGGTCTGGTGCGCGGCGGCTTCGAGCGCGGCGCGGGCGAGATCGGCCGGCCCCGTGTCGCGCGTCAGGCCGAAGAGCGCGCCGCGCGCCTCCGCATCCCACCAGGGCGCGCCCAGCCCGACGAAGGCCGGCACCATGACGACGCCGCTCTCGCCCGCGTCCCGCGCCAGCGCCTCCGTCTCCGCCGCGCCGGCGATGACGCCCAGCCCGTCGCGCAGCCATTGCACCGCCGCGCCCGCGACGAACACGGCGCCTTCGAGCGCGTATGTCGTCCGGCCGTCGAGTTCCAGCGCGATGGTGGTGAGCAGGCGGTGGCGGGAGGCCGCGGGCTCCCCGCCGGTATGCGCCAAAAGGAAGCAGCCGGTGCCGTAGGTGCTCTTGACGTCGCCCGCATCGAGGCAGCCCTGGCCGAGGGTCGCCGCCTGCTGGTCGCCGGCCATGCCCGCGATCGGCACCGGCGCGCCCAGAATGTCCGTCACGCCGAAGCCGGCGGCATTGCCGCGCACCTCGGGCAGCACGGCTTCCGGGACCCGGAAGAGTTCGAGCAGCTCCGGGCTCCAGGCGCGCTTGCGGATGTCGAAAAGGCCGGTGCGCGACGCGTTGGTCGCGTCGGTGGCGTGGACGCGCCCGCCGGTCAGCCGCCAGGCGAGGAAGCTGTCCACCGTGCCGAAGGCGAGGTCGCGGCGCCCGCGCGCGCCGGGCAGCTCGTCCAGCAGCCAGGCGAGCTTGGTCGCCGAGAAATAGGGGTCGATCAGGAGGCCGCTGCGCTCCGCAACGAGCGGCTCCAGCCCGTCGGCGCGGAGCCGGTCGCATTCCGGGGCCGTGCGCCGGTCCTGCCAGACGATGGCGTTGTGCAGGCAGGCGCCGCTCGCCCGGTCCCACAGCAGCGCCGTCTCGCGCTGGTTAGCGATGCCGATGGCGGCAGGCAGGTCGTCTCCCGCCGCCTCGCGCAGCACGGCCACGCTGGCCCGCCAGATTTCCTCCGGGTCGTGCTCCACCCGGCCGTCCGCCGGGTAGATCTGGCGCAGTTCGCGCTGGGCGGTCCGGAGCGGCGCGCCGGCCGCGTCGAACAGGATCGCGCGGGTCGAGGTCGTGCCCTGGTCGAGCGCGAGCAGCAGCGGGGCGGAGGCCATGGGGCTATGCTAAGGAACCTCGCTCCTGTTCCGCAACCGCAGGAAAGGCCGCCGCCCATGCCGCGTTTCGCCGCCAATCTCTCGATGCTCTTCACCGAACACGGGTTCCTGGACCGCTTCGACGCCGCCGCCAGGGTCGGCTTCAGGGCGGTCGAGTTCCTGTTCCCCTACGACTTCGCGCCGGAGGAGGTGGCGAAAGCGAAGGCGGATGCCGGGGTCGAGGTCGTGCTGTTCAACATGCCGCCGGGAGACTGGGAGGCGGGCGAGCGCGGGCTGGCCGCCGTGCCGGGGCGCGAGGCGGCGTTCGCGGACGCGCTGGAGACGGCGGCGGCGTGGGCCGGTGTGCTGGAAAGCCCGCGCGTGCATGTCATGGCCGGCATTCCGGGCGAGGACGCCGAGGCGGAGGCCGAGGCGGTCTATGCGGCGAACCTGAAACGCGCCGCCGCCCGGCTGGACACGCGCCAGGTCTCCATCGAGCCGATCAACCGGCGGGACATTCCGGGCTTCTTCCTCAACCGGCAGGACGAGGCGCACCGCATCCGCGCCGCCGTCGGGGCGGAGACGGTCAAGGTGCAGATGGACCTCTACCACTGTCAGATCGTCGAGGGCGATGTCGCCATGCGGTTGCGCGAATGGCTGCCGGGCGGCGGCGTCGGCCACATGCAGATCGCCGGCGTGCCGGAGCGCCACGAGCCTTCCGTCGGCGAGATGCACTACCCCTATCTGTTCAGGCTGATCGACGAGCTTGGCTATGAAGGCTGGATCGGCTGCGAATACCGCCCGCGCGCCGGCACCGTGGAAGGGCTCGGCTGGGCGAAGGCCTACGGGATCGGCTGACCCGCCTCCGCCGCATCCGCAGCGGAGACGGGTTCCGGATCAGTCGAGCAACACCCTCGGCAGCCAGAGCGCGATATCGGGCCAGGCCAGCACGAAGCCGAGGCCGACAAGCTGCAGGCACACAAACGGGATGATGCCCCGGTAGATCGACACCAGCTGCACCTCCGGCGGCGCCACGCCCTTCATGTAGAACAGCGCGAAGCCGAAAGGCGGCGTCAGGAAGGAGGTCTGCAGGTTGACCGCCACCAGCAGCGCGAACCAGTAGATCTTCTCGGCGTCGATGACGTGCTCGCCGAAATCCAGCTCCTGCACGATCGGCGTGAAGACCGGCAGCACGATCAGCGTGATTTCCAGGAAGTCGAAGAAGAAGCCGAGGAAGAAGACCGTCGCCATCAGCACGATCAGCAGGCCCCAATTGCCCAGACCGAGCGAGAAGATGAGTTCCTCCACCACATCGTCGCCGCCGAGCGAGCGGAACACGTAGGAGAAGGCCGTCGCGCCGATGAAGACGAAGAAGATCATCGCCACGGTGAGCGAGGTGCGGTTCAGCACGTCGCCCAGCGCCTCCAGCGTGAGGTTCCGGTTGATGACTGCCAGCAGGGTCGCGCCGAACGCACCGACCGCCGCCGCCTCGGACGGCGTTGCCCAGCCCGCGATGATCGACCCCAGGACCAGCACGATCAGGAAAACCGGCGGGATGAAGCCGCGCAGCACCATGGTCCCCAGCTCGGCCATGCTGCCGGGGCCGCGCTCGTCCGGCAGCGGCGGACCCAATTGCGGCCAGATCAGGGTGAGCAGCATGATATAGACGAAGTAGAGGCCGGAAAGCAGCAGGCCGGGGAACACCGCCGCCACGAACAGGTTGCCGACCGAGATCGACAGCAGATCGGCCATGATGACCAGCATGATGCTCGGCGGGATCAGGATGCCGAGCGTGCTGGCGGCGGCGATCGTGCCGGTGGCGAGCTCCTGGTTGTATCTGCGCTCCAGCATGATCGGCAGCGCCATCAGGGTGATCATCACCACAGAAGCGCCGATAATGCCGGTGCTGGCCGCCATGATGGTGCCCATGACGGTGACGCCGAGGGCGAGGCCGCCGGGGACGCGGCGCAGCAACACCTGGAGGCAGTGCAGGAGGTCATGGGCGACGCCCGACCGCTCCAGCATGGTGCCCATGAAGACGAACAGCGGCACCGCGACCAGCACGAGGTTTTCCGCCGCTCCGCCCCAGACGCGCGGCAGGATGTTGAAGAACTCGATGGGCGCGAACACATCCAGAGCGGTACCGATCAGGCCGAATGCGAGCGAGGCGCCGCCGAGCGCAAACGCGACCGGAAAACCGGTGAACAACAGGCAGCCCAGCCCGATGAACATGTAGATCGCGATATATTCCTGGAGGTGCCAGTAGATTTCCTGCCACATGGTTCAGCGGTCCTCCGCCTGCGCGCCGCCCGAAGCGATTACGACCCGTTCGGTCATCGGTTCCTGCACTGTGAGCAGGGGGACATTCAGGCCGGGCGGCCCGAACAGGTAAGCGGTCTTGCGCAGCCAGACGCTGATACCGGCAAGCAGGGCGAAGACGAACCCGAGGAACAGGATGCCCTTGATGATCCAGCGGTTGCTGAGACCGACCAGGGAATAGGAAATCTCGTTCTGGATATAGGACTTGTAGGCGAAATCCCAGGAAAACCAGATCAGCACGCAGCAATAGGGGATCATGGCGATGGTTACGCCGATCCACTCGATCCACGCCTGCTTGCGGATCGGCAGGCGCTCGCGAATCACATCCACCCGGACATGGCTGTTCGCCACATAGCCGTAACCGAGCGCGGAAGCGAACAGCGCGGTGTGGAAATGCCACTCCCACTCCTGGAGCACGGTCGATTCGAGTTGGTCGCCCAGCGTCTCGATGATCCATATCTGGAACGTGGTGAACTTGCGTGTCACGACATCCCACATCGTCACGATGATCAACGGGATGATGGCGATTGAGCCCAGCCTGCCGACAAAGGACACGATCTTGTTCAGCCGGTCGCTGATCTGCACGAGCTTTTCCATCGGATTCGCCCGCAACCTCCCTGGAAATCCCCGAATGCCGAAACCGGCTCTCGGGCAACCTGCCGGAACGGGGGCCGGCAGGCAAGAGAAACCGCCGGGGCGGGTTCAGCCCCGCCCCGGCGGCAAGTCGGTCCCTTGCAGGACCGGTTGGCTAGTCGGTCCGACGGTCAGTCGAGATAACCGTGTTCCTTCCAGATCGCGTATTTGTCGCGGAAGGCCTGGTAGGAAGCGTGGAACTTGGCGAAGATCGGGTCGGCTGCGTTCTCCTCGGCCACGACCTCGTCCCAGGCCTTGGAGAGCTTGGCGAGATCGTCGTCGCTCCAGCGCACGCTTTCGACGCCCTTTTCCTTAAGCTTCAGCATCGCCTCGAACTGGAAGGCCTCGGAGCGCACGAACGACCAGGTGATCGACGCATCGCACGCATGGCGAATGATCGCCTGATGCTGGCCGGACAGCGCCTCGAACGCCGACTTCTTCATCAGCAGTTCGCCGATCGACGACTGCTGGTGCCAGCCCGGGAAGTAGTTGAACTTCGCGATCTGGTAGAAACCGAGGTCGAGGTCGATCGACGGCATGGAGAACTCGGTCGCGTCGATGACGCCGCGCTCGAGCGCGGGATAGATGTCCGCGCCGGCCAGAAGCTGGGTGGAGACGCCGAGCTTGGTCATCACCTTCGCGCCCAGACCGAAGAAGCGCATCTTCTTGCCCTTCAGGTCGTCGATCGAGTTCAGCCTGGAGCGGAACCAGCCGGAGGTCTCCGGAGCGATCGCCGCGCAGTGTAGGCCGATCAGGTCATGCTTGGCATACAGCTCGTTGTAGAGCTCGTCGCCGCCGCCATAGCCCATCCAGGCCAGCAGTTCGCCGGCGCGCGGGCCGAACGGCACCGCGGTGAAGAAGGAGAGCGCGGGATATTTGCCGGTGTGGTAGCCGGCGGTGCCCCACATGGCGTCGACAGAGCCCGCCTCGACGGCGTCGAAGCCCTGGAGCGTCGGCACAAGCGCGCCCGGCTCATAGAACTTGATGGTCAGGTCGCCGGCGGACATGTCCTTGACGATGTCCTCGTAGCGCGCCGCAACCTCGCCGATGATCGAGAGCTTGGACCCGAAGGCGCTCTGCATTTTCCAGCGCACTTTCTGCGCTTCGGCGTCGCCAGCCGCGCCGAATGCCGCGGCGCCGACAAGTCCGGCTGCGGCTACTGTGAGGAGTTTCTTGAACAAGTGTGTGCCTCCCTGGTGCCAGTCAGTTAAAGCGCCTCCCTTGCGTCTGCGCAGGAGCGCAACGGTGCCTGAATAACAGAAAAAAATTCCATGCGCGACTCTGTAGGCGGCGCGTTCCGTCGCAGTCGCATGACCGACCTGCGCGCTCGACCGTCGTCAGGCGGCGTGGCGGCCCGCAATGGCCTCGCGAAACCCGGCCTGCAACACGCCCCGCAAACTCGCCTCCAACTGGGCGCGGTCTTCCTTCGCCGCGCGCTGCCCCTGCCAGATCAGCACGGCCAGACTCGCGCCAACCGCCAGAATCGCGATCATCTTAGGCGTCATTCACCCATGGCTCCATCGAACCCGCCGCTCATGGCCGACAACGCCGGCATATCGGCGGGAGGCCGCTGGGCAAGCGCGCTTCTGGCTGCTGCCGCCGGCTCAGAGGCGCTCCGCGACATCGGCGCCGGGGTCGCCTGCAGCACGGTAGAAGCCGGGCGGTCCACCGGCTTCGGCGAGTTCGACAATTCGGGGCACGAGCGGTTGCAAATTCTGGACATTCAGCCGGCGTGCGACCAGTACGATCACGGGAATCGGTACTGTTTCCCGGTTCTGCTGATACTCCATGTTCCGGTCCGTCGTGACGAGTGCCTGGAACCCGTGGTCCGCCGCCAGCCGCAACAACTGCCCGTTTCCGATACCCGCCCAGCCCATTTGCTGAACGGTGCGCGTCTCGAAGCGTTCCGGGAAATACCGACGGAGCGGCGCCGGGATCGATTCGTCAAGCAGCAGCCTCACCCGGTTCCCCGATCAGCAGGGCTTTGGCTTGTTCGAGCACTTCGACAGCCTGGCTGCGCGAAACCGTCGGGAAGCACTCCAGAAAGACATCGAGGGAAGCCCCGTCTTCCAGATATTCGATGAGAATCTGCACAGGCACCCTGGTTCCCGCGAATACCGGCGTCCCGCTCATAATGTCGGGGTTCGTCTCGATCGGGCTATCCGCCATTGCGGCCTCCCTGCACGCGGTTGCGTCTCCACTGCAACAACTTAGGAGACAGTGCCGTATGTGCCAAGGCCAAGAAATTTGCGCTGTGGTGTTTTTTGGCTCTCGGTTGCCCATTGGTGAGGTCGGTTTGGTCTTGTGTTCGGGCGTTCGGGGCGAGGGCAGCGGCTGATTTTCAGGCGGAAGCGGATTGGCGCAGCCTTATTGTCA
>JAJEIH010000073.1 GCA_022827685.1 Alphaproteobacteria bacterium
GCACCCGGAGGCGTCCGGAAAATGATCGTCTGACCCCCCTCCAACGCCCAAAAACTGAAATGTAGTGCCCCACGCAAAAATATTGCTTCTTAACACGCTGATAATAAACGAACTTTAATAAAGTCTGTTAAACTTGGGTTAACGGCATCGAACCGGCCGCGTACCGGGACCAGAGCCTGAGTCTGACGGTCCGCAACGACAGCAGCGAGCTGGAGCGGGTCGCGCGGGCAATCGACGATTTCGCCGATCTGCACCGGTTCCCGCGACAGGACCGGTTCCAGGTGCAACTGTGCGTCGAGGAGATTTTCATATACATCGTGGAGCACGGCTATGACGATGCCGGCGCGCACCGGATCGAAGTCAATCTCGAGATGGACGACGAAGACCGGACTCTCGCAGTACGGACCGTCGATGATGGACGCGAGCTGCAGCCGGGGTCCCTCATGTTCCAGCCCGGCCCGGACACGATTCTGGAGGAAACCGTGGTGGACGGTCTGGGTCTCCACCTGGTGCGCACGCATGTCGACGATTTGCAGTACCGGCGCGAAAACGGTCGAAACTACCTGAGTGCGACCAAAAGGATCGGCCATTGAGCGCAAGCGGCATGCGCCATCCGGACGCAAGGCCATGAGGGAACCGGAAGTTGTCGTCATCGGCGCAGGCCAGGCCGGGCTTTCGACCAGCTGGTTCCTGTCCGGCCATGGCATAGACCATGTCGTCCTGGACCGGGGAACCGTGGCGGGCAGCTGGTCGCAGCGGCGTTGGGACAGCTTCACCCTCGTGACCCCGAACTGGACCATCCGGCTGCCCGGCGCTGAGTATCGCGGCGCGGACCCGGATGGGTTCATGCGCCGGGACGACCTCGCCGCTTACATGGCGCAGTGGGCAGAGAGCTTCCATTGCCCGCTGCAAACGGGGACGGAGGCGACCGGCCTCGGTCCAGGCCCGAACGGACGGTTCCGGGTCGATACAGGGAATGGCCCGCTGGAGGCGCGGGCGGTGGTGGTGGCCACAGGGTCGCTGCAGGCGCCCCGTCGTCCACGGTTCTCAGAATTCCTCTCGCCGCGCATCCGGCAACTCGACGCGGAAACCTACAAGAATCCTGGAGACCTCGACCCCGGGGCCGTCCTGGTGGTCGGTTCCGCCCAGACGGGCGGACAGCTCGTCGACGAACTGCATCTTTCGGGCCGAAGGGTGCTGCTGAGCACCGGCGGCGCGGGGCGCGTTCCGCGGCGCTATCGCGGCCGCGATTTTGTCGAATGGTTCGTCGAACTCGGCTACTTCGACCGGACGCCGGACATGCTGGACTATCCCGACCAACGGTTCCGGGCGGAAGTGCAGGCCAGCGGCCGCGACGGGGGGCGGACGATCAGCCCGCACAAATTTCGCCGCGACGGGGTCCAGCTGCTCGGCAAACTGGCGGCCGCGGACAATGAACGGGTCCGGTTCGCCGACGACCTTCACACGAACCTGGAAAACGCGGACAGTTTCTCCCGCTCGTTCCGGGAAGGCGTGGACGCGCTCGTGGCGAGGAAGGGCATCGATGCGCCCCTGCCGACCGCGAGGGAGCTCGAAGGAGAGCCGTCGGAGGTCGACAGGCCGGCGCCGCATGTTCCCGCGCTTAATCTCCGGGAGGAGAACATCACGACCGTGGTGTGGGCGACGGGATTCTCCTTCGACTTCTCCTGGATCGAATTTCCCGTGCTCGACAGCATGGGATATCCCGTAACCGACCGGGGTGCGACCTCCGTGCCGGGTCTTTATTTCATGGGTCTCAATTGGATGGTGAAGCGCAAGTCAGGCTTGCTGTACGGCGTCGGCGAGGACGCACGGCATGTGGCCGGCAGCATCCAGAAGTATCTGGGCTCCCACCGCTGATCTCCGCCACTTCTCCGGACCCCGGCGGCGAATTCGATACCATTGGCCCCCGCCCTAGTCGCGGATCCAGCCCGGGCCCCAGAGATTCAGCGTGCGCTCCTCCGCCGGCCAGAGGCGGGGCGCCATTTCGCGCGGCATGTGCTCGATCTCGGCCGAGAGCTCGACCGGGTCGCCGTGCGGGTCCCGGATCATGAAGAACAGGTTGTTGCCGGGGCCGTGCCGGCCGGGGCCCCACCAGATTTTCGCGCCGCTGTTGGAGAGATGGTCCGCCCAGTCGCGGATATCCGTCCAGCCGCCGGTCTCGTAGGCGTGGTGGTCGGCCTTGGTCTCCGAGGCGGAGAAGACGGCGAAACTGTGGTGCTCCTCGTCCGAGCGGTAGAAGGCGACCCGGCGCGAGTCGGGGTCGTCCATGTCCGCCAGCACATAGTCGGAGGGGACGAAGCCCAGCACGTCCTCGTACCAGCGCATCATGGGGCCGAGGTCCCGGCTCGCCACCACGACATGCTGCAGGCGGGCGGTGAAGCTGCGGCCCGGCACGCCGTTGACCGTGCGGATCGCCGGAAGATCGGCCCGCGGCAGGCCGAACACCGAGAGCCAGCCATCCGGGTCGCGCACCGCCACCGCATCCGGATCGAACACCTCGGAGGGCGACGGCTCCATGTTGATCCCCTGCGCCGCGATAAAGGCGCGCACGGCATCCAGCTGCGACCGGTCCCGGAGCCGGAAGCCGTGATAGGGACGGGCGCCGGGCTCGCCCCGGCCGATCACGAGGCGCCGGCCGGGCCCCTGCAGCAGCCGGCCGCCATCCGGCAGGTCGAAGCTGTCGAAGCCGAGAAGACCGGCATAGAAATCCGCGAGTCGGTCCGGGGCATCGCTGTCGAGGCGCAGATGGTCCAGCGGCGCGGGCCAGATCGGCGACTCTGCAGGCATCTGACTGCCTCCCTTTCTTGCCATCGGGCGCCGGGAGGAGGAAGATGGCGCCGATTTCGCTAACAGTTCGGGAGCATAGGCGAAGATGGGCGCGGCACCTATTCCGATTATCGATATCGGTCCCGTTCTCCGGGGCGAACCGGAGGGACCCGAACGCGCGGCTGAGGCGCTTTCCGACGCCTGCCGCAATGTCGGCTTCTATTACCTGAAAGGACACGGGGTGCCGCGGGCCCTTGTCGATGGTGTCTTCGCGGAGGCGCGGCGTTTCCACGCCCAGCCGCTCGAGGACAAGCTCGGGCTGAGGGCGGGCGCCAACAATGTCGGCTACATGCCCTATGGCGGCAGTGTTTCGCGCGCATCGCGCATCTATCACGGCGACCGGCCGAACCAGAACGAGGCCTTCTTCCTGAAACGCGACCTGCCGCCCGACCATCCGGACGTGCTGGCGGGCAAGCGCTTCCGTCCGCTGAACCAGTGGCCGGAGGAGGCGGCGCTTCCGGGCTTCCGCTCGACCGTGCTTGCCTATGCGGAAGCGATGGAGCGGGTGGCGATGGAGCTTGTGCCGCTCTATGCCCGCGCACTCGGCCTCGCCCCGGACTTTTTCGACGAGGCGTTCGACGACCCGCAATTCACGCTCAGGCTCACCCGCTACGCCGCGCATGAGCGTTTCGAGGAGGACGAGTTCAGCCTGGCGCCGCATACCGACAGTTCGTTCATGACGCTGCTGGCGACGACCGATGTGCCGGGCCTTTCGATCCGGCTCCCGTCGGGCGAATGGGTGGACGCGCCGTCGGAGCCGGACTGCTTCATCGTCAACATCGGCGACCTCGGCCACCGCTGGACCAACGGGCACTTCCTTTCGACGCCGCACCGGGTTCTCAACCGCTCGGGCCGGGAGCGCTACGCCATCCCGTTCTTCTTCGACTGCAATATCGACTACGAGATGGTGTGCCTGCCGACCTGCTGCGGCCCCGACGATCCTGCGAAATTCCCGCCGACCACCTATATGGACTACATGCTGTGGTTCACCGGCGTGAATTATGCCCATGCGCGGGAAAACGCCGCCTGATCCGGCGCCGGCCGGCCCGACAACCCGAGGACAACAGTTCCACGCCATGCGCCTTGCTCCCGCCTTCCTCCTGTTTGCATCCATCGCGGTCGCAGCGCCGCCGCTCAGCGCCCACGGCACGCCGGAGAGCTTCGCCGAACTCGCCGAAAAGGCGCTGCCGGCCGTCGTCAACATCTCGACCCGGCAAACCGTGGAGCAGCGGCAAGTGCCGGACCTGCCGCAATTCCCGCCCGGTTCGCCCTTCGAGGAGTTCTTCAAGAAGTTCTTCGGCGACCGCGACGACCGCGAGGGCCGGCCGCCGCGCAGGGCCACGTCGCTCGGCTCAGGCTTCGTCATCGATCCCTCCGGCATCATCGTGACCAACAACCATGTCATCGAGGAAGCGGACGAAATCCATATCCGCCTTCACGACGACAGGGAGTTCAAGGCGGAAGTCGTGGGCCGCGACCCCAAGACCGACCTGGCGGTGCTCAGGGTCGAGGCGGACGGCCCGCTGGCCCACCTGGAATTCGGAAACTCGGACGAGACCCGGGTCGGCGACTGGGTCATCGCCATCGGCAACCCCTTCGGCTTCAGCAGCACCGTGACCGCCGGCATCGTCTCGGCGCGCAAGCGCGATATCCGCGCCGGGCCCTATGACGACTTCATCCAGACCGATGCGGCGATCAACAAGGGCAATTCCGGCGGCCCGATGCTGAACCTCGACGGCAAGGTGATCGGCGTGAACACCGCCATCACGTCGCCGTCCGGCGGCAGCGTGGGCATCGGCTTCGCCGTGCCGGCCTCGCTCGCCGCGCCCGTCATCGACCAACTCCGCCGCTTCCGCGAGACCCGGCGCGGCTGGCTCGGCGTCCGCATACAGAGCGTCACCGACGAAATCGCCGGCACATTCGAGGGCTTCGGCGAAGCGCGCGGCGCGCTGGTCGCCGCCGTCATGCCGGACAGCCCCGCCGACAAGGGCGGCATCCGGGCAGGCGACATCGTGCTGTCCTTCGATGGCAAGCAGGTGCCGAAAATGCGCGCCCTGCCGCGTATCGTGTCCGATGCGGAAGTGGGCGCGGCAGTGCCGGTGGAGGTGTGGCGAAACGGCAAGGTCGAGCGCCTGGAAGTCGTCGTGGGACGCCTGGAGGAGAACGACCAGGCCAGCGCTCCGGCGGAGGGCGGATCGAAGGAGCATCCGATCGAGCTGCTGGGCCTCGTGGTCGCGCCGCCGAACGACGAACTCCGCAAGGAATACGAACTGGACGAGGAAACCCTCGAACGGGGCGGCGTGGTGATTGTCGGAGTGGCGCCGGACAGCGATGCGGAAGAAAAGGGCCTCGAACCCGGCGACCTTATCCTCGAAGCCGACCACAATCCGGTGCGGAGCGCGAAGGAACTGGAGGAGCGCGTCGCCGCCGTCCGCGATGCGGAGCGCAATTCCGTCCTGCTGCTGCTGAACCGCGGCGGCGACGACCGCTTCGTGGCCCTGCTGCTGAAGGCCGGAGCAGAGTAGCGGTCTTGAACGAAACGGCTTCCGGTCCGATCCGGGTCGCGCGCATCCGGATCGAGGTCTTCCGCGCCCCGATGCCGAGCCCCGTGGTGGTCTCGTTCGGCTCCATCGCCGAGCGGGTCGTCGCGATGGTTGCGCTTGAGGACAGCGACGGCGTTACCGGCTGGGGCGACATCTGGGGCAATTTTCCCTCGATCACCACCGAATACCGCGCGCGCCTCGCGGGCCGGCTGCTGCCGGACCTGCTTCTGGGCAGGGCCGTGGACGACATTCCGGCGAACTACGCCGGGATGATGCGGCAATTGCGCGTGCTGGCGATCCAGTCGGGAGAATACGGGCCGGTGGCGGCGGTGGTCGCCGCGGCCGACCAGGCGCTCTGGGACCTTGCGGCCAGGCGCCGGGGCGTGCCCCTGCGCCGCCTGCTCGACCCCGGCGCGCGGGACCGCATTCCCGCCTATGCCAGCGGCCTCAACCCCGATGACGGGCCTGAAATGGCGGCAGCGGCGCGGGAGGCGGGCCACCGCAATTTCAAGCTCAAGGTCGGCTTCGGCGAGCAGACCGACCGGGGCAATGTCGAGGCGATCCGCCGGGATATGGACGGCGGCGAGCGGCTGTTCGTGGACGCCAACCAGAGATGGGACCTGGAAACGGCGCAAAAGGCGGCGGAGTGGCTGGCGGACGCCGGCGTCGGCTGGCTGGAGGAGCCGATACGGGCCGATGCGCCGGACGAGCACTGGCAGCGGCTGCGCACCGCCATGCGCCTGCCGCTCGCCGGCGGCGAGAACCTGCCCGACCACGGGCTCATCGACCGTGCGCTCGGCTGGCTGGACTTCATGCAGCCCGATGTCGGCAAGTGGGGCGGCGTCTCCGACAATGCCGCCATCGCGCGCCGGGCGCTCGCCCGCGGCAGGACCTACTGCCCGCACTGGCTGGCCGGCGGGCTGGGGCTGCTGCACTCGGCCAATATCCTGGCGGCGGTCGGCGGCGGCGGGCTGCTGGAGATGGACGTCAATCCCAACCCGCTGCGCGACGCCGTGGTCGGGGACGCGCTCGAGGTCGAGGACGGCCATGTGCGCCTGCCCGACGGGCCGGGCCTCGGCGTCGAAATCGACCTGGAGGCGATGGCCGGCTGGCGCGCCGCCTCGGAAGAGTTCGCCTGACGCTGTTGCGGCTTACGCTTCTTCGGCCAGTTCCGGCACGACCCATAGCGGGTCTGAGCCGCGCGCGACGCGCTGGACATTGTCGAAGGCGTTGCGCACCCGCGCGGTATTGCTCTCGAAGGTCGGGCCGGCGAGATGCGCGGTGAGCGTGACATTCTCCATGCTGAAGAGCGGGTTGTCGGCCGGCGGCGGCTCCTCGTCGAACACGTCGAGCCCCGCCGCCGCAATGGTCCCGTCCGCCAGCGCCGCGCATAGCGCCGCCTCGTCCACCACCGGCCCGCGCGAGGTGTTGACGAGGATCGCCGAGGGCTTCATCAGCGCGAGTTCCCCGGCGCCGATCAGATGGCGGGTCGATGCGTTCAGCGGCACATGCAGGGAGACGACATCGGCTTCGCGGAGCAGTTCCCGCAACAGCCGGAAGCGTACATTGAGCGCGTCCTCGCGATCCTCCGGCAGCCGTTCGATGTCGTAGTAGATCACCTCCATGCCGAAGGCGAGGGCCAGCCGCGCGGTCTTCTTGCCGATGGTGCCGAGGCCGACGATTCCGAGCGTCCGGTTGCGCATCTCGTGCAGGCGCGGCGTGCTGTTGCCCCGCCAGTTGCCGGCCGCCACCGTGCGGTGCTGGCGGATGAGCTGGCGCGAGACCGCCAATGCCAGCAGGATCGCATGCTCCGAGACGGCGGTGGAGTTGGCGCCGCCATTGTTGCAGAGCGGCACGCCGGCGCGCCGGGCCGAGTCGAGGTCGGCCTGGTCGTAGCCGGCGCTCAGAAGCTGGATCAGCTTCAGGTTCGGGCCGGCCTCGAACAGCGCGTCTTCCACGAGCCCGTCCACGAAGCCCACCAGATATTCGGCGTCCCGCATCGCGTCGAGATACTCGGCGCTCTTCGCCGGCACGATGGAAAGTTCGAAGCCCGAAGGCGCCATGTCCCGCGCGACATCGGCGGCATCGGGAAAATTGGTGACGAAAACGATCCTGGGCTGCATGGGCTCCGTCCGTTCCTGCGGGTCTTGGGGGCGGCCGCCGCTCCGGGCTGCCGAAGGGTTGAAGGCGAAAAACGGTAGCGGCGGCAGGATGGCCTGTCCATCCGCCGCCCTCCCGGCGCGTCTGCCGTTATGCGTGCTGCTTCGCCTCGAACGCGGCGACCTCGCTCATGAACGGCGCAGCGACATCGGCATTGATCTTGCAGTCCAGGAAGACCGGGCCTTCCGGCGCCGCCAGCAAGGGACCGAGCGCCTCCAGATCATCGGGCGTGCGCACCGTGTGGGCGTCATAGCCGAACGCCTCGGCCACGGGCGCGAAATCGACATCGGGAAAGACCGACTTGGCGACCGGAAGCTGGCGCAGCCTCAGATGGTGCAGTTCCGCGCCATAGGCGCAGTCGTTCATCAGCACGATAACCAGCGGCAGGTCCTCGCGCACGACGGTTTCCAGCTCGCCCATGGTCATCAGGAAGCCGCCGTCGCCCACCACGAACACGGTCGGAATGCCGGGACGCGCCCGGGCGAAGCCGAGCGCCGCGCCGAACCCGAGCCCGATGGAGGCGAAATCGTTGGTCATCTTGAAATGCGCGGGATCCGGGACGGACAGGTAAGGCACGACGCCCAGGAAATTGCCCGCGTCGTAGACGACATTCCGGGCCTCCGGCAGCATGCGGTCCAGCATGACGGCCAGCGAGCGCGGGTCGATCGTGCGCGCCGTGTTGGCCGGCTGGAAATCCTTTGCGATGGAGAAGCCGTCGAGGGCGGCCATGCTCCCGGCGCTGTGCTGGGGCTTGTCGGCGGCCGCTTTTTCCGCCGTCGCTTCGAGAAGCTGCCCGGCCGCCAGCTTCGCATCGCCGACCACGGCCACGTCCGCCGTGGTCCAGCGGCCGATGCTGGCCCGCGAGGCGTCGATCTGGATCAGCGGCGCATCCGGCAGCGACTCGCCGAAGCTCATGGTGAGGATGTTCAGTCCCGCGCCGACCGCGAGCACGCAATCGGCCTCGGCCGCCATGCGCCGCGCCGCGGAGTGCGAAAACGAGCCGATGATGCCGAGGTTCAGCCGATGGCCCCGGAACATGTCCTTGCCCCGGGCGGTCGTGGAGAGCATCGCGCCCGTCCTTTCCGCCAGGCTGGCCAGCGCCTCGCGCGCACCCGACTTCCAGGCGCCGTGGCCCGCGAGGATGAGCGGCCGCTTCGCCCGGTCCAGCAGGGATGCCGCCGCCCGGACGGCATGCTCGCGCGCCGGCTCGGCCCGGCGCGCGGGAACCGGTCCGGCGTCCACCGCCTCCGGCGCCGCTTCGTCCGGATCGACTGCGATCTCCCTGTGCTGCACATCGACCGGCAGGAGCAGCGCAACCGCCTGCCCGGTCCGCGCAAGGGCGGCCGCATCCGCCAGTGTGGCGCGGGCCGTCGCGGCGCCGGTCGGCACAAACGCGCGGACCCCGGCGGCCTTCAGCACGCCGGCCCCGTCCAGTCCCTTGTAGTCGGGCCCGAGCGCGTTCACCGGCCCGGCCGGCAGCGCCGCCTCGCCATAGATGATGAGCACGGGATTGCCGGTCCGCGCGGCGAAGGACGCGGCCTGCAGCCCGTTGGCGAGCGCCGGCCCCCGCCCGACCAGGGCCACGCCGAGGCGCCCGGTCGCGGCCGCATAACCATCCGCCATGCCGATGGCGACATTCTCGTGCCGCGCGCCGAGAAGCGCGATTCCCATTGCGTCCAGGGTCACGGCGAACGCCGCCGTGTCGTCGCTCATCAGCCCGAACACCGTGTCGACGCCCATCGCCTTGATGTCTTCGGCCAACGCCTGATAGATCGGAACGCTCCGCATCCCCGCCTCTCCCGCACCGGTTCGCCGGCCATCATACCCGATATCGGCAAGCCCGCTGCGGGAGACGCTCCGGCCTCCGCCGCCGGGCGGCCCGGCCCTACATGTCCGCAGCCTCCGCGCCGCTCATCAGCCGGGAGAAACGCACCGGCAGCATCTCCGCGGTCTGCAGCCGTCCGCCTGCCTCCCTGGTGACCAGCAGCAGGCGCTGGTCGTCCTCCAGCCCCGCCGGAATGACCATCCGCCCGTCCGGCTTCAACTGCTGCAGCAGCGCCGGCGGGATGAGGTCGGGCGCGGCGGTGACGATGATGCGGTCGAAGGGCCCGTGCTCCGGCCAGCCCAGGCTGCCGTCCCCGATGCGGAAGCTCACATTGGCGTAGCCCTGCCCGGCGAGCCGGCGGCGGCCGTCCCGCGCCAGTTCCCCGATCACCTCGACGGTGAACACCTCGGCTGTGAGTTCCGCCAGCAGCGCCGTCTGGTATCCGAGCCCCGTGCCGATTTCCAGCACCCTGTGTTCCCGGCCGATCCCGAGCAGGTCGGTCATCAGGGCGACGATGAAGGGCTGCGAGATGGTCTTGCCGCTGCCGATGGGAAGCGGCCTGTCCAGATAGGCGTATGGCGCCATCTCGACCGGCACGAAGGCGTGGCGGGGAACCCGCCCCATCGCCTCCAGAACCGGGTTGGAGATCGCGGCCCGGCCGGTCCTGTCTGCAACGCGGTCGGCATGGCGCTCAATCTGCTCGACCATCGCGCGGCGCAGAACCGCGAACGCGTCTTCCCTGCCCTCCGCCTCCGTCATGGTCAGCCGCCCGGCCTCCATCCCGCCGGAGCGCCTTCGCGCGGGCGCGCCCCGGCCCGGCCGAACGCTGCCACAACCGGCGCATCCGCGATAGAGCCTCCAGCCATCGCCTGCGGCGCTGAATCGGTGTCGAAACAGCATACCGGGCGGCAATTGACCCTCCGGGGCGCGCTGGCCTTACAGCACGATCCTTCCGGGCACTCTCACCCGACCCTAATTCAATGTCTGGAAGAGCCGGCGCAACAGCATCATGCGGGGGACCAGCGAGGAGACGTAGAGATGCTCCTCCAGCGTGTGCGCGCCGGCCCCGTCCACCCCCAGCCCATCCAGGGTCGGTGCGATCGACGCGGTGAAATTGCCGTCGCTGCCGCCGCCGGTGAAGGTCTCGCCCAGCTCGAAGCCGATCTCCGAGGCCAGCCCGCGCGCGTGTTCGTAGAGCGAGGCGATGGCGTTCGATTTCCGGTAAGGCGGCCGGTTCATTCCCCCGCTGACGGTCAGTTCGACCGCGGGGTTGTAGGGCCTGATCGCCTGCACCCTCGCCACCGCGGCCGCGCCGTCCTCCGGCCGGATCATGCGGATATCCAGCTCCGCCGTGCAGTGTTCCGGCACGACATTGACGCCCGTGCCGCCGGAGAGCAGCCCGACATTGACGGTCATGCCGGTTTCGTAGTCCGTCATCGCCTCCAGATCGACGATCTGCCGGGCCATCTCCAGCACCGCGCTTTCGCCGTCCCGGTGCGACACGCCCGAATGCGCGGGCTTTCCGCGCGCCACGATCTTCATCCGCGCCGCGCCCTTCCGGCCGGTCACGCAGCATCCGCCGTCGCGCGCGGGCTCCGTCACCAGCACATATTTCGCCCGCTCCGCCGCCGCGACGATATGGGGTTGCGAGGTGGGCGAGCCGACCTCCTCCTCGGACACCACCAGGCCGCACCTAGCGGTGCTAAGGCATTGATACAGCGTTTTTTCCTCGTGCGACAGCGGGTCGGGGGTGCAACTGCAATCTCCCCCGCCTGCAACCGGATGCAGGAGGAAATCCATGCCCAATGTCCGCCTCAGCGAGAGCCGGATCGAGGCTCTCAGGCCCCGCAAATCCCCATACGACGTGCGCGACAGCGACCTGAAGGGCTTCGGCGTCCGCGTCCTGCCCACGGGCGCCAAGCGTTTCTTCATCCACAGCCAGCACGAAGGGCGCCGGGTCTGGAAGACGGTGGGCGACGCCGGCGACATCGGCCTCGACGAGGCCCGCCGGCAGGCGGCGGAACTGCTTGCCGCGCTCCGCCGCGACGAAATACCCGCCCTGCAGGAAGACAGGGTCTTCGGGGCCGTGGCAGAGGAGGTGTTTTCTCGCTACGGGCGTCACTGGAAGCCCGGAACCATGAAGGTCAACCGGAACTATCTGCGGAACCAGATTCTTCCCCGGTTCGGCGGGATGAACATAGCCGACATCACGAAAGCCGATGTGCAGCGCTGGTTCGCGTCCCTTTGCGCGACGCCCGTCGCTGCCGACCGGTCCATGCCGATCCTCTCCGTTATCATGCGCCAGGCCGAGCTTTACGGCTACCGCCCGGAGGGCAGCAATCCCTGCACCGGCATCCGGCGCTACCGACGCGAGGGTCGGGAGCGTTTTCCTACCACCACACATTTCCCGGCAGGAACGTGGGAGGGAAGCTGTTGGATTCGCCGGGAGTTGTCAACAGGCCAAGAAATTTGCGCTGTGGTGTTTTTTGGCTCTCGGTTGCCCATTGGTGAGGTCGGTTTGGTCTTGTGTTCGGGCGTTCGGGGCGAGGGCAGCGGCTGATTTTCAGGCGGAAGCGGATTGGCGCAGCCTTATTGTCA
>JAJEIH010000099.1 GCA_022827685.1 Alphaproteobacteria bacterium
CGCGCAATGGGTCAATTCCCAGAACCTCAACTCCTGCGAGACCGCCCAGGCGCTGGTCGGCGCGCTCTGGTCGAAGAACGACCGGGCGTCTGCCTCCATCTGCGCCGCCATCGGCACCAGCCAGGGCATCTTCTCCGACTATGCCGCCGCGAAGCACGGTTGCGGGGCGGACGGGAAGCGGAACTCGACGCTCGCCAGCGCCTCGGGTCCGATGGCGGAGCAGGTGCCGGTCAATGTCAACTATGCCTGGAAGGCGATAAGGGCGTCCTCCTTCCTCTCCGGGGATACGCAGCTCGCCGAGTTCGCCATGGCGGTGACCGGCACGCTGATCGTCACCGCGCCCACTTCGGACGGCGACGCCTCCGGCCCGAGGGTGCGCATCCTGGAGCCGCTGGCCCTCGACCGGCGGGTGACCGAGGTGCTGATGGAGGGCGGCGGCAATCTCCCGGTCTATGGCTGCGATACGCCCGACGCGTGCCTCAACCCCACGCTTGGCAGCGTCAACATCCCCGCCGACCGGGGCTTCCGGGCGCGGGTGGCGGAGCTGCTGCGCGATCTCGTGGACGCCGTGCGCCGGGACGTGGCGCCGCCGGCCGCCGCGCTCGGGCTGGTCAATCTCACCACGCTGCCGGTCTACCGGGTCGCCAACGCGGCGGCGGCCTACCGGGGCGCGGTGGTCGATCAGGAGATGGACGCGCTCGCCGAAGCCGTGGCGCTCGACGTCATGCAGGTCTGGCTCTCCGACCTGCACCGCACGGTCGAGGAGCGCGCCGGCACGCTCGACATCGCCGACGGCGAGCAGTTGCAGCGCTGGCGGGAAGGGCTGCGCCGGAACCGCATCGCGCTCGCGCGGCACCGCAACGAGGGGCTCGCGCGCTTCAACACCGCGCTCGCCGTGGTCGAGAAGCTGCGGTTGATCGAGACCGAGCTCGCGGGCGCCCTCTCCGCCGATCTCCGCGCCGCGCTCGCCTTCGCAAGAGGCGGCGCCGGGGCCGGGTCGCGGTAGGGCTCTATATATAATGTACGAGCTCTTCACCCTCGGCGGCGGCGCCTACCTGGTCGACCTGCTGAACGCGGTAGCCGCCATCACCGGCGGCGGGGCCTTTGTCGATCTCGCGCAGCTGGCCGGAATCGCCGGTCTCGCCTGGGTCCTGTTCCGCACCGCCTTCGGCGGCTCGTGGAAGGACAACGCCAAGTGGATCGGCCTGTTCGTCGCCGTCTGGGGCGCGATGATCGTGCCCAAGGCGACGGTGCGGGTGGTCGACCGGCTCGATCCGGCCCTGGCGCCCGCCGTGGTCGCCAACGTCCCCATCGGCCTTGCGCTCTTCGCCTCCGTCACCAGCCAGGTCGGCGACGGCCTCACGCGCCTGACCGAACAGGCCTTCGCCCTGCCGAACGATCTGGCCTACCGCCGGCACGGGCTGATCTTCGGTGCCAGGCTCGCCGACAAGGCGACCCGGCTCGAAGTCACCGACGCGGTGTTCGCGAGGAACATCCGCAACTACGCCCGCCAGTGCGTCTTCCCCGCGCTGCTGCTGGGCCACGTCTCGGCGGACGATCTCAGGGAGAGCACCGACATCTGGCGGCTGGTCACGGCCACGGGCACGCCCTCGGCCGGGGCGTCGCCCGCGCGCATGGTCGAGTTCGCGACGAGGCAGGCGGTATCGGGCACGGGCGCGACGCCCATAGACCGCGAGATCGTCATCTGCCGGGACGCGGCGGGCCGGCTCAACGCGCTGTGGAACGCCGAGATTGCAAGAGCGGGCACGGTGTTCGGGCGGCGCATCTTCCCCGACGCCCGGACCGAGGCGCTGGCGCGGGCGGAGCTGCTGGCGGCCTTGCCGGCGGCGCACGACTTCCTCATAGGGGCCTCGCGAAGCGCGGCCGAGATCATGCGCCAGCAGATGGTGCTGAACGCGGTCCACGACGCCGGCGAGCAATGGGCCGCCGAGGCCGGCAACGCCGCCGCGCTCCGGGCCTATACCGAGGCAAGGGCCGAGGCGCAGACGGTCTCCGCCTACCGCGCGATCGGCCGGCAGGCCGAGACCTGGGTGCCGCTGCTCCGGATCGTGTTCGAATGCCTCTATGTCGGGGCGTTCCCGATGGCGGTGCTGCTCATGCTGACGCCGGCGGGAGGGGCGATATTCCGCTCCTACGTCACCGGCCTGGTCTGGCTCCAGTCCTGGGGCCCGCTCTATGCGGTGCTGCACCGGATCAGCATGGGCGAGGCCGCCGAGCGGATGTCGGCGGCGGCGGCGATGCCGAACGGCGATATCGGCATCTCGCTGGTCGCCCAGGCCGGGATACGCGCCGTTGCTGCCGATGTCGCGGTGATGTCGGGATACCTCTCCATGTCCGTCCCGTTCCTCGCCGCCGCACTCGCCTACGGCCTGTCGAAAGCCACCGTGCTGGCGACCTCGGTGCTTGCCGTGGGTCAGGACGCGGCCTCGTCGGCGGCGCATGAGGGCACGACGGGCAATCTCTCGCTCGCCAACACCGGCTACGACACCCACCGCTTCGCCACCCTGGAGGGCCGCCAGATTCGCACCTCCGCCCATGTCGATACCGACCGCTATACCGGTTACGCGCCCATGGGTGCGGCGATGACGGTGACGGGGGACGGCACGGCGGTGGCCGATGCCGGCGCCGCCACCAGCCGCATCCCCGCCGCCGGAATACGGCTGTCGGAATCCCTGGCGACCAGCCATGAGCAGCGCGCGGCCCATGCCCGCGGCCTGTCGCGCCACTGGTCGGCGGAGGCCGGCACGGCGCGGAACGCTGCCGTTACCGACGCCACCGCGCTGATCGAGCGCTACAGCCATGACGTCTCGACCGGCGAAGCCTTTGCGCGCGGCGTCACGGAAAGCGAGGCGAGCCAGGCGCAGCAACTCGACTCCCATGTCGAGAAGCTCTCCGAGATC
>JAJEIH010000131.1 GCA_022827685.1 Alphaproteobacteria bacterium
CCGCCGCATTGCGCGCCACATTGAACGAGCCCTTGAGATGCACCGAGATCACCGCATCCCAGTCCGCCTCGCTCATCTTGTGGAAGATCACGTCGCGCAGGATGCCGGCCACATTCACGACCCCGTCGATGCGCCCGAAGGTCTCCACCGCCTGGCTGACCATCCGGCCCGCCGCCTCGTAGTCCGCAACGCTGTCGCCGTTGACGACCGCCTCGCCGCCCGCCGCCTCGATCATGGCCACGGTCTCCTGCGCCGGCGTCGCATCCGCCCCCGCCCCGCCGACATCGCCGCCGAGATCGTTCACGACCACCTGCGCGCCCTCGACCGCCGCCAGAACCGCTACCTCGCGACCGATGCCCCGGCCCGCCCCCGTCACAAGAACAACCTTGCCTTCCAATACTCCCTCGGACATATGTCCCAGCCCTTCCTTGCTTCGTAAGTGAGACCGGGCAGTCATAGCCCGTCCGGCGCTCCGCTAAAACCGGCGAAGCAGCCTTTCGATATAGTCGCGCTCAGGAAGCGGGCGGGCCGCGTCCCCTGCGCGCCGGCGCAATTCGTCGCGGATATCCCGCGCGCGCTGGAAATTGTCTTCCTCGGGCAATACGACATCGCTGCCGTCCGGCATGAAGCCGCCATCGCGGCGGCCGAGTGGATCGAATTCGGATTGGCCGCCCATCATGTCCCCCGGCCCCCCGCCCTCGCGCGCAAAGCTTTCAAGCAGCGCTTCGCCGGCCTGCTGAAGGTCCTGCAGCGCCTGGCCCTGCGCTTCCAGCGCCTCGCCCCGATTTCCGGCCCGAAGCGCGCCGGAAGCGCCACGCATCGACCTGTTGGCCTGTCCCAGTTCCTGCGGCACCCGTCCTGCGTCCGACCCGAGGCCGCGCATAAAGTCGCCAAGGCGCCGACGCAGCGCCTCCTGCGCCCGCTGTAAGTCCGGATATCCGCTGTCAGCGCCCGGCCGGACGCCTTGCGGGCCTTTGCGCTGGCCCTCCGGCGGCGGGCGTCCCTGGCGAAAGGTGCGGTCCAGCAGGTGTTGCTGGTCGCGGCTCAACTCCCTCAGCTCCCTGAGCTTCTGCAGCATGTCCGCCTGGCGCTCGGCCTGACCCTCGCCCATGCGCGCCAAGCGAATGTTCTCCAATATGTTCTGGAGTTGCGACAGCAGCTCTCTAGCATCGTCGCGCGCGCCCGCTTCCCACAGCCGGCGGATTCGTTCGACCATCTGCTGCAGCCCCTCACGGTCCACCAGACGGTCCAGCTCCTGCCCGCCGGGGGCCGGCCGGGCCTCATCGCCGGAGTCCCCGGCCCTCGAGGCGAGTTCGCGCAACAGGCGGTCGATAGACCGGCGCAACTCGTCGAACAGCCTGTCGATCTCCTCCGCCGGAGCGCCTGTCTCAAGCGCCCGCATGATGGCGTCCTGAGAAGCGCGAAGTTCGCGGTCCGCCAAGGCGAGGCCGCCGTCTTCCAGCCGGAGCGCGGTCTTCCACAGCAGACTCCGCACGCTTGTGAGCGCCGGCTCCGCCGTCTCCGCCCGCCGAAGCCGCTCGGAGGCCACAGCCAGCGCGAGCGTCACGGCGGGGTCCCGGTCGTAAAGCTCCGTGCCCGCGGCAATGCCGTCCAGCCGTTCCGCCGAAGCGTCCTTGCCTTCCCAGCGCAATATCTTGCGCTCCCCGACAATGGCCCGCGCCACAGGGTGCTTGAACTTCCGTTCAGGCAGCACGAACCGGAGAGGCGGCCCCTCCCCTTCCTGTCCGGCGCCGTCCACGGCAAACAGCTGCATGACAACCTCGCGGCCGGCCCAGATATGGGCGGTAAGGTCGAAATAGGCATTGCCGCGAGGCGCTACGGGTTCCCCCAGCACCGGCAGGGGCAGAACCAGCGGTTCGGCCGTTGGCTCGTCCCTCGGAACCGCTTCGACCCGCATGACGGTGACGCCGTAGTCATCGCTCCCGCCATATTCGATGCGCATTGCATGGCGCTGGGTCGCAAAAGGCGGCAACTCGAAATGGGCGGTAGGCGGACTGTCGGGAATCACCGTAACCGGCCAGCCGGCCAGTTCGCGGTCTCCGGCGAACACGGCGATGCGTCCGCCCATCCGGATCGGCATGCTGCCTTCCGCAACCGCGCCGGAACGCTCCAGCGTTGTGTTGTCCGGTCCCGCAGCCAGTGTCACCTCCTCGTCCACTCCCGTGACACGTGCATGGACCCTGCTTCCTTCGGGCAGGTCGAAGCCCGTTCCCCCGGTCCCGGCGAACAGCGCCGGCCGGCCGGTATAAGCAGGCGGTTCGATCCACATATCGACGGAGACCGGCACAACTGCACGCGCCGCAGCGAAGGACGGCGCCAGCGCCCTCCCGAGCCGGTCGCCGGCCTCACCGCCGACAAGGCCGAAGGCCGTAGCCAGACAGACCAGTGTGAGGATGCGCAGGGCCCAGGGGTCCTGCGCCGGCATGACGCCGGCCGGCCAGCCCGCCCGCAACCGGCGAATTCGACCGGAAATCCGGGCCAGATGCTCTCCCCAGAGCGCCCGCGCCGCCGGTTCCGCCGCTGCCGGACGGTCCTCCAGGCTCGCCAGCGGACGGTGCCTGAGACCGCTTGCCCGCTCGACCTGGCGGTCCGCGGCTTCGCGCGTCGGCGGGCGGAACCGCCTTGCGGCCCGCCAGACCATCCATCCGAGCGCGGCCGCCAGCGCCGAGAGCACGGCCGAATGGGTCCAGCCGTCCAGCCGGGGCAGCGCGTCACTCAGCGCCAGAAGCAGGAAGGCCCCGAGAATTGCCTGACCCGGCCAGAAGGCCGACCAGAGCGCCTGGCCGACCAGCACCAGGCGCGCCTGCAGGCGCGCCCGCGCGAGCCGGCGGCGGAGGCTCATCCGCCGCCGTCCGGGCCGCGGAGCCACTCAGGCAGCCGCTCCAGCGCCAGGTCTTCCTCGAAGGTCGGGCGGGCGCGAACCACATCGAACCGGCCGCCCCGCACCAGCACTTCCGGCACGAGCGGGCGCCCGTTATAGGTCGAGGCCATTACGGCGCCATAGGCTCCGGCCTCGCAGAAGGCCACGAGGTCGCCCGCCTCCAGTGGCGGCAGCAGGCGCTCGTCCGCGAATTTGTCCGTCGTCTCGCAAACCGGCCCCACCACATCCGCCGGCCGGTATTCGGCTCCTTCCGGCGGAGCCGCGAGAGGCAGGATATCGTGCCAGGCCCCGTACATCATTGGGCGGACCAGATCGTTCATGCCGGCATCGACAATAACGAACCGGCGCGCCGGTGTCTCCTTGACGGCAACCACCCGCGCGAGCAGGACGCCGGCCGGCCCCACCAGCCGCCGGCCCGGCTCCACCACCAATTCGCAGCCGAGGCCGCCGACCTCTTCTTCAACGACCTTTGCATAGCCGGCAAGCGGCAAGGGCGTCTCGTCGCGATAGCGGATGCCGAACCCGCCGCCGAGGTCGAGACGCCTGATGGCGACGCCGTCGGCCGCCAGCATGCGGGCGAGCTCGGCGACGCGGCGAAAGGCGCGACGGTACGGCTCCAGCTCGCCCAGCTGCGAGCCGATATGCACCGCAATCCCTTCCATCGACAGGCCGGGAAGCCCGGCGGCCTCGCGAAACAGGACCGGCGCCTCCGTCCACGCCACCCCGAACTTGTCGGTCTTGCGGCCGGTGCTGATCTGGTCGAGCGTGCCGGCGTCCACATCGGGATTGATCCGGAGCGCGACGGACGCCGTCAGGCCGAGGCGCGATGCTATGCGCGACAGGCTGCGGACTTCCGATGCGCTCTCGCAATTGATCTGGAGGATGCCGCTCCGGAGCGCGGCCTCCATTTCCGCGTCGGTCTTGCCGACTCCGGAGAAGACGATCTTTTCCGGCGGAATGCCGGCTGCAAGCGCGCGCCGGAGTTCACCCTCCGACACGACATCCGCGCCCGCTCCGAGCCCGGCCAGCAGCCGCAGCACCGCGAGGTTGCCGTTCGCCTTCATCGCATAGCAGATGCGCGCCGGGGCCAGCGCCGCCTCGAACTCGCGATAGGCGGCCTCGATGGCATCGGCGGAATACACATAGACGGGCGTTCCGACCTCGGCCGCGACGTCCGCCAGCCGAACCGGCCCTGCCGACAGGCTGCCGCCGATATAGTCGAAGGGCCTCATCTGGTGGGATAGGTCTTCGGGAAAGTCGCCTCCGACTCCGGCGGGTGTTCGAGATCGCTCTTGCGCCCGCAGGCGGAGAGCGCGGCTGAAAGCGCCGCGAACAACAGAATCCAGCGCAAGGTCTTCACAGGAAACGCTCCCGCGCGGCCGCTGCGGCGCGGCGGACATTCTCCGGCGCGGTGCCGCCATAGCTGGTCCGCGCTGCAATCGACCGCTCTATGGAAAGGACATCGTACACGCTTTCGTCGATGCCGGCCTCAACCGCCTGCATGGCGTCGAGCGGCAATTGGGGGAGCGCCAGCCCGCGCCGGTCGGCCTCGGCCACCAGCTCCCCCGTCACGCGGTGCGCCTCCCGGAAGGGCATGCCGAGTCGGCGCACCAGCCAGTCGGCAAGGTCGGTAGCGGTGGGATGGCCGACCTCGGCCGCGGCCCGCAGCCGCCCGGGGTCCGGCTCCATGTCGCGCACCATGCCGGCGGCCGCTGCGATGGCCAGCATCAGCGAGTCGGCCGCCTCGAAGGTCGGCTCCTTGTCCTCCTGCATGTCCTTGCCATAGGTGAGCGGCAGGCCCTTGAGCACGGTCGCGAGCGCCGTGAAGGCCCCGAGCAGCCGGCCCGGCTTGGCCCGCACCAGCTCCGCCGCGTCCGGGTTGCGCTTCTGCGGCATGATCGAGCTGCCCGTGGTGAAGGCGTCGGAGAGGCTGACGAAACGGAACTGCGCGCTCGTCCAAAGCACGACCTCTTCCGCGAACCGGGAAAGGTGCAGCGCCGTAATCGCACCCGCCGCCAGGAACTCCAGCGCGAAGTCGCGGTCGGAAACGGCGTCCATGGAATTGGCCGCCGGCCGGTCGAAGCCGAGCGCGGCGGCGGTCATTTCCCGCTCGATGGGAAAGGGCGTGCCGGCCAGTGCCGCCGCGCCCAGCGGCGACTCGTTCAGGCGGCGCCGGGCGTCGGCGAAGCGCCCCCGGTCGCGGCCCAGCATCTCGACATAGGCGAGCATGTGGTGACCGAATGTGACCGGCTGGCCGTTCTGCAAATGGGTGAAGCCCGGCATGGGCAGGTCCGGCCAGGCCTCGGTCTTCTCGATGAACGCGGCCTGCGCGTCGGCGAGCGCCGCGTCCACCGCATCGATCTCCTCCCGCACCCAGAGCCGGAAGTCGGTCGCCACCTGGTCGTTGCGCGAGCGCGCCGTGTGCAGGCGGCCGGCGACGGGGCCGACCAGTTCCGCCAGCCGGGCCTCGATGTTCATGTGGATGTCCTCAAGCTCCGGCTTGAAGACGAAGCGGCCCGCCGCTATCTCCTGCCCGACCCGGTCGAGGCCCCCGCGGATCGCTGCGGCGTCGGTCGCGCTCACGATGCCGGCGGCTTCGAGCATGTCCAGATGGGCATGCGAGCCCCGGATATCCTGGGCGTGGAGGCGCCGGTCGAAGCCGATGGAGGCGTTGATCGCGGCCATGATGTCCGACGGCCCGCCGGAGAAGCGCCCGCCCCACATGGCGTTGGCGGGCGGGCCGGAACTGCGGGAAGGTGCCATGCTGCGCTCGCTTCTCCTGGTCCTCTGTATCGCCGCCGGAACCGCCGCGGCGGCGGAAGGCTGGCTGCAAAACTACCGGAAGACGGACCCGCCGGCACCCGCGCCGGACGCCGCCTTCACCGGGCCCGACGGCGGCGAGATAACGCTCGCCCGGTTCGGCGGCAAGCTGGTGGTGCTGAATTTCTGGGCCACCTGGTGCGCTCCCTGCCGGCGCGAAATGCCCTCTCTCGACCGGCTGCAGGGCATGCTCGGCGGCGAAAGGCTGGAGGTCGTGGCGCTTTCCATAGACCGGGGCGGGGCCGAGCGGGTGGACCCGTTCTTCGAGCGGCACGGCATTGCGCGGCTGAAGCGCTATCTCGACCCCCGCAACGCCGTGGGAAGCGCGATGAATGTCCGCATCCTGCCGACGACCGTCCTGGTCGACACGCAAGGCCGCGAGGTCGGCCGCCTCGAAGGCCCGGCGGAATGGGATGCGCCGGAAATCCTGGCGCTCCTCCGCGATCAGCTCTCCGGCAGGGACTCCGGAGGCTTGCCGCCGCCGAAGTAAACCGTCCGGTGCGGAAACGGGATTTCGATCCCGAGCTCGTCGAAACGCTTCTTCATCCGGCGGCGGAACTCGCGCGCGACTGCCCATTGTCGCATGGGCGGCGTCTTGAACCGGCAACGGACGACAACGGCCGAGTCGCCAAGCTCCTGGACGCCGAACACCTCGAAGGGCGGGATGACGCGGTCCCGCCAGTCCTCGTCGCTTTCCATGCTTGCCGCGACCTCGCGCAGCACGTCGCTTACCCGGTCGGTATCCTCGCCGTAGCCGACGCCCGCATCGATCACCGCGTAGGAGTAGTCGCGCGTCAGGTTCTCGACCGTGCCGACCTCTCCGAACGGCACGACATGGACGGTTCCGGACAGGTCGCGCAGCCGGATCGTGCGAATCGAGAGCGCCTCGACGATGCCGGAATGACCGGCCACCGACACATATTCGCCCACCGCCACCTGGTCTTCCATGACGATAAAGAGGCCGGTGATGACATCCTTCACCAGTGTCTGCGCCCCGAAACCGATGGCGAGGCCGGCAATGCCGACGCCGGCCAACAGCGGCGCGATGTCGATGCCGAGCTCGGAGGCGGCCGTCAGCACGCCGACCGTCAGCAGCAGAATGGCGCTCGCCCGGCGCAGCAGCGGCAGCAGCGTCCGCGCCCGGCCGCCGCGCTCGACCGGATTGCCGTCCTCGTCGCGCGCGTCCAGATAGCGCTCTATGGCAAGGCAGATCGCCTCCCACAGCACCAGGAAGAGGCCGAAGACGAGCGCAATCCGGACCAGCGCCCCGATGACGCGCTCGCCCACGGGCGACGCCAGCAGGTCCAGCGCCGGGGCGCGCCACGCCTCCAGCACGGCAATGGCGGCGATGAGCCAGACCGCCGCTCTGAAGCATTTGCGCAGCACGGGCATATAGCGTTCGGCGCGCGCCTTCACGCCGGGCAACCGGCTGTCGGCCCGGAGTTCCCAACGAGCCGCGGCATCGATGAGCCGCAACACGCCGAGGTCCGCCAGCCGTCCGGCGGCGACCGCCGCGACAGTCCAGGCCGACGCTTCCCCGATATAGGCGAAGCCGCCCTCGACGGCGGCCGCCCAGACGAGGAAGACGGCAGCCAGATAGGCCACGGCAACGACGTGCCAGATGTCCGCGAGCCGGGCCCCGATCCCGCCTCCCCCGCCGCGCAGGCGGTCCCGGACCGCCTCGCGGTTGCGCAGCACCATCGCCACCGCCACCGCCAGAACGGCCAGCCCGACAAGATCGACCAGCAGGCCGTAGGGAGCCGGCGGCAGCGCCAAGATGCGCGCCGCCTCGCAAACCAGCCAGCCATAGGCGACCGCGAGAACCAGACGGCGCAGCCAGGCCAGCAGGCCGGCGGCATCGGCATCGTCCAGCGGCGCGAGTCGCGCGCCGGCAGTCTCCGGGGCCAGAACGGCCCGCAGCGCCAGCACGGCGAGCCGCGCCGCGATGCTCGCATAAATGACGGCGAGCACCAGTTCCGCCGCCGTTTGCGGCAGCGCCACGACGGAAAGCGCGGCAAAGCCGGCAACCGCGAACGCCGCCAGCGGCACGACACCGAGCAGGAGGCCGAGAACCGCCGCCAGCAATCTCTCGCCGACGGTCCCGGACACGGGCCGCTCCGCCCCCTTGCGCAGGCCCGCCATGAGGCGCCGCACCGCGACCTCGACGACCAGTGCCGCGAGCAGCGCCAGCAATGCCTGGCCGAGCACGGTCCAGAAGGGCGCGCCGCTTGCGGGATCCCTGAAGCCCTGCTCCAGCCATTGCCGGAACACGCCCGGATCGAACGCGAAGGACAGCGACCCGGCGACGTCGCCGCCAAAGGCCACAATGCTGTCCGTGACGGAAGCGAGAGGCCCCCGCGCCGGTTCCTCCGCTTCCGGTTCGTCCCCGCGCCGCGCCGCCGCCAGCATCTCGATGCGGCGGACCAGTTCCGCGCGCTTCGCCTCGTCCTTCAGATCGGCAGCCAGCGCCTCCAGCTCCGCCGCTTCCGAACCTGCCGGCGCCTCCTGCGCCGCCATGCCGGCCGGCCAGCCCCACAAAACAGCAACGACGGTCAGAATCCCGAGCGCGCGAATCATGCCGGCAGTTTACACGAGGTCGCGCCCGTCGGCCGCCTCAATCCCGTGAAGCGGATTCGCGCCACACCGCAAGGAAACCCGCAGGCGTCAATACCGGAATGCCCTTGAACGGAGACATTTCCAGCAGGTCCCGATCTCCGGTAATCAGGCAGTCCGCACCGCCAACAAACGCCGTTTCAAGGAATTTATCGTCATCCGGGTCCCGGCAACCCATACGGACGCCCGAAATCGCAACCCACTCGGCGACATCCGCTATCTGGACGAGATAGGCTTTGCGTCTGTTTTCTCGCAGATAACGGGCAAATTTGCGGTATCGGAGCGTTGTGCTCAGTTCCTCGAAAGTCTCTTCGCAGAACAACAAAGATGCTTCCGCCGCCTGCAGAACATTAAGCACCGTGCGCGGTATCCCTCGGGAGCGAAGGGCGGCACTGATCAGAACATTCGTATCGACGACCGCACGCCTAACTTTCATCGGCCAGAAGCGCTTCGAGTTTCGCTTCCGTCAGGCCGTTGGCCGCTGCCTCTTTCGACATTGCATCCATCGTCTCCGCGAGCCGGTCCCAGGCGGCTCTGCGAAGGCGTTCATATTGCTCCAGGGACATCGCAACGCAGACGGCCCCGTCTTCCCCGGCAAGGCGGACCGGCGCTTTCCGCGCCGCATCGAAAAGCGGGCGGAGTCCGTCTTCTGCGTCCTTGACGGCGATTTCCTTCATGGTCCCGAATATGCTTGTCCGCCTGACAGGATGCAACCGTCGCCCGCTGCCGTCTTCCGCCCGCGCAGCCGCGCGGCTATGGTGGCGGCGTCGAGCGGGGGCCTGTCCAGGGAATGCTTGCATCATGTTCCGGCGGCTGCTGATCGCCAATCGCGGCGAGATCGCCTGCCGCATCGCCCAGACCGCGAAGCGCATGGGGCTCCGCATCATCGCCGTGCACTCGGAGGCGGACGCCCGCGCGCGCCATGTTCGGACCGCGGACGAGAGCGTGTGCATCGGCCCGGCGCGCGCGCAGGCGAGCTATCTCGATATCGACGCGCTGATCGACGCGGCGCGGCGCACCGGTGCGGAGGCGGTGCATCCCGGCTACGGTTTCCTCTCGGAGAACGCCGAATTCGCGGAGCGCGTCGCCGCGGCCGGGCTCGTCTTCGTCGGCCCGCCGGCGAAAGCGATCCGGGCCATGGGGTCGAAGAGCGCCGCAAAGAAGATTGCAGCCGACGCGCAAGTGCCCCTGGTGCCGGGCTTTCACGAGTCCGACGCGACGCCGGAGCAGCTCGCCGAAGCGGCCGGGGAGATCGGCTATCCGGTGCTGGTCAAGGCGTCGGCCGGCGGCGGCGGGCGCGGCATGCGCATCGTCGAGCGCGCGGAGGACCTGGCCGGGGCGCTCGCGGCCGCGGAGCGCGAAGCCGCCGCGGCCTTCGGCGACGGCGCGCTGCTGCTGGAACGCTATATCGCCCGCCCCCGCCATGTCGAAGTGCAGGTGCTGGCCGATGCGCATGGCAAGGTGCTGCACCTGCTCGACCGGGACTGCTCGATCCAGCGCCGGCACCAGAAAGTGATCGAGGAAGCGCCGGCGCCGGGTCTGCCGGACTCCCTGCGCGCGGAAATGGGCGCAGCGGCGGTCAGGCTCGCAAAGGCCATCGGCTATGCAGGCGCAGGCACGGTGGAGTTCCTGGTCGAGAACGACAGCGCCTTCCATTTCATCGAGATGAACACCCGCCTCCAGGTGGAGCATCCGGTGACGGAGATGGTGACCGGGCTCGATCTGGTGGAATGGCAGCTTCGCATCGCCGCAGGGGAGCCGCTTGCGCTCTCCCAGGATGAAATCGCGGCTTCGGGCCATGCCGTCGAAGCGCGGCTCTATGCCGAGGACCCGGCCAGGGGCTTCCTGCCGCAAACCGGGCGGCTCGCCCATCTCGCCTTTCCCGAGGGCCGGCCGGGCGTCCGTATCGACAGCGGCGTCGAAACGGGCGACGAAATCACGCCTTTCTACGATCCGATGATCGCCAAGGTCGTCACCTGGGGCGAGGACAGGGAGCGTGCGCGGCTTGCGCTTGCGGACGCACTGGCCGACACGCGCATCGCCGGCCTGGGCACCAACCTTTTCTTCCTCGAGACGCTGGTTCGCCATCCGGACTTTGCGGACGAAGCCCTTCACACGCATTTCATCGACGAGCACGGCATTGCGGCCGTCGAACCGCCCGCCGGCGACCCGGACGCCATGCAGGCATTCGCGGCCGTCGCCGTTCTCGAAGACCGGACGCGGCGGCTGAAGGCGCGGCAGGACGCGGCGCCCGACCGCTTCTCGCCCTGGGGCCGGGCCGACGCCTGGCGGCTCAACAACCGGGGCAGCGACCGGCTGGAGTTCGACCACGGTGGCGAGACCGTGGCGTGCGAGGCCTTCCATACCGGCAGCGGCTACCGGCTGCATGACGGCGAGCGCGTTGTTTCTGTCTCCGGCGTGGCGCGCAGCGCAGATGGCGGCCTGACCGCGGAGATCGACGGCCGGCGGCGGAGCGGGGCCGTGCTCGCCGATGGCAACCGGCTCACGGTGTTCCTCGACGGCACCCGCCGGGACGTCACGCTCATCGAGCCCGGCGCGGCGGCGATGAGCGCCGAGGCGGCCGGCGGACGGTTGACCTCCCCCATGCCCGGCACGGTGGTGCGGGTGCTGGTCGAGGCCGGCCAGGCGGTTCGCAAGGACGCACCGCTGATCGTGCTTGAGGCGATGAAGATGGAACACACCATCGCCGCGCCGGCCGACGGCACGGTCGAGTCCCTGCCCTTCGCGGTTGGCGACCGGGTGGAGGAAGGCGTCGAGCTCGTGGGCTTCAGGGCCGCCGCGTGACCGATCCGCGCGACCGCCTGATCGTCGGCCTCGACACGCCGGACTGCGACAGCGCCCGGCGGATCGTGGAGCAGATCGGCGGTGCCGCGCGCTTCTACAAGATCGGCCTCGGCCTCTTCTATATCGGCGGCATCGAACTCGCGCGCGAGCTCGTGGCGGAGGGCTGCAGGCTGTTTCTGGACGCCAAGGCTTACGACATCGACCAGACAGTGGAGAACGCCGCGCGGGGCGCTGCGACACTCGGCGCCCATCTGCTGACGGTCCACGGAGACCGGCGCATTATGGAGGCCGCCCGCCGCGGCCGGGGCGAGACGGCAACACGCCTGCTCGCCATCACCGTGCTCACCAGCATGGACGAGGCGAGCATTCGCGATCTTGGCTGGCGCGGCACGGTCGAGGAGCTGGTGCTGGCGCGCGCAGGCCACGCCAGGGCGGCCGGCATGGACGGCGTGGTCGCCTCGGGCCGGGAGGCCGCCATGCTCCGCGAAGCATTGGGGCCGGACATGCTGATCGTCACCCCCGGAATCCGCCTGCCCGGCTCTTCCGCCGATGACCAGAAGCGGATCGCGACCCCGCGCGCCGCCATCGCCGCCGGCGCCGACCACCTCGTCGTAGCCCGCGAAATCCTCCGCGCCCCCGACCCCCGCGCCGCCGCGCTCCGCTTCCAGGAGGAGATCGCCGCGGCATAATGCTGAAACCGGCAAAGGGCGTGTCCGCCCTTGCAATGTTCACTAATTTTGAAAAAATTCAGAATATGGACTTGAAATAAAAAATTTTATCCTGATATAGGACCGAAGGAAGGAAGCGGCATCCATGGGGCCGCTTCGTTTCGCCGTTCGCGCCGGCGCGAAAAAACCCCTGAGAAACGCACGGGAGACGTGCGCCCTGAGACTCGCGCGCGCAATCAGGCGCACGAGCCGCGCCGCCGCGAAACGCGCGCCGGCGCGCGCGCAGGCACCCGCGCAGGATACGCGCAAAACAGGGTCCCGACGACCCGGAGCGAGAGGGAGGCAGGGCATGAACGGAAGGAAACGAAGCAGGAGCGGAAACGAAGCCGATGCGAAGCATGACGAGGATGAGGAACCCATGCGGAGACGGACGGCAAGGGGTCTTTCGGAACGCCGCCGCCGGGGAAGCGGTTGCGGTTGCCGGCAGCGGGCCGCATCCTGCCGCCGGGAGGAGGCGCAGGCGTCATGGACCCGGACCTGAACCTGATCGAGCGGGACTGTTCCTGCCTTCTGGTCATCGACGTGCAGCAGCATTTCCTCGACAAGCTGCCGCTCGGCTGGCGCGGCCCGATGGTCGGGCGGATTGCATGGCTGATGCGGGCGGCGGGTGTGCTCGGCGTCCCCGTCGTCGCCACCGCCGAAGACATGGAGCGCCTTGGCCCACTTGTGCCGGCGCTCGCCCGCTGTCTTCCCGCTAATGCGCCGCCGGTCTTCGACAAGAGGGTCTTCGGGCTCTGGGGCCAGGCGGACATCCGCGCCGCGCTGGAAGCCCTGGGGCGGGACTGCTTCGTGCTGGCCGGGCTGGAGACGGATGTGTGCGTGGCGCAATCGGCGCTCGGGCTGCGCGCGGCGGGCTACCGGGTGGCCGTGGTCGCCGACGCCTGCGGCTCCCCGCCGCCGAACCACGAACACGGCCTCCGGCGCCTCGCCGGCACGGGGACCGTGCTCACCACCGTCAAGGGCGTGTTCTACGAGTGGACGCGGGACGTGGAGACCGCGTCCCGCATACGCGCGGACCTGGGCGCGCCGGACCCGCCGGGGCTCACCCTGTAGGCGCGTTCCGGCGGCGAGCGGCGCTGCAGCGCGGAGCGCCTCATGACAAAACATGACATTCCATGACAGTCCCGGTGCCCTCCCCCTCCGCGCCCGGCAAGGACATATACGCGGGCGCTCGCTTGCCCTATATCCGCCTGCCGATGACCACCCGCCGAACGGAGCCGGAGACGAAACCGTGACCCTCACCGTCCACAACACGCTGGCGCGCGCCAAGGAGCCCTTCGAGCCGCTCGATCCCGAGCATGTGCGCCTCTATGTGTGCGGGCCGACGGTCTATGACCTCGCGCATATCGGCAATGCGCGCCCCGTGGTCGTCTTCGACGTGCTCTACCGCCTGCTGAAACGGCTCTATCCGCGCGTGACCTATGTGCGCAACATCACGGATGTGGACGACAAGATAAACGCCCGCGCGAAGGAGACGGGCGAGGCCATCGAGCGCATCACGGCGCGGACGACCGAGGCCTTCCATGCCGACATGGCGGCGCTCGGCGCGCTGGCGCCCGATATCGAGCCGCGCGCCACCGCGCATATCGGCGAAATGATCGAGATGATCGAGAGGCTGATTGCCGACAACCACGCCTACGAGGCGGACGGGCATGTGCTGTTCCATGTGCCCTCCATGCCGGATTACGGGCGGCTCTCGCGCCACTCCCGCGAGGAGCTGATCGCGGGCGCGCGCGTCGATGTGGCGCCCTACAAGCGCGACCCGGCGGACTTCGTGCTCTGGAAGCCGAGCGCCGACGACCTGCCCGGCTGGCCGAGCCCCTGGGGCCGGGGCCGGCCCGGCTGGCATATCGAATGCTCGGCCATGTCGCGCGCCTATCTGGGCGACGCCTTCGACATTCACGGCGGCGGGGCGGACCTGATCTTCCCGCACCATGAGAACGAACTGGCGCAGAGCGTCTGTGCGCACGGCCCGCCCTTCGTGCGCTACTGGATGCATAACGGCTATCTGGTCGTGAAGGGCGACAAGATGTCGAAATCGCTCGGCAATGTGCTGACGGTGCGCGAACTGCTGGCCGACGCGCCGGGCGAGGCGGTGCGCCTGGCCCTGCTGCAGGCGCATTACCGCGCGCCGCTCGAATTCGGCCCCGACACGCTGGCGGAGGCGAAGGCCGGCCTCGACAGGCTCTACCGGGCGCTCAGGGATGCGGGCGCGCATGAGCCGGGCGAGCTCCCGCCGGCCGTGCTGGAGGCGCTGCTGGACGACCTCAACACGCCGGCCGCCATCGCCGCCATGCACGAGGCCGCGACGGCGCTCAACCGGTCGGAGGATGCCGGGGAGAAGGCGGCGCTTGCAGGCGCGCTGCTGGGCGCGGGCGAATTGCTGGGCCTGCTCCGCGAGGACCCGACGGCCTGGCTCCACGGCGAAGGCGACGACGCGGAGGAGATCGAGGCGCTGGTGGCGGAGCGCGGCGCGGCGCGGCGCTCGCGGGATTTCGCGCGCGCGGACGCGATCCGGGACGGTCTGGCCGCGCGCGGCATCGCGCTCGAGGACGGGCCGGACGGCACCGCCTGGCGGCGAACGGCCTGAGGAGGAGTAAATGATTGGAAATTCTGCAGGAAGAATTCCTCCGATCAACTCACGCATTCATTAGATGTCGGAGGACAGAGCAACATGTTGACCTTCAACTCGATTGACGTGGAGACCGCAAATGCGGATCGCGCGAGTATCTGTCAAATCGGGATTGTGCATATCCGCGACGGAAAAATTGAAGATCGATGGCAAACTTTAGTGAATCCGGAGGACTGGTTCGACCCTTGGAACGTCTCGATTCACGGAATAGACGAAGCTGCCGTCAAACACTGTCCGACGCTCCCCGAAATTCGGGAGGAGTTGCGCACCCGGCTGCGCGGTTGCGTTCTGGTAAGCCACACTTCGTTTGATCGTGTTGCATTTGAGCGCGCGATGTCGAGGTACGACCTTGAGCAGCTTCGAGTCACATGGCTCGATAGTGCCAAGATTGTCCGTCGTGCTTGGCCGGAGCAATATGGACGCCGTGGTTTCGGGATCAAGAATGTTGCTAGGGACCTAGGAATTTCATTCACACACCACGACGCTCTCGAAGATGCCAGAGCCGCCGCGGAGATCGTGCTCCGAGCCTGCGATTCGACAAAGTTGAACATAGACGACTGGCTGCGTCAGGTTACTCGGCCTATCTTCCCTTCCTCGTCGGCAGCATCGTCGGCAGCATCGGTGAAGAGAGAGGGGAACGTAGAGGGCGCTCTATTCGGCGAAACTATATTATTCACCGGAGCGCTTGAGATTCCGCGGCGGCAAGCAGCCGATATGGCAGCGGAAGCAGGATGCAGTGTGGTCGACAATGTCAGCAAGAAAGTCACGATGCTTGTCGTAGGCTTCCAAGACCGAAGTAAGCTTAAGGGTTATGAGAAGAGCGGCAAACACCGGAAGGTGGAAGCCTTGATCGAGAGAGGTTTGGAAGTTCAAATCCTCTCGGAACAGGACTTTTCCGACCTCATGGGCATCTACGTGCAGCCTTATCCCAACTAACTGCATTGGCCTGCTTTGGTAGGCTGCACTTTCGCCTCGATGCACCAAGCGATAGGCACGGTGATTCTACGAAGTCTCACAGAAATTCCGATCATCAACGGAGGAGGATTATGCGATTTAGACTTCACGACGCCGAGGGCGTCGCGGAAATCGAGGTCCCGGTCTCCGTCATCGTCATCGCCGGCTGGTCGGGGCGCGACGAGGCGGCGGTGCAGGAGCATATCGACGAGCTGAAGGAGATCGGCGTGGCGCCGCCCTCGCAAACGCCGCTCTACTACCGGGTCGGCGCATCGCTCGCGACGCAGGCCGGGCGCATCCAGGTGCTGGGCGAGGGAAGCTCCGGCGAAGCGGAGGCGGTGCTGATCGGCTCCGCCCGGCACGGGATGCTGGTGGCCGTCGGCTCCGACCACACGGACCGCGACTTCGAGGCGCAGTCGGTCGCCGTCTCCAAGCAGATGTGCCCGAAGCCGCTCGGACGCGATGTCTGGCGCTGCACCGATGTCGCCGCGCGCTGGGACAGGCTCCGGCTGGAGAGCGACATGGACGGCGAGCCCTACCAGCGCGGCACGATGGCGGCGGTCCGGGAGCCCGTGGAGCTCATCGCCGACTATTTCCAAGGCTACAAGACGGTGCCGCCGGAATTCGCCATGTTCCTCGGCACGATCCCGGCAATCGGCGGCGTGCGTCCCGGCAGGAGGTTCAGCGCCCGCCTCGCCGACGACGAGACGGGGCGCATGCTCTCGCTCGACTACGAGACGGTGACCTTGCCCATCGTTTCGTAAGGCGCAGCCGTCTCAGGCGGCGACGCCGTCGGCGCGGAAGCGGGCGATCTCCTCCGCGTCGTAGCCGAAGGCGGCCAGCACCTCGTCCGTATGCTGGCCGAGCGTCGGCGCGGCGACGGGCGCGGCGGTCGGGGTGGCGGAGAGATGGACCGGCGAGGCGACCGCCTCGAACCGGCCGGCCTTCGGGTGGTCCACGGGCTGCACCATGCCGCGGGCGCGCACTTCCGGCGCGGCGAGCGCCTCCGAGATGCTCCGGACCGCGCCTGCGGGGACGCCGGCGGCGCGGAACTTCGCCATCCAGCCGGCGCGGTTGTCGGCGGCGAAGATCCCGGCGAGCAGCGCGCGGTTCGCGTCGCGGTTGGCGAGGCGGGCGGCGTTGTCGCGGAAATGCGGGTGGTCCACCAGGTCCGGGCGTCCGATCACGTCCCGGCAGAAGCGCTCCCACTGGCGGTCATTGCCGATGACGAGGTAGAGCGGCCCGTCGGCGGTCTCGGCCAGCCCGAACGGCTCCAGGAACGGGTGGTCGTTGCCGTAGCGGCCGGTGTCCCGGCCGGTGACGAGCGTCACCTGCGCCTGGTTGGCGAGCGAGGCCACCGCGCCGTCCAGAAGCGCGATGTCGATGGCCTGGCCCTCGCCGGTCCGCTCACGGTGATAGAGCGCGGCAAGAATGCCCTGCAGGGCGTTGTATCCGCTGAATATGTCGGCATAGGAGATGCCCGTGCGCAGCGGCCCGCCATCCGCCTCGCCGGTAATCGCCATCATGCCGCCCTCGGCCTGCGCCACCGGGTCGTAGCCGGCGACTTCCCGCAAGGGGCTCGCATGGCCGTAGCCGGAGATCGAGCAATAGACGAGGCCCGGATTGGCCTTGTGGAGGCTCTCGAAGTCGAGCCCGAGCCTCGCCATCACGCCGGGACGGAAGTTCTCGACCAGGATATCGGCGCGGGCGGCGATCCGCCGTGCGACCTCCCGGCCTTCCGGCGCGGCGATATTGAGCGCGAGGCTCTTCTTGTTGCGGTTGGCGAAGACGAAATAGGCGCTCTCGCCGGCCAGCTCCTCGCGCACGTCGAAACGGCGCGTGTCGTCGCCGCCCTTCGGGTTCTCGATCTTGATGACCTCGGCGCCGAGATCAGCCAGCGCCAGCGTGCACCAGGGGCCGGCGAGCACGCGGGTGAAATCGAGCACCGTGACGCCGGCAAGCGGACCGGTCATGGAATGCCCCCGGTTCTTTTGGGAAATGAGAGGCTTCAGATGATCTTGCGTTCGCTGAGACAGGCGAGAGCCGCCTCGTCATAGCCGAGGCGGCCGAGTATCTCGGCATTGTGCTCGCCGAGCTTCGGCGCGACGCCGATCTGCGCCGGGGTTTCCGAGAACCGCCAGGGCGTGCCGTGGACCTTCAGCGTCTCGTCGATTTCCGGATAGTGCTTCTCGGCCACATAGCCGTTCGCCAGCACATCGGCATCGTTGGACGCTTCCAACAGCGTGTTGATCGGCGCGGACACGATATCGGCGGCGCGCAGCAGTTCCACCCAGCGGTCGCGGCTGGCGGTCGCGAACAGTTCGGCGAGCGTGGAGAGGATCAGGTCCTTCTTCTCTTCCGACACGATCGCCAACCCGAGGTCTTCGGCGCCGCGCTCCTTCAGCACCGCATAGAAGCCGAGCGCTTCCATGGCGCGCTTCCAGTCCCGGTGGCCGAGCTGGAAGACGAGCGGGCGCCCGTCGATATCATTGAAGCTGGCGGCGATGCCGGGGCGCTCGCGCGTGCCGTTGATCCGGGTGCCGGTGATCGGGTTGCGGTTCCGCCACATCGTCGTGGTGAGGGTCCAGCCCATCAGGCGGACAACGCCGGCCACCAGCGAGGTTTCGACCTTCTGGCCGACGCCGGTCGCCTTCGCGTGATGCAGCGCCGCCAGGAGGCCCCCGAAGGCCAGCAGCGCGCAGGATTCGTCCGCGACCGACACGATGCCGGTCCGCATGGACTCGCCGGGTCCCGCATAGGCCTCCGTCACGCCGCCGAGCGCCTGCCCGACCGCGTCCGTGCCCGGCAGGTCCGCATGCGGGCCCGCCTGCCCGTAGCCGGATATGGACACATAGACCAGCGCGGGATTGATCGCCTTCAGCGTCTCGTAGTCGAAGCCGTTCTTCTCGGCGACGCCCGGGCGGAAGTTCTGCCCGAAGACATCGGCCTCCGCGACCAGCCTGTGCAGGATCGCGCGCCCCTCGTCGGATTTGAGGTTGAGCGTCAGGCTCTTCACGCCCCGGTTGTTGGTCTCGAAGAAGGAGCTGACGCGGCCCTTGAGCTCGCCGGCCACGCGCGACCCGTCGCCCGTGCCGGGCACTTCGATCTTGATGACCTCGGCGCCCAGGTCGGCCATCAGCATGTAGGGCACCGTGCCCGCCTGCGCGGTCGAGCAGGCGACGGCCTTGACGCCCGCAAGCGGGCCCGGGCGACCGGTCATGGAAGCAGCTCCTTGGGTTGATGTCGTTCTGGGGGAACCGGGAGGGTCAGTCGTCCCCGGCCATCACGGATTCCAGCGTCGGCATCCGGTAGCGGTCCGCCGGGTCGTTCCAGCCCTTGAACTCGGGCTTGCGCTTCTCCGCGAAGGCGCGGCGGGATTCCATCCGGTCCTCAAGGCACCCGTGCTCGTGCAGCGCGGCGGCCAGACGCTCGTGCGACGGCGTCACCTTCGGGCGCATCTGGCGCATCATGTAAAGCGTGTTGACGCGCGAGGCCGGCGGCAGGCTGAGCAGATGGTCAGCCATCTCCATCGCCGTCGGCATCAGCTCCTCTGGCTCGACCAGCCGGTTGACGAAGCCGAGCTCGTGGAAGCGCTCGGCCGTGAAGCGGAAGCCGAAGGCCATCTCCATCGCGACCGGATAGGGCAGGTTGGCGATGAAGCCGTGATTGTAGCCGCCGAGCAGCCAGCGCTTCGCTTCCGAAATCTCGAAGAGCGCGCCCTTGACCGCGACGCGCAGATCCGTGCGCTCGACCAGCATGAAGCCGCCGCCCATCGCGAAGCCGTTGACGGCGGCGATGACGGGCTTCTGCAGCGTGCCGTCGGCGAAGGGGTCGTCAAGATCGTCGTCGGGCGACCCCACGCCGCCGCGCTCGACGGATTCCTTCATGTCCTCCCCGGCGCAGAAGCCTCTGCCCGTCCCGGTCAGGATTGCGACTTCGAGACCGTCATTGTCGCGGAACTCCGAGAACGCCTCCGCCATGCCCTGGCGGATCACCGTGCTGAGCGCATTCAGGCGCTCCGGCCGGTTGAGCCGGACGACCATGGTCTGGCCGTGGATTTCCGTTTCGACAAACGCCATGACTTAGCCTCGCAATGCTGTGGAGCGGCGGGAATGGAACCGCCCCTGTTTACTCCTCGAGATGGCAGGCCGCCAGATGGCCGGACTCCGACTCCGTCAGCGCCGGCACCACCTGCGAGCATATGTCCATCGCAAACGGACAGCGCGTGTGGAACCGGCAGCCGCCCGGCGGGTCGAGCGGGGACGGCACCTCGCCGGTGAGCACGATGCCTTCCTCCTGCCGGTCCGGATGGTCCGGGAGCACGGCCGAGAACAGCGCCCGCGTGTAGGGATGGCGCACATTCTCGAAAAGCGCTTCCGTCGGCGCATATTCCACGATCTGCCCGAGATACATCACGGCCGTCCAGTTGGACATGAAGCGCACCGTGGCCAGATCGTGGGCGACCAGGAGATAGGCGACGTTGTCCTGTTCCTGGACGTCCTTCAGCAGGTTCATCATCTGGGCGCGGATCGACACGTCCAGCGCTGAGACCGGCTCGTCCAGCACGATCAATTTCGGGCCGATGGCGAGCGCGCTTGCAAGCGCGATACGCTGGCGCTGGCCGCCGCTGAACTCATGCGGATACTGGCGCGCGTGCTCCGGGCGCAGCCCGACCTCGACCAGCAGCGCCGCAACGCGCTCTTCGATCTCGGCGCGCGTGCCCCACTTCGCGATCCTGAGGGACTCCCCGACGATCTCGCCGACATGCATTCGCGGGTTGAGCGACGACCACGGGTCCTGGAACACCGCCTGCACTTTCGCGTGGTAGTCCTGCCGCGCCTTGCCCGTGAGGTTCTGCCAGGACTGGCCTTCCAGCCGGACATCCCCCGCCGTCGGCGCTTCGAGGCCCAGCACCAGCCTCGAGGTCGTGGTCTTGCCGCAGCCGGATTCGCCGACGAGGCCGAGCGTTTCGCCTTCCCGGATCGAGAAGTCTATGCCATCGACCGCCCGGACCCGTCCGACCTCCCGCGAGAACAGGATGCCCTTGCGGACCGGATAGTGCTTCTCGAGGCCGGTCACCTCCAGGATGGGGGCGGTGCTCATGCCGCCAGCCAGCAACTGGCGGTATGGTTTTCGCCGACGCTGACGGCCTCGGGATATTTTTCGAGGCAGCGTGGTTCCGCATGGGGGCAGCGGTCGGCGAACCGGCACCCCACCGGAAGATCGGACAGCGCCGGCGGCTGGCCTTCGATGGCCCGCAGCCGTTCGGCAGTGTCCCGCAGTTTCGGCACCGAGGCGATCAGGGCCTGCGTGTAGGGATGCACCGGGTTGTCGAAGATCTCGCGCACGGGCCCCGTCTCGACGATCCGTCCGGCATACATGACCGCGACCCGGTCGCACATCCGGGCGACCACGCCGAAATCGTGGGTGATGAACAGGATGCCCATGCCGAGCGAGGTCTGGAGCTCCTTCAGCAGGTTCAGATATTGAAGCTGGATGGTGACGTCGAGCGCCGTCGTCGGCTCGTCGGCGATCATCACCTCGGGCGCGCAGCTGATCGCGATAGCGCCGACGACCCGCTGCTTCATGCCGCCGCTCAGTTCGTGCGGATACTGGCCGATGCGTTGTTCGGGCGCTGCCAGCCGCACCTGGCGCAGCACGTCCACGGCCCGCTCCCTGAGCGACCGGCCCCTTTCGTCCGGCCGCCGGGCGAGCGCCTCGTGCAGCTGGTTGCCGATGCTGAACACCGGATTGAGCGAGGTCTGCGGGTCCTGGAGGATCATGGCGATGCGCTGTCCGCGCACCTCGCGCATCTCGCCGGCGGACTTGGCAAGCAGGTCTTCGCCGTCCAGAAGCACCTGCCCTTCGACCGTTCGCGCAGCCTCCTGCGGCAACAGACGCAGGATCGAGAGCGCGGTCAGGCTCTTGCCGCAGCCGGACTCGCCGACAAGGCCCAGCACCTCTCCCCGCTTCAGCGAGAAGGTGACGCCGTCCACCGCCTTGACCACACCGCGCCTCAGGAAGAAGTGCGTGTGCAGGTTCCGGACTTCGAGAACCGGGGCGCTGTCCATGCTGTCCTCGGGCTCCCGCTAGAGTTGACGCAGCTTCGGGTCGAGCCGGTCGCGCAGCCAGTCGCCGAAGAGGTTGAAGGAGAGCACCACGAGCGTGATGGCGATTCCCGGAATGAGCGACAGCCACCAGGCGCTGGTGATCTTGCCCCGGCCCTCGGCCACCATCAGGCCCCAGGAGGGCGTCGGCGGCGGCACGCCCGCGCCGAGGAAGCTGAGCGACGCCTCCGCCACGATGATGACCCCGACATTGAGGGTAAGCAGCACCATGAAGGTGTTGAGCACATTGGGCAGGATATGGATGAACATGATCCGCGCCGGCGAACTGCCGTGGACCCGCGCCAGCGCCACGAAATCGCGCTGCTTGATCGCCAGCACCTCGCCGCGGATGACGCGCGCGAAGCCGGCCCAGAGAAAGAGGCTGAGCGCAATCACCAGCGTATCCATGCCCTGGCCCATGGTCACGGCCAGCAGCAGCGCGAACAGGATCGTCGGAAAGGCGAACGCCGCGTCCACGACGCGCATCAGGAAGGCGTCCAGCTTGCCGCCGACATAGCCTGAGACAATGCCGAGCACGAGGCCGACGCCGCCGCCCACGCTCAACGCCAGCGCCGTCACGATCAGGCTGACCCGCGCCCCGTAAAAGAGCCGGGTCAGCAGGTCGCGGCCGAATATGTCGGTGCCGAGCAGATATTCCGTCGTGCCGCCCTCCTCCCAGAAGGGCGGCAGCAGCTTGTTCGGCAGCGACTGGTCGATGGGCGAATGGGGCGTGAGCCAGGGCGCGAACACGGCGACGAAGACCATCGTGCCGATGATTGCGAAGGAAGCGAGGGGGAGCCGCCGCATCGCGTGGCCCTACTCGAACCGGATTCGGGGGTCGACATAGGCATAGAGGATGTCGACCAGCAGGTTGATGAACAGGATGAAGATCGCGTCCATGATGATGACCGCCTGGAGCAGCGGATAGTCCCGGAAGATGACCGCCTCGTAGGTCAGCCGCCCGATGCCCGGCCAGGCGAACACGGTTTCGGTGACGATTGCCCCGGTCACCAGCCCGCCCATGAACACGCCCCAGAGGCTCAGCACGGGGATGAGCGCATTGCGCAGGCAGTGCTTCCACACAATCGCGGTTTCGCTCACGCCCTTGATCCGGGCGAGCTTGACGAACTCGCTGTCCAGCGTTTCCAGCATGCTGGAGCGGATCAGCCGCATGAACCCGGCGACCAGGAAGGTACCGAGCGTGACCGTCGGCATGATGTAGTTGAGCGGCCCGCCCATCCGGCTTGAAGGCAGCCATCCCCAGGTCACGCTGAACAGGTAGATCAGCACGATGCCGAGCCAGAAATTGGGCGTGGATATGCCCAGCACCGCAATGGTAGCGGATATTCGGTCGATTATGCCGCCCCGGCGCAGGGCCGAAAGGATGCCCAGCGGTATCGCCATCGCGATAGCCAGGATCATCGCCGGCGGTATCATTGCCAGCGTGTTCGGCAGGCGCGAGAAGAAGATGTCGGTCGCCGGCTGCCGGTAGCGGATCGAGGTCCCGAGGTCGCCCTGGACGGCATCGACGATGAAGACGCCGAACTGGTCCATGACCGAGCCGTCCAGCTCCAGGCGCTCGATCATGTCCTGGCGGTCTTCCTCCGTGGCGTCCTCCGGCAGCATCATGTCGACCGGATTCCCGGTCATGCGCCCGATGAAGAAGACGACCGAGGTCACCACGACGAGCAGGATCACGCCCTGAACGAGGCGCTGCAGGATGTAACGCTGCATGGGGCTACCCCGCTCGGTGCACCGGCCCGGTTCGGAAAGTGCCGGTTCCCGGCCGAAGCCGGGAACCGGTCACAGGCTGGACCGCAACCTTACCAGGGCTTCTGCTCGGGCCTCGGCATGCGCTCGAACACGTCGCCAAACTCGTGACGACCCGGGATCGGCTTGAATGCGCCGACTTTCTCCGGATTGACGGCCCAGTAGCCCATGCCCTCGATGATCGGCACGGCGATCCAGGAGTCCGCGACCATGGTAAGCATCTCGTCCGTCTTACGGGCGCGTTCCTCTGAATCCTGAGCGGTCACGACCTCCTGGTGCAGCTTGTCGTAAGCCTGGCAGAAGTCGTTGCAGTCGCCTTCTTCGCCGAAGAGGTGGTGGCCGCCCTTGCTCGTGAACCCGCCCGAATAGCGGGCGACGGCGACCGGGCGTCCGGCGGTGCGGAACATCGAGGCCGCACCGGTAAGCGCCTTCTGATCGCCGCGATAGAGCAGCCGGAAGGCACCCCATTCATAGTGCTTGATGTCCACATTGACGCCGATCTTCTGCCAGAAGTCGGCCACGGCGATGCCGATCTGCGTCATGTAGGGCGTGCCGGGCAGGGCGGTGTTGGCGAACTTCAACTCGAACCCGTCAGGATACCCTGCCTCGGCAAGAAGCTCCTTCGCGCGTTCGGGGTCGTAGCGCAGCGCTTCGCGGCCCCAAGCCTGCCACTTCTCGATATCCGTATCGACGGCGTAGGGGAAGGTGGCGAACGGCATCGGCCAGCGTGCCTGCCCGTACATCACATGGTCGATGATCTGCTGGCGGTCGATGGCGAGCGACAGAGCCTCGCGCACACGCACGTCGGCCAGCGGAGAGTCCTTCTGGGAGTCCTTGTACATTCCCCAGAACTGGTAGATCGCCTGCATGGTCGCCGGGACGCTGATGAGCTTGAGGTTCGCAGCCTCGACCTCGCGGATCGATTCCGGGCTGATGGAGGCGATCGCCGCCTCGCCCGTGCGCACCATGGCGACGCGGGTGCTCTCTTCCGGCACCAGCAGGATGCGCAGGCGCTTGAAGTTGGGTGTGCCGCGCCAGTGCGGTCCTTCGACGGCTTCGAACTCGACATAGTCGCCGGGCACGCTCTCGACGAACTTCCACGGGCCGCTACCGACAGGCTCTTCCCGGAACTTTTCGACACCGACCGTCTCGATGTAATTCTTGGGCATCAGCTGCCCTTCCTGGAACACGGCCCGGCTGAGACCCGCCGGGAAGTGGACCTGGACGCCCTTTGTGTAAACGCGGACGGTGTGGTCATCGACGACCTCGATGCTCTTCACGTTGCGGCGCAGCGCGGCGGCCCGGGAGGACAGCGACTCTTCGGACATGGTGCGTTCGAGGCTGAACTTCACGTCATGCGCGGTGAGCGGGTCGCCATTGTGCCATTTGAGTCCCTTCTGGAGGTGGAAGACCCAGCTCAACCCGTCTTCCGCCAGCTCCCACTTTTCGGTCACGCCAGGGCCGAGGCCGCCCTGCTCGAAATTGAACCCGATCAGCGCATCGAAGATCGGCGCCTGGTAGTGGGCATGTGGGGCCCGGTCTTCCAGAATCGGATCCATGGTCTGACCGCCCAGCGTTTCGAGCGCCACGACCAGGGTGCCCTCCTGATGGTCCGCTGCGTGCGCGACGGAAAACGCGGCAAGCACCGAGGCGGCCACGCCTCCAAGTAAACGGCTTCGGCGAAGCATTGAACTCCTCCCTCTCTGTTGTCCGGCCTTCCCGGAACGACGCAACTATTCAGGAGGCGCTGAGACGGGCTGTCAAGCGAGCGCCGCCTGTCGCAATTGCACAGGTTCCGGACGCGCAATAGGTTGAAGGCCGGGAGCCGCCGGGGTTATGTGGGACCCGTTCGCTCGCGGGGAGCGTCCGTTCATGGCGCGTTACTCGATCTTCTCTCTGGCGCGCAATGCGCTGACCGGCCACCGGGACTGGCCCGAGCTCTGGCGCTCGCCGGAGCCGCGGCCGGCCTATGAGGTCGTGATTGTGGGCGGCGGCGGCCACGGGCTGGCGACGGCCTACTATCTGGCGAAGGAACACGGCGTCACCGATGTCGCTGTCGTCGAAAAGGGCTGGCTTGCGGGCGGCAACATCGCGCGCAACACGACCATCATCCGCTCCAACTATCTCTGGGACGAAAGCGCGGCGATCTACGAGCACGGGCTGAAGCTCTGGGAAGGCCTTTCCCGCGAGCTCAACTTCAATGTGATGCTGCGCCAGCGCGGCGTGATGAACCTGGCGCATACCGAGCACGACGTCCGGGAGTCCATCCGCCGGGTGAACGCCAACCGGCTGAACGGCGTGGACGCCGAGTGGCTGGACGCGGAGGGCGTCAAAGCCTTCTGCCCGCCGATCTCCATCTCGCCCGACGTGCGGTACCCGGTGCTCGGGGCGACCTTGCAGCGGCGCGGCGGCGTCGCCCGGCACGACGCCGTGGCGTGGGGCTATGCGCGCGGGGCCGATGCGCGCGGCGTCGATATCGTCCAGCATTGCGAGGTTACCGGCATCAGGCGGGTGCGCGGGCGCGTCACGGGCGTCGAGACGAGCCGGGGCTTCATCGGTGCGAGGAAGGTGGCGCTGGTGGCGGCCGGCCATTCCTCGGTGCTGGCGCAAATGGCGGGCCTGCGCCTGCCGGTCGAGAGCCACCCCTTGCAGGCTATGGTCTCCGAGCCGCTGAAGCCGGTGCTCGACTGCGTCGTCATGTCGAACGCCGTGCATGTCTATATCAGCCAGTCCGACAAGGGCGAGCTTGTGCTGGGCGCCGGCATCGACGCCTTCAACAGCTACGGCCAGCGGGGCGGGCTGCATGTGCTGGAGGACCAGCTTGCGGCGCTGATGCAGCTCTTTCCCGCCTTCAGCCGGGCGCGGCTGCTGAGAAGCTGGGGTGGCATCGTCGATGTCTGCCCGGACGCCTCGCCCATCGTCTCGAAAACGCCGGTCGAGGGCCTCTATATCAATTGCGGCTGGGGCACGGGCGGCTTCAAGGCGACGCCGAGCTCCGGGTGGGCCTTCGCGCACACCATTGCCCGCGACGAGCCGCACAAGCTGAACGCGCCCTTCGCTCTCGACCGCTTCACCTCCGGCGCGCTGATCGACGAGCACGGCGCCGCCGCCGTCGCGCATTAGGAGAGGGGCCGGCCATGATGCGCATCGAATGTCCCTGGTGCGGCGGGCGCGACGAAACGGAGTTCCACTACGGAGGCGAGGCGCATATCGCACGGCCCGAGGACCCGGACGCGCTCTCCGACGAGGCCTGGGCCGACTACCTGTTCATGCGCGCCAATCCCAGGGGCGTCCATGCCGAGCGCTGGATGCACGCCCAGGGCTGCCGGCGGTGGTTCAACGTGCTCCGCCATACGGCGAGCCACGAGGTGGTCGCCGTCTATCCCATGGGGGCGCCCCGGCCCGACCTCCCGGAGACGGCGGCGTGACAGGGCCGCGCCGCCTGCCGGCCGGCGGCCGGATCGACCGGTCGCGCACCGTCGCGTTCCGTTTCGACGGCAGGCGCTACACCGGCCATCCCGGCGACACGCTCGCATCTGCCCTGCTGGCCAATGGCGTGCGGCTCTTCGGCCGCAGCTTCAAATACCACCGGCCGCGCGGCGTGATGGCCGCCGGGGCGGAGGAGCCGAACGCGCTCGTCCTGCTGGAGCCGGGTCCTTTCGCGGAGCCCAATCTGCGCGCCACCGAAATCGGGCTTTACGACGGGCTCGCCGCCGAGAGCGTCAACCGCTGGCCGTCGCTCCGCTTCGACCTGGGCGCGCTTACAGGGCTGGCGTCCGGCCTGTTCGTCGCCGGCTTCTACTACAAGACCTTCATGTGGCCGCCCTCCTGGTGGAATCGCATCTACGCGCCCGCAATCCGGCGCATGGCGGGCCTGGCGCGCGCACCGCGCGAACCGGACCCCGAGAGCTATGAGCACCGCCATGCCCATTGCGACGTCCTGGTCGTGGGCGGCGGACCGGCGGGCATCGCGGCGGCCCATGCGGCCGCTGCTTCCGGCGCGCGCGTCGTGCTGGCGGACGAGCGCCCGCATCCCGGCGGCTCACTGCTGGACGGTCCCGAGCGCGTCGAGGACAAGGACGGCGCCGCATGGGCCGAACGGATGCTGGCCGGCACATCCGCGCTGCTGCTGCCCCACACCACGGCCTTCGGTTATTACGACCATAATTTCGTGGCGCTGGCCGAGCGGCTGACGGAAGGCCTTTCGCCCTCGGAACGCGCCGGCCGGCCGCGCCAGCGCATATGGCATGTCCGCGCCCGCCGGGTGGTGCTGGCGACCGGCGCGCATGAGCGTCCGCTGGTCTTTCCCGGCAATGACCGTCCGGGCGTCATGCTGGCGCGTTCCGTCACCGCCTATATCCATCGCTACGGCGTATTGCCGGGCAGCCGCGCCGTCTTTCTCGCCAATGATGACTCCGTCTATGCCGCCTCCCGCGAATTCGCCCGGCACGGCGGCGAGGTCGCGGCGTTTGTCGATCTGCGCGCGGACAGCACGGCAGACGCCGACGATCTGCCCGTGCTGCGCGGCGCGGTTCCCTTGCGAACCCTCGGGCGCCGCGCCGTAACCGGGATCGAGATCGAGTCGGAGGGGGCCGCGCGGCGGATCGCCTGCGACCTGATTGCCATGGGCGGCGGCTGGAACCCGGCAGTGCATCTCTTCAGCCAGTCCCGCGGGACGCTGCGCTGGGACGACCGGTTGCAGACATTCGTTCCCGGTCGTTCGGCGCAGGCGGAGCGGTCCGTCGGCGCGGCGGCCGGCCGGTTCGATCTCGAAGGCTGCATCGCGGAGGGAGCGGAGGCGGGCGCTGCCTTCGCCCGCGAGCTCGGCTTCGATGCGCCGGCGCCGCCGGCCCCGCCCGAACGCCCGCAGCGTCCGGCGCTCGCGCAGACTGCCCCGCCCGCCGGCCGCAGCAAGGCGTTCGTCGATTTCCAGAACGATGTGACCGCCGCCGATGTCGCGCTTGCCAGACGCGAGGGCATGCACTCGGTCGAGCATCTCAAGCGCTGGACGACCCTCGGCATGGCGACCGACCAGGGCAAGACCTCCAACGTCAACGGGCTCACGCTGATGGCGGCCGGGCTGGGAAGGCCCCCGGCGGAAGTCGGCCATACCACTTTCCGCCCGCCCTACACGCCGGTGCCCTTCGGCGCGCTGGCGGGGCGCAATATCGCCGCGCTCGCCGACCCGGTGCGCCGCACGCCGATGCAGGACTGGCAGGAGGCCAACGGGGCCGTGTTCGAGCCGGTCGGCCAGTGGCGCCGGGCGCGCTACTACCCGAGGGGCGGCGAGACCATGCGCGAGGCGGTCACGCGCGAATGCCGCGCCGTACGCGAGGCTGCCGGCATTCTCGACGCTTCCACGCTCGGCAAGATCGACATTCGCGGCCCCGATGCGGCGGAGCTCCTGAACCGCATCTATACGAACGGCTGGAAGACGCTGGCCGTCGGACGCTGCCGCTACGGGCTGATGCTCGGCGAGGACGGCATGGTGTTCGACGACGGGGTCACGACCCGGACCGGCGAGCACCGCTACCTGATGACCACGACGAGCGGCAATGCCGCCGCCGTGCTGGAATGGCTGGAGGAATGGCTCCAGACCGAGTGGCCGGGCCTTCAGGTCTATTGCACTTCGGTGACCGAGCAGTGGGGCACGATCACCGTCTCGGGGCCGCAGGCGCGGGCGCTGCTGGAGCCCCTTGTCGAGGATATCGACCTGGACCCGGCGGCCTTCCCCTTCCTGTCCATGCGCGAGGCCCGGATCGGCGGCGCGCCGGGCCGCATTTTCCGCATCGCCTTCACCGGCGAGCTCTCCTACGAGGTAAACCTGCCCTGGCGGCGGTGCCTGCCGGTCTGGGAGCGCCTGGTCGAGGCCGGCGCCGTGCCTTACGGCACCGAGGCGATGCATGTGCTGAGGGCCGAAAAGGGCTTCATCGTCGTCGGCCACGAGACCGACGGCACGGTGACGCCAGTCGATCTCGGAATGGAACGGATGGTCTCCTCCCGCAAGGACTTCATCGGCCGCCGCTCCCTCGCCCGCCCGGACAGCCGGAGGCCGGACCGCAAGCAACTGGTCGGACTCCTGCCGGAGGATCCGGCGGAAGTGCTTCAGGAGGGGGCGCAGATTATCGAGACGCCGCGAGGGTCTCCGCCCGTGCCGATGCTGGGCCATGTGACCTCCAGCTACTGGAGCGCGGCGATGGGGCGCGGCTTTGCGCTAGCGCTCGTCAAGGGCGGGCGGGCGCGCCACGGCGACCGGGTCTGGGCCTCGGCCACGACGGGCGAGAGCCGGGTGCAGATCGTCGATCCGGTCTTCTATGACCGCGAAGGAGCGCGGCTCGATGGCTGAGGTCCGCGAGATTGACGGCCTCAGCCTAACGATATTGCGGGGCGGTGGGGCGGAATTTCATACCGCCGTCTCCGGTGTGCTGGACGCCGATTTGCCCGGGACGCCGAACACGACGGCAATGGGGCGGGCCTTGTGGCTCGGACCCGACGAATGGCTGGTCGTGTCGGAGGCGGAACTGGCCGGTGCGCTGGAGGAGGCGCTTGAGGGGCAGCATGCCGCCGTCGTCGATGTGAGCGAGGCCCGCGCGGTTCTCGAACTCTCGGGCTCCGGCGCGACGGAAGTCCTGGCCTCCGGCTGCCGGCTCGATCTCGACGCGCTTCGGCCCGGCTCCTGCGCACAAACCGCCCTCGCACGCGCGCATGTGCTGCTGGAGCCGCGCGGAGGCGGCATCTGGCGCCTCTATGTCGGCCGCTCCTTCGAGGCCTATGCGCGCGCCTGGCTCGAGGACGCCATCGCCTTGCAGGCTATTCCCGCGTCTCCCTGATCCAGCCGTTTTCGAAGACCGGGCCGTCGCAGCCGGCGAAACGGGCGATGCGGCCGAGCTCACGACCGATGCGGTCCATCCGCCCCTTGCCGAGACGCACGCCCCGCTCCGGCCAGAGCGCACTGACGCGCAGCCGGCCTTCCTTGCGCCGCATGTCGATGCGCCCGATCAGCCGGTCGCCTTCCAGCAGCGGGAAGACGTAGTAGCCGTATTCGCGCTTGGCCTCCGGCACGAAGATTTCGATACGGAATCGGAAGCCGAAGAGCCATTCGGCCCGCCTGCGGTCCCGCAGCAGCGGATCGAAGGGGCTCAGCACCCGCACGCCGCCGGGCGGTTCGGGCGCCCGTTCCGCCTGCTCGCCTATGTCCGGCCGCGCGAACAGCCGGCGTATCTGGCCGGGCCGGGCGCCTTCCACTTCGACCTCCATCAGCATGCCGGCATCCTGCGCGGCGCACCAGACGCGCGCCTCCGCGAGCGAGGTCGTATCCCAGAAGGACGCGATCTCCCGGGGCGTGGCGAAGCCGAGCCGGTCGAGCGCTCCCGAACAGGCCCAGTCGAGCGTTTCCTCCTCGCCCGGCGCCATACTCCGGTAGGCGTCGGGCACAACCCGCTCGGCAAGGTCGAAGACCTTCTGGAAGCCTTCGCGCCGGGAGATCGCCAGCGAGCCCGTGCGCCAGAGGAATTCCAGCGCCGTCTTGGAGGGGTGCCAGTCCCACCAGCCCGCCTCCGTGCGTTGCCGGCCGCCCTCGAAGTCGCGCACCATGACGGGCCCATGCTCCCGAATCCGCTCCAGCACGTCGTCGAACCGCTCCTCGAACCCCGCGCGCCGCCAGCTGCGCCAGCGCGCCCGCAGCATTTCGGCATCGCGGCGGAAGCGCAGCCGCCAGTGGGGATAGAACGACATCGGGATGACCGAGGCATCGTGGGTCCAGTGCTCGAAGAGGGCCCGCCGCCGTTCCAGCAGGTGGTCGAGCTGCTGCGGCCGGTAGCTCCTGCGCCGCGAGGCCAGGATCATGTGGTGGGCGCGCTCGACCGTGGCGATGCTGTCCACCTGCACGAAGCCGAGGCGTTCGATCAGCCCGGCAAGGCCCTCGCCCGGCGGCGGCCGGCAAAGGCCGTGCCGGTCGAGAAACAGCCTTCTGGCAGCCCGGTTGGAAATGCGGAGCGGCAGCCCGCCCCCGGTGTCACCCATCTATCCGGTCCGATCCCTCAAATGTCCACCGCGTCTGTACCCCTTCGAGCGCCCTGCCCCAACCCTGTCCGGAGGGAACGAACAGGCTGCCAACCGCAGGACAACGGGGGAATTGGCACGGCGGTAAACCGTCCTCTCGTGCTATTAAGGCATCTGCTCCTCTGCCGGCCGCGTTCTGGGAGTCGGACAATGCAATTTTCCTTGTTCGTCCACATGGAACGGCTGACCCCGGACCGCGACCATGCCGAGCTCTACCGGGAGTCCCTGGAGCTCTGCCGGATGGCGGACGAGGGCGGCTTCGAGGCCATCTGGACGGGTGAGCATCACGGGATGGATTTCACCATCACGCCGAACCCGTTCATCACGCTCGCCGACATCGCCAACAGGACGAAACATGTCCGCCTCGGCACCGGAGCCATCGTGGCGCCCTTCTGGCACCCGATAAAGCTCGCGGGCGAGGCGGCGCTGGCCGATATCGTGACAGGTGGGCGGCTGGAGCTCGGGATCGCGCGCGGCGCCTACAGCTTCGAATATGAGCGGTTGTCTCCGGGCCTCGACGCCGCTTCGGCGGGCGCGGCGCTGCGCGAGACGGTGCCGGCGGTGAAGAAGCTCTGGCAGGGCGATTACGAGCATGACGGAGAGCGCTGGCAGTTCCCGAAGACCACCTCTTCCCCGAAACCAGTCCAGAGCCCGCATCCGCCGCTGTGGATTGCCGCCCGGGACCCCGAGAGCCACAAATTCGCCGTCGCCGAGCGGTGCAATGTGCAGGTGACGCCGCTCTGGCAGGGCGATGACGAGGTGGAGCGGCTGATGCAGCGCTTCGAGGATGCCTGCGCCGCCCACCCGGAAGTCCCGCGGCCACGGATCATGCTGCTGCGCCACACCCATGTCGCGGCCGACGAGGAGGCGGTAGAGGCCGGAGCGCGGGCGCTCAGCCGGTTCTACTGCCATTTCGGCGCCTGGTTCCGCAATGAGCGGCCCATCGACCAGGGCATGATCCAGCCGCTGACGGAAGAGGAGATGGCAAAGCTCGACATGTTCTCGCCGGACAAGATGCGCGCCAACAATGTCGTCGGCACGCCTGAGCAGGTGATTGCCCGGCTCAAGACCTACGAGGCGATGGGGTTCGACCAGTACAGCCTCTGGATCGACAACGGGATGCCCTTCAGCGAGAAGCAGGAGTCGCTCCGCCTGTTCATCGACGAAGTGGTGCCCGCCTTCGCATGAGCGCCGACGGCACGGCCGACGGGCTCCCGCCCCTCGTTCTGATTCACGGGGTCGGCCTCGACCGGTCCATGTGGGGCAGGGTCATGCGCTGCCTCTCCGGCAGGCTCGACTGCACCGCTTACGACACGCCCTGCCACGGTGAGGCCGGAATGCCGGCCGGCGAGGTGACGCTGGCGACCTTTGCCGATGCGCTGGGCGAGGTCGTGAACGGCCTCGATGGCGCGCCGGTCATCGTCGGCTTTTCCATGGGCGCGATGGTGGCGCAACGCTTCGCGCTGGACAGGCCGGACGCGCTCCGGGGTCTGGTGCTGATGAACGCCGTGTTCGACCGGGACGAACGGCAGCGCGCCGCCATTATGCAGCGCCTCGCCGCGGTAGAGCGGGACGGCCCCGCCGGCATGGCGGATTCGGCCATCGAACGATGGTTCACGGAAGAGTTCCGTAGCCGCTCGCCGGAAGTTGTCGAGCCGGTTCGCCGCCGCCTGCTGGCCAACGACCCCGCCGCCTATCTCGCCGCCTACCGGGTATTCGCGACGGCGGACGCCGAACTCGCGCAGGAAGCCGGGCGCATCGCCTGCCCTACCCTCGCCATGACAGCCGAGCATGACATCAATTCCACCCCTGCCATGAGCCGCGCGCTTGCCCGGACCATTCCGGATGCCCGGGCCCTGGTGCTGGACGGCCTCGCCCATGGCGCCCCCATCGAGGCGCCGGAGCGGGTGGCCGACGCGATATTCGATTTCGCCGCCCGGCTATAGGCGCAGAGGAGTCTCACGACATGGAAGTGACCCTGTTCGGCACCGGCACCAACCGGTCCGCGCGTTGCCAGTGGACCCTGCAGGAAGCGGGGATCGACTATGCCGCGATCGACCGGCGCGACATGACGAGTCTGGAGGAAATGCGCCGGTATCATCCTCTGGCGAAGATACCGGCGGCGGTCATCGACGGGCGGCCGCTGTTCGAGTCCACGGCCATCTGCACTCACATCGCCGACCGCGCGCCCGCCGCAAACCTGATCGCCGCGCCCGGCACGTTCGCGCGCGCCGAGCACGACCAGTGGGTCGCCTTCTGCCTCGCCGAGATGGAGGCGTGGCTCTGGAATAACGCCGTCAACCAGTATGTGCTGCCGGAGGAAAAGCGCATTACCGCCGCCTTCGAGCAGAACGTGAAGATGTTCAAGCGCAGCGCGGCGGTGCCGGAGGCGCATCTGGCGCAGCATGACTATCTGGTCGAAGACCGGTTCACCGTGACCGACATCATCGTCGGCTGGTGCCTCAACTGGGCCCGGCGGCTCGGGCATCTCGAAGAATTCCCGGCGCTCCGCCGCTATGTCCAGCGCCTCCTCGCCCGCCCCCTGTGCGCACTTGCGCGCGACTAGGGCGACAGGCCGATCGTCTTCAGGGCGGCGCGGTATGCGGCAGGCGCTGCATCGCCGCATCGAAGGTATAGACCGTCAACTCTTTGCCCTCGTCCGCTGCCGCCTGCATGGCCTTGTACACGATCAACGCATCGGCGAAGCCGACGCTCCTGGCCGATCCGGCCTCGCCCGCCGGCGCTGCGCTCCGGAATGCCTGCAGGGCGCGCCACACGGCCCGGTTGTCCTCGAAACGGATATACGGATCGCTGAACAGCCGTTCGAGAGTGGCCATCAGCTTTGTCTCCGTCAGCCGGTATCTGCGGCCGGCAAGCGTCCACACGGTTTCCGCCAGCACGACATCCGTGACCAGAATGGTCTCTCCCGTCTCGAAAACGGCCTCCGCGCGCGTTGCCTGGGCTTCGTCGTCATGCAGCAAATACCGGAGCAGGACATTCGTATCGACAGCGATCAAGGCGCCGACCTGTCAAGCGCATCCTCCAGGGATTCCTCGTCGCTGACGGCCGGGTCGCTGACAACGTCCCGCAGAAACCCTTTTGCCGCACCGGGAGTCATCCGCACGATGGTGATATGGCCGTCCGCGACATAGCTGCGATATTCGTCCCCCGGCCCGATCCCGACTTCCCTGCATTGATCGACAGGCAGCGTAATCTGGCGTTTGGCGCTCACCCGCGGCATGAGGCTTTCCTTCCCGACATGACCGATTCCAACGCACGATACCATTTCTTTACAAATAGTCAATTAGTAAAGAATCAGGATTCCGCAATCCGCCATTCCAGACGTTCGCCGGCGCGGAAGGGGAGGATGGCAGCGCCGCCGACGGCGAGAGCGCCGGGCGCTTCCCAAGTGCGGCGTTCCAGAACCATACGCTCTTCGTTCGGCGGGAGGCCGTAGAAGGCGGGGCCGTTCAGGCTCGCAAAGGCTTCCAGGCGGTCGAGCGCGCCTTCCTCGTCAAAGACCTGGGCATAGACCTCCAGAGCCGTTGGCGCGCAGAAGATGCCGGCGCAGCCGCAGGCGGTCTCCTTGTCGCTGACGGCATGGGGCGCGGTATCGGTGCCGAGGAAGAAGCGCGGGCTGCCGGAGACTGCCGCCCGGCGCAGCGCGTCCCGGTGGCGGCGGCGCTTGGCGACCGGCAGGCAATAGAGATGCGGGCGGATGCCGCCCACCAGCAGGTCGTTGCGGTCTATGACGAGATGGTGCGGGGTGATCGTGGCGGCCGTCGGCCCGTCCGCTTCCTCGACGAAAGCGACGCCGTCAGCCGTGGTGACGTGCTCCAGCACGATCTTCAGTTCCGGGAAGTCGCGCCGGAGCCCGGCCAGCACCGTCTCCACGAACACCGCCTCGCGGTCGAAGACATCGACTTCGGGATGCGTCACCTCGCCGTGGATGAGCAGCGGCTTGCCGATCCGCTGCATCCGCTCCAGCACCGGGCGCAAGGCGGCAATGTCGGTCACGCCGTGGGCGGAATTGGTGGTCGCATGGGCCGGGTAGAGCTTGGCGGCGGTAAAGACCTCGTCCTCCATGACCGCCGGGTCGAGGCCGTCCGTCAGGTAGCAGGTCATCAGCGGCTCGAACCCCGAGTCGGGAGGCAGGGCGGCCAGGATTTCGTCGCGGTAGGCGCGGGCGCGGACGCCGTCCGTCACCGGCGGCACAAGGTTCGGCATCACGATGGTGCGGGCGAACTGCCGCGCCGTGAACGGCACGACCGCGCGCAGCATTTCGCCCTCGCGGAAATGGACATGCCAGTCGTCCGGGCGGCGTATCTCCAGTCGGTCCATGGTCTCTCATCCCTTGCGCGCCGGAGCGGGAAAGGCGACAAAGGCGACCATGATCCCCGCCTGCATTCCCCTGCCCCACCGGGGCGTTCTGGCGCTTTCGGGCGAGGACGTCCACGGCTTTCTGCAGGGCCTGTTGTCGAACGACATGGAACGGGTGCGCGCCGGAAGCGCCGTCTATGCCGCGCTGCTGACCCCGCAGGGCAAGTTCCTGCACGACGTCTTCGCGGTGGAATGCGGGAGCACGGTCTATCTCGACGGCGAGTCGGACCGGTTGGACGATCTCTCGAAGCGGCTCAGGCGCTACCGGCTGCGGGCGAAGATCGCCATCGAGGATGCAAGCGCCGGCTGGACGGTGGAGGCCGCGCCGCTGGGGGCGGAGCATTTCGGCCTCGCCGGCGCCGGGCCGGGCGAGGCCGCGCGCTCCGGCGCCGGCATCGCCTATGTCGATCCGCGCGACGGCAGGTTCGGGGTGCGGCTGCTGCGCCCGGCGGACGCGCCGACCGGCCTGCCGGAAGGAAACTTCGCCGACTATGAGGCCCTGCGCTACCGGCTGGGCGCTCCGGACGGCTCGCGCGACATGCCGGTCGGCCAGGCCTTCCTGCTGGAAAGCGGGTTCGAACGGCTGAACGGCGTGGACTGGGAGAAGGGCTGCTATGTCGGCCAGGAAGTCACGGCGCGCACCCACTATCGCGGCGCCGTGCGGAAGCAGCTCGTGCCGGTGGCGCTCGACGGCCCGGTCGAGCCGGGCGCGCGAATCGCGGTTGCCGGACGCCCGGTCGGGGAAATGCGCTCCAGCCTGAACGGGCTCGGCCTCGCGCTGCTGCGCCTCGACCGCATCGGGGACGGCGCCGGGCTGGAAGCCGACGGCGCGCCCCTCCGGGTTCTCGAAAAAGGACTCTGAATCCGGATCAGCTCGGCACCAGCCCGCCGTCCACGTTCCAGGCCTGTCCGGTGACATTGCGCGAGCCCGGCCCGGTCAGGAAGACGCAGAGCGCCGCGATATCCGCGGGGTCGTTGCCGCGCCCGATGGGAATCGGCGCCTCCATGCTGCGGCGCATCTCCTCCGCCGAAATGCCGCGCGCGGCCGAGCGGTCGCGGACGAGCTGCTCCACGAGCGCGGTGAATGTGACGCCCGGACAGACGGCATTCACATTGATGTCGTATTGCCCCAATTGCTGGGCGGCGGTCTTGGTGAGCGAGATGACCGCGCCTTTGCTGGCGGCGTAGGCGGCGTTGGAGGTGCCCTTGAAGCCGCGCCCCGCAATGGAGGCGATATTGACGATCCGCCCGCCCCGGCCCTGGGCGATCATTTGCCGCGCCACGCTCTGCAGGCAGAAGAACACGCCCTTGGAGTTGACCCGGTGGATGCGGTCCCAGTCCTGCTCGGTGAGTTCCATGATGTCCGCGTGGCGGGTGACGCCGGCATTGTTGACCGAGGCGTCGAGGCCGCCAAGCGCGCTTGCCGCCGCTTCCACCATCGCCTCGATGGACGCGACATCGCCGCAATCGGCCTCGATCACGGCCCCGACACCGCCGCAGGCCTCCGCCACCCGCTCGGCCGCCGCCTTGTCGATATCGGCAAGCGCGAGCCGCGCGCCGGCGGCGGCGAACGCATGCGCGCAAGCCTCGCCGATGCCGCTGCCGGCCCCGGTAATCAGAACCGCCTTGTCCTTCACCATTCCCTTTAGACCTCCAGTTTTGAGCGCAAAAGTTCATTCACCACTTTCGGATTGGCCTTGCCGCCGGTCGCCTTCATCACCTGCCCGATGAAGAAGCCGAGGAGCTTGGTCCTGCCGGCGCGGTATTCCGCCGCCTTGTCTGCCTCGCAGGCCAGCAATTCGTCCACAAGGCCCTCGAGCGCGCCCGTGTCCGAAATCTGCTTGAGGCCCCGCTCCTCGACGATGGCGGCAGCGGGTTTACCGGTTTCCCACATCGCCTCGAACACCTCCCGGCCCATGCGGCCGGAGAGCGTGCCGTCGCCGACAAGGTCGACAAGCTCGCCGAGCCGGGCCGCCGGGATGGGCGCCGCTTCGATCTCCAGCCCTTCCCTGTTCAGCCGGCCGAGAAGCTCGCCCGCAACCCAGTTGGCAGCCTGCTTGGCGTCCCGCCCTGCCGCGGCGGATTCGAAATAGTCCGCCCGGGCGCGTTCCGCCGTCAGCAGGTCTGCATCGTAATCGGAGAGGCCGAGTTCCCCGGTAAAGCGGCTGCGGCGCGCTTCCGGAAGCTCCGGCATGGCGGCGCGGATTTCCTCGATGAAGTCCTCGTCGAGTTCGAGCGGCAGCAGGTCGGGGTCCGGGAAATAGCGGTAGTCGTGCGCATCTTCCTTGGTGCGCATGGCCCGGGTCTCGCCCCGGTCCGGGTCGAAGAGCCGCGTCTCCTGCTCGATCTCCCCGCCGCCTTCGATGACCTCGACCTGGCGCTGCCCCTCGAATTCGATGGCCTCGCGCAGGAAGCGGATCGAGTTGAGGTTCTTGATCTCCGTCCGCGTGCCGAGCTCGGCGCCGGGACGGCGCACCGACACATTGGCGTCGCAGCGCAGCGACCCCTCCTGCATGTTGCCGTCACAGGTGCCGAGCCAGCGCAGGAGCGCGCGGAGGCGCGTGAGAAAATCGGCGGCCTCTTCCGGGCTCCGCAGGTCCGGCTCGCTCACGATCTCCATGAGCGCCACGCCGGCGCGGTTCAGGTCGATCAGGGTCCGGTCCGGGTCCCGGTCGTGAACGCTCTTGCCGGCATCCTGCTCCAGGTGCAGGCGGGTGATCCGCACCGTTCGACCGGGAATCTCCACCGACCCGCCGGACACGATGGGCTGCGTGTATTGCGATATCTGGTAGCCCTGCGGAAGGTCCGGATAGAAGTAGTTCTTGCGGTCGAACACCGAGTGGCGGGCGATGGCGCCGCCAAAACCGAGGCCGGTTCGCACCGCCTGCTCGATGCAGACCCGGTTGATGACAGGCAGCATGCCCGGCATGGCGGCATCGACAAGGCTGACCTGGGTGTTGGGGTCCGCGCCGAAGGTAGCCGGCGCCCCGGAAAACAGCTTCGCGGAGGAGGCCACCTGCGCATGGACCTCGAGTCCGATGGTGTATTCCCACACGCCGTCCCGGCCTTCGATGAGGGCGCTCACCGCACGAACTCCGGCTCGGCGTCGAACCCGGCAGCGGCTTCCAGCGCCTCGGCCGCGCGCAGCACCGTCGCTTCGTCAAACGGCCGGCCGATAAGTTGCAGGCCGAGCGGCAGGCCCGCGCCGTCGAGTCCCGCAGGCACCGAGACCCCAGGCAGGCCCGCCAGGCTCGCCGGCACGGTAAACACGTCGTTCAGATACATCGCAATCGGGTCGTCCATCTTCTCCCCGAGCGGGAAAGCGGCGGTCGGCGCGGTCGGCGTCAGCACGGCATCGACTTTCCCGAACGCCTGCTCGAAGTCACGGGCGATCAGCCGGCGCACCCGCTGCGCCTTGGCATAATAGGCGTCGTAATAGCCGGCCGAGAGCACATAGGTGCCGATCAGCACCCGCCGGCGCACCTCGGCCCCGAATCCGGCGCGGCGGGTGCGCGCATATTGCTCCTCGACGACTTCGGCCGGGGCGCGGAGACCGTAGCGCACGCCGTCGTAACGGGCGAGGTTGGATGACGCCTCGGCAGGCGCCACGATGTAATAGGCCGGCAGCGCATAATGTGTGTGCGGCAGCGAGATATCGACGATCTCCGCGCCGGCCTCCTCCAGCCAGCGGGCCCCCTTGCGCCAGAGCGCGTCCAGAGCGTCCGGCATGCCGTCCACCCGGTATTCCCGCGGCACGCCGACGCGCAGGCCGCGCACGCCGCCGCCGAGCGCGGCCTCGAAATCCGGCACGGCCTCGCGCGCGCTGGTCGAGTCCTTCGGGTCATGGCCCGCCATGGCGGCGAGCAGGATGGCCGCGTCGCGCACGCTCCGGGTCAGCGGCCCCGCCTGGTCGAGCGAGGAGGCGAAGGCAACGATGCCCCAGCGCGAGCACCGCCCATAGGTGGGCTTGAGGCCGACAACGCCGCAAAAGGCCGCCGGCTGGCGGATCGAGCCGCCGGTATCGGTGCCGAGCGCGGCCGGCACGACGGAGGCCGCGACCAAGGCCGCCGACCCGCCCGAGGAGCCGCCCGGCGCGCGCGGGCGTGGATCGCCTGTCGCTTTCCAGGGATTGACCGCGGGGCCGAAATGCGAGGTCGCGGTGGAGGAGCCCATGGCGAACTCGTCGAGATTGGTCTTGACGGCAAGCGCCGCGCCGGCTGCGACGAGATTGGCGGTCACCGTCGACTCGTAGGGCGGGACGAAGTCCTCCAGCATGGCCGACGATGCCGTGGTGCGCACGCCCTCGGTGCAGAACAGGTCCTTCACCGCAACCGGCACGCCGTCGAGCGGCAGCGCCGCTTCCCCCGCCGACCGCCGACGGTCCGCCGCCCGGGCCGCTTCCAGCGCCCGCTCCGGCATAAGCGTGACCGCGGCATTCAGCGTTTCGGCGCCCTCCAGTGCCGCCAGCCGGTCCTCCACCAGCTCGACCGCCGAGAACTCGCCGCTTGCGAGGCCCGCGCGAATGTCCGCCACGCCGAGGCGGCGCATCATTCCACCACCTTGGGCACGGCGAAGAAGGCGCCGGCGGCATCGGGCGCATTGAAGAGGATGCGGTCCGGGTAGCCGCCGTCGTTCACCTCGTCGGCGCGCCAGGGCAGGCTGTGGCCGCCAACCGAGGTCATCGGCGCGACATCGGCGGTATCGACCTCGTTCAGGGTTTCGACCCAGCCCAGGATTGCGCCGAGTTCGGCGGCGAGCGCGTCCGCCTCCTCTTCGGCGATCTCGATGCGGGCGAGCGCGGCAATGCGCTCGACGGTCGCGCGGTCCAACGCCATCGGCGCCGCTCCCCCCGGGGAAATTCCAGCCGCACCGATACCCCGTCCGCCCCACGGCTTCAAGGCAGGCCGGGAGCATAGCGCGGCTCAACAGATAAATTCACCCAATATGGGATAATTCAATTGACAACTTGTTTTGGAATACTTACGGTCTATCCCTGATAAGGGAGGATTAAGGATCATGCGCCAAATAATTCAAGAGGAATTCACATATGAAACTTGCAGGCCGACGCCATATCGATGCTGCAATCCAGAAACATTCCGATTTGATCGGGCCTTTGCGAGCGTGGACAGCGGAGATCGAGGGTGCATCGTGGAAAACACCGCTCGACATTACATCGCGTTATCCGAGAGCATCCATCCTGCCCGGAGGCCAACGGATCGTTTTTCGGATCAAGGGAAATCGATACCGGTTGATCGCGGTAGTCGCGATTGCCGAAGGAATCGTCCAAGTCCGATGGATCGGCACCCATGCTGAATATGACCGCATCAATGCCAACACCGTTTGAGAACAGAGGAGAACAAACCCATGAGCATCGTCCGTCCCGTCAGGACGGAAGCAGACTACGAACCGGCGCTGGAAAAACTTGACGCCCTCATGGTTCTGCAGGACCGCAGTCCTGACCAGCAGGATGAACTGGAGATGCTGGCCCTGGCGATCGAGGCTTACGAACGCCGCGCAACCCCGATCGGGCCTCCCGACCCGATCGACGCGATCCGCTTCCGAATGGACCAGGCTGAACTTACGGCTGCCGATGTGGCCCCCTATTTCGGCGGACGCAACCGCGTCTATGAGGTCTTGAACGGCCGACGCGACCTGACCCTGGGCATGATCCGCGCCCTGCACATTCATCTCAGCATCCCGGCCGACATTCTTCTGGGACGGCCGGGCGCATCCCTGCCGGGGGCCTCCGCCTGGGACTGGAACCGCTTCCCGGTTCGGGAAATGATCCGGCGTGGCTGGCTGCCTGCGGTGAAAGCCGTTTCGGACAAGAAGGAGGAGTTAGTCCGTTCTTTTCTGACCGATGCATTCGGTTCGGATAGCGGTGCTGCGTCGTTCCGCCGTGGCGCGCGCGAAAATGCGATGGCGGAGCCCCATGCGCTCACGGCCTGGTGCGCACAGGCTGTAAGAATGGCGAACGAGGATCGGCCGCTTGATGCAAGCTTCGACGCCCGCGAGATTGACGGTTCCGCCTTCCTGCGCGAACTCGCCGGACTGAGCGCCGAGCCAGACGGACCTCGAAAGGCGGTCGCCCGGATGCGCAAGGCCGGTATCCGCTTTCTGGTGCTCCGCCACCTTGACAGAACCTATCTGGACGGCGCTGCGATGTACAGTCCGGATGGCGCGCCCCTGGTCGCCCTTTCCCTGCGTTATGACCGCCTCGACAATTTCTGGTTCTGCCTGCTGCACGAATTGGCCCATGTGTTTCTGCATCTCGACGATGCGGCGGGCGAAGGTTCTCCCATTTACGTGGACGACATGTCCTTGGGCCAACCGGAAGACGGCAATGGCGAGGCGGAACGCGAGCGGGAGGCCGACACCATGGCCGGAGACGCCTTGATTCCGCCGAAACTGTGGCAGACGTTCGACACAGGGGAAGCCACCGCTTTGCGAATTATCGCCCTGGCGCGGGAAGCGGGGGTTCATCCCTCCATCGTGGCCGGGAGGGTTCGACACGAACTGGGAAACTATCGCCGGTTCGCGGAATTGATCGGAAATGGCCTCGTCCGCCCATTCTTCCCGAAGGACGGCGTATATCCGGGCTAGAGGCCTGAAGACAAATTCGGCCCGGCCGCCAATCTGGCCGCCCCTGTGACGGCAATGCGGACGGGTTTATGCTGGATGCCAGCATCCGCAACCGGGGGCCGCTTTGCCCATGACGACCCAGCAGACCACGGGGCCGCTCAGCGGCGTCACCGTCATCGACCTCACCCGCGTGTTGGCGGGGCCGTATTCCACCATGATCCTGGCCGAGCTCGGCGCCCGCGTCATCAAGGTGGAGACGCCCGGCCGCGGCGACGACGCCCGCGAATACGGCCCGTTTGTCAACGGCAAGTCGGCCTATTTCATCTCCGTCAACCGCGGCAAGGAGAGCATCGCGCTCGACCTCAAGGACGACGGCGACCGCGCGGTTTTCGAGGCGCTGCTTGCCGGCGCCGATGTGGTGGCGGAGAATTTCCGCCCCGGCACGATGGAGAAGCTCGGCTATGGCTGGGATGACCTGAAGGACCGCTACCCGGCGCTGATCTACGCCGCCTGCTCCGGCTTCGGCCATTCAGGCCCCCATTCCAAGCGTCCGGCCTATGACATGGTGGTGCAGGCGATGGGCGGCATCATGTCGATCACCGGCCAGCCGGGCCAGGAGCCGACCCGCGTCGGCATGTCCATCGGCGATATCGGCGCCGGATTGTTCACGACCGTCGGCATCGTGACGGCGCTCTACGACCGCGCCCGCACCGGGCGGGGCCGGAAGCTCGACGTTTCTATGCTCGACTGCCAGATCGCGCTCTGCGAAAACGCGGTCGCCCGCTTTGGCGCGACCGGCGTGTCGCCGGGGCCGCTCGGCGGGCGGCATCCCTCGATCACGCCTTTCCAGACCTTCCGCACACTGGACGGCTGGATGGTCGTCGCGGCGGGCAACGACATCATGTTCCAGCGGTTCTGCGACATTCTCGACCGAGCCGACCTGAAGGACGACCCGCGCTACGCCTCCAACAATCTGCGGAATGAAAACCAGGCGAGCCTCGAAGCCGAGATCGAGACCATCCTCGCCGCCCGCAGCACGGCCGACTGGCTCGCCCTGCTCGACCCGGCCGGCATACCGGCAAGCGGTATCAACGATATCGGGACCGTGATGGCGCATCCCCAGGTGGAGCCGCGCAACATGGTGGTCGAGGTGGACGACCCGACCGCTGGCCGGCTCAAGGTCGCGGGCAACCCGATCAAGCTTTCCGGCTATGACGACCCGGCGTCCCGCGCCACGGCCCCGGACGTCGATCAGGACCGGGAGCGAATCCTAGGGGAGCTGGCCGCGCGTACTGTCGCGGCATCCGCATGAGCGGGCTGCCGTGAACATCCGGCGGCGGTTGCGGCGCTGGACGCTGCGCCTCGCCGCCGCCCTGCTGGTTGCCGTAATTCTGGCGGTCGGAGCCGGGTTGCTCTGGCTGCGCACCTCCCTGCCCGAACTCGACGGCGAACTACGCCTGCCGGGCCTCGAAGGGCCGGTCCAGATCCTGCGAGACCGCTATGGCGTCCCGACGATCCGGGCCGGCAATTCTGCCGACGCCGCATTCGGCCTGGGTTATGCCCATGCGCAGGACCGGTTTGCGCAAATGGAGCTGATGCGGCGCGGCGGGTCCGGCCGCATGAGCGAACTGGTCGGGAGCATCGCGCTCGACTTCGACAGCTATGCGCGCGGTCTCGCCCTTCGGCATCAGGCGGAAAGCCAGGCGGCCGCGCTGCCTCCCGACCTGCGGCGGGTTACGGAGGCGTACGCCGCCGGCGTAAATGCCTGGCTGGGCGCGCGCGACGGGGCGCTCCCCTGGGAACTCGCAATCCTGTTCTACGACCCCGAGCCGTGGAGCGTCGCGGATTCGATGCTCTGGGGGCGGGTCATGGCCTTCAGGCTGATCGGCAATTGGCGGGCCGAGGCGCTGCGCGCGCACATGGCGGAGCGGCTGACGCCGGAGCAGATAAGGGACCTGTGGCCGCCCGCCTCGGTGGACGATCCGGTGACCCTGCCGGGCCTCGGCGGCAGCGGCGCCTCGAATGTCTGGGCCGTAAGCGACCCGGCGGCGCTTGCCAATGACCCGCATCTCGGCCTGACGATCCCGAACACCTGGTACTTGGCGCGCATCGAGACGCCGGAAGGCGTGCTGGCGGGCGCCACGGCCCCGGGTATCCCCTTCATGGTGCTGGGACACAATGGCAGCATCGCCTGGGGCCTGACCACGCCCTACACCGACACTGCGGATATCGTCACGCAACCGGAGGTCGTCGCGATCCGCCGCGAGGAGGTGGCGGTGCGCTGGGGGGACAGCGTCGGACTTGAACTGCGCCGCACCCGAAAGGGCGTGGTCGTCTCCGATTTCTCCGATGCGCTGCCCGAAGGCTGGGCGGTCGAGAGCCCGGCTTTCCGCGACGACGACCGGACCGCCGAGGCTCTCGGTCGATTGAACCGGGCGCGCGACTGGCCGGAGTTCCTCGCCGCCCTTCGCAATTTCCACTCCCCGCAGCAGAACATCGTCTATGCGGACAGGACCGGCCGCATCGGCATCGTCACGCCCGGCCGGGTTCCGGACCGGCGCGGCGGCTTCGAAGTGTCCGGGGAGACGACATGGTCCCGCCTCATCCCCTTCGACCGGCTGCCGCGGCGGACCGATCCCCGTTCCGGGCGCATCGTCAACGCCAATAACCGCCTCGTGGACGAGACCTATCCTTACTATCTCGGCCGCGAATGGAATGCGCCCTACCGCGCGATCAGGATTCACGAACTGCTCAACGCGCAAGCGGACCATGCAACGATACAGAACGATACGGTGTCGCTCTCGGCGCGCGAATTGCTGCCTCACCTGCTGGCTGCGGTTCCCGATATGCGCCTCCGGGCGTGGGACGGCGACATGGACCGCCATAGGCCGGAGCCGCTGATCTACATGGCCTGGATGCGAGAGGCCGTGCGCGCCGTGTTCGCCGACGAGCTGGGGCCGCTGTTCCACGACTGGTGGGCATACCGGCCGCTGGTGCTCCGCCGGGCGTTGCTCGACCGCCCCGCCTGGTGCGACGATGTCCGCACGAAACCGAAGGAAACCTGCCACGATCGGCTCGCGCTGGCGCACCGCCGCGCCGTTGCGTTCCTCCAGAACCGCTACGGCAGCGAGACTCCGCCCTGGGGGGAGGCGCACCGCGCCCGCTTCTCGCACCCGCTCGCAGGGCGCATTCCGCTGTTGGGGAGCCTCCTGAACCGCGAGATCGCGACCAGCGGGGGCCCGACCACGGTGAACCGGGGCGGCTCGCGCTTCCGCGATGAGCGCGACCCGTTCCGCCATGCCCACGGCGCCGGCTACCGGGCCATATACGACCTGGCAGACCCTGACAGGTCCCGGTTCATCCAGTCCGTCGGCCAGTCAGGCAACCCGTTCTCGCCGCATTACGACGATCTTGTGGAACTCTGGCGGGACGGCGCCTATATCTCCCTCGATCCGGCCCGGGCGCCGGTCCATCACCTGATTCTGCGGCCCGAATGAGCATTTCCCTTGCAGACATCGAGGCAGCCGACCGTCTGCTGGAGGGGCGTATCGTCCGCACGCCGTTCCTGCGGTCGGAGACGTTGAGCGCGATCTCCGGGGCCGACCTCTTCCTCAAATTCGAGAACCGGCAATACACCGCCTCGTTCAAGGACCGGGGCGCCTACATCTATCTCGCCGAGCTCGACGAGGCCCAGCGCCGGGCCGGGGTCATTGCGCTTTCGGCCGGCAACCATGCCCAGGGCGTCGCCTACCACGCCGCGCGGATGGGCGTTCCGGCCACCATCGTGATGCCGGAGGCGACGCCGTTCAGCAAGGTCCGGGCGGCGGAGTTCCTCGGCGCGGAAGTCATCCTGAGAGGAGAGACCATCGCCGAGGGCGAGACGTTCATTCACGAGCGCGCGGAGGAGGAGGGCCTCACTTTCGTGCATCCCTATGACGATGCGCGCATCGTTGCGGGCCAGGGCACGGTGGGGCTCGAAATGCTGCGCGCCGTGCCCGGCCTCGATTTCCTCGTTGTGCCCATCGGCGGCGGCGGGCTCATCGCGGGCATTGCGATTGCCGCAAGGGCCCTCAGCCCGGAGACCCGCGTGATCGGCGTCGAGGCTTCCGGCTATCCCTCGATGCACCACGCGCTCAGGGACCTGCCGGCGCCGCCGGGCGGCCCGACCATCGCCGAAGGCATCGCCGTCAAGCGGCCGGGCGCGCTCACCCTGCCGGTGGTGCGCGAACTGGTCGAGGACATCCTGCTGGTGGACGAGGCGGCCATGGAGCACGGCGTGCAATTGCTCGCCGAAATCGAGAAGACCGTGGCGGAGGGCGCGGGAGCCGCCGCGCTTGCCGCGGTGCTCTCCCATCCCGAGCGTTTCCGCGGCCGCCGCGTCGGCCTCGTCGTCTCGGGCGGCAATATCGACGCGCGCATACTCGCCTCCGTGCTGATGCGCGGCCTTGTGCGGAGCGGGCGGCTCGTCCGGCTGCGCATCGAGATACAGGACCAGCCCGGCGGGCTTGCCCGCGCCGCCGCGGCCATCGCCGGGGCCGGCGGCAATATCGTCGATGTCCAGCACCAGCGCTGGTTCGAGGATGTGCCGATCAAGCTCACCGACATCGAGGTCGCGCTCGAAACGCGCGACGAGGCCCATGTCGGCCAGGTGCTGGAAGCCCTGCAGGCCGCCGGCATGCGCGCGGTCCGGCTCAGTTCGCGTTCGGTCTGACGAGGCCCGCCAGCCCCGCGGAGAGCAGCAGCGCCTCGACGGCCTCCACTTCCGCCACGCGGTCGGGATCATGCAGCGGGCCGGCCACCGAGAACCCGAGCGGCGGCGTATCCGGCCGGTCCGGAAAGGCAAGCCGGCCGGTGAGGTCCAAAAGGCGGCGCCCCAGATCGGCAGACCCGGAAACCGCAACCCGGCCGGCCGCAAGCGCAATATTCCCCGCGACGGGCCGGGCAACGCCGCTCTCCATGCGGGCCTCGAAGCGTCCGGAGACAAGTTGCCCGCTTCCGGAAACCAGCGCCTGCCGCAGCCGGCGCAGGAGTTCGGCCGCACTCGACGATTCGTCCAGCGCGCTCTCTGCCGCGGCCGGGTCGAGGCCGTTCAGCCGCCCGCCCGAGAATTCAAACCGCGCCTTGCCCGAAAGCGTCGATACGAGTTCATGCGGGCTGCGGCCTTCCGCCGCCAGATCCAGAAGCGCGTTGGTCCGCGCGCCGCTCGGGCCAGGGCCCGCATGGTCCGGCAGAACGGCGTCGCGCACTTCCAGTCTGATCCCCGCGCGCCCGTCCTCGGCCAGATAGCCGCCATCGAATGCGAGCCGCCCGCCCCGCCAGTCCGCCGTGGCAGCCTTCACCAGCCACGCCTCTGGGGACAGGGCAAGGCCGAGCTTCACGTCTTCCAGCGTCTCCGCGCCGATGCCGAGCGCCTCCACCCCGAGGTCCAGCTCGAGATCGAATGCCCCGAAGCGGCCGGTTTCGAGCGGCCTGCGCCGCCAGACCGGGATATTCGGGGAGGGCGCCGGCAAATCGACACGGCCCGCCGCCAGCGCGGCCCGCACCGCCGGCCGCCCGCCGTCCAGCGAGAGGGTGCCGGTCCCCTGCACCCGAACCCTGCCGAGACGAAACTCGATATCCGTGAAATCGGCGCGGTCGCGCCCGGCCGACACCGACGCCGCCGCCACCACGGGACTGTCATTGTCCGGCGGCTGCAGACGCGGCGGCAGCGGGCCTTCGAACCGGACGCGCCCCGCGAAACGCTTCCATTCGGAGAGCTCGCCCGAGAGACGCAGCGTCCGGCCGCCGGCCTCGGCCCGGACGTCTATCGGCAGCAGGTCCGACAGGCCCTTGCCGCGGCCTTCGAATTCGACGGCGTCCAGACCCCGCGCGACAACGGGAAGCGGCAAGCCGTAAAGGCGGGCGCTGCGGTCGAGGTCAGTCGTCCGGCCGGCGACCCGGAACGAAACGGTTTTGCCGCCGAACCTGCCGCTCGCCTCGCCCGAGACGCCGCCCGCGTCCTCGACAGCCAGCCGGGTCAGAACGATGTCTCCCTCCTCCCCCAATTCGGCGGCCAGTTGCATCCTGGCTGCGGGAACGCCGAGCAACCGCGTCCGCGCAAGGTCCAGATGCAGCCTGCCCGGATACAGGCCGCGACCCTCCAAAGCCGGCCTGTAGGCGTCGAGCGGCAGGTCTTCGGCCTCCAGCCGGGCTTCGAATTGTCCCTTCTGCCGCCCGAAACCGCCTTCGATCCGGGCGCCATCGAAACGCCCGCGAACCTCCTCGATCGCAAAATCGGCGCTTTCGAACCGCGCCCGCAGCGCCTCCGGCGAAACGCCCCGTCCGGCAAGCCGCAACCGTCCATTCGCTTCCAGTCCGCGCAGGCGCGCCTCTTCCACCGCGCCGGGGTCGATCCCGAGCCACTGCAGCAGGGCGCGCAGGTTTCTGGTCTTCAGCGAGAAGGCGGCGCTCTCATGCCCCTCTCCCGCCAGTTCCACCCGCGTTCCGCCGGGCAGCGCTGCGGCCAGGCGTTCCATCCGGAACCCGTCCGCGTCGCCCCGAAACGCCGCTTCGACCTTTCGCGCCGTCCGGTCTCCGAACCGGACGGCGCCGGCATTGAGCGCAAGCCGCAGGCTCGCGCCCGGCGTCCAATCGGCGAGTTGCGGCAGCAGGTCGCGCCACTGGTCGAATAGCAGCACACGCGTGGAGAGGCGCGCGTCGATCTCGGTCCCTCCCCGCCAGTCCGCCCGAATCGCGCCGGTGAACCGCTGGTCCGCTACAACGGCATCGATCCCCGTGAAACGCGCCCCGTCGGGGCCGAGCAGGAACTCCGAATCCAGCTTGCCGTTCCACGCCGACCCGGCAGCTCCTCGCAGGGAGAACCGCCCGGAGAAGACAAAGCCGGCCGCCGGGTTCTTCTCGACCGCGCCGGCGGCGACCGCCTCGATGCCGCCGTCGCCGACAGAAACGGTAACGGATGTGCGGTCCCGCCATTTCCCGACCGAGCCCGTGACATCGACAGGCCGGCCGTTCAACGCCGCTTTCGCTTCCAGCCGGTACGGGCCTTCCGGCCCCCTGACCGTCAATGTCGCGGTTTCGACAGGCACCACCGCATCCCCGAAAGCGATGCTGCTGTCCTCGAAACGGATGTGCTGCGCGGGAAGCGGCGGCAGCGGTCTCACAAGGGACCGGTCGAAGGTCAACTCGACCCCGGAGAACTCCAGCCTGTCGATCTCGAGGCTGCCGGCCAGCAGGGCCCCGGTATCCAGAACCGCCCTCGCCTCCCTCACGCTGATGTCGATGGCGGAGATGCCGGCAACCGTCAGAACGGGCCTTGGCAACAGGTCCAGCCGGACGGGGCCGTCAAGGGAAACCTCCCGGCCCAGCGCTTCCTGGAGGCGAGGCTCCAGATGGGACCAGTCGAGAGCGCGCGGACCCTGCCACGCGATGGCCGCAAGGCCGGCAGCGGCCAGCACAACGGCGATCGCGATGACGGAAAGTCTGCGCATCGGGCTCCCGCGGTGCTAGGGTCCGGACCGGCGAAAACGGGAACTTACACGAAGCGGGCGGACCGTTGGCGGAGATCGTCAATCTGAACAAGGCGCGCAAGGCTGCGGCCCGCGCGTCCAGAAAGAGCAAGGCGAAGGAGAGGCGCGCCCGGCGGGGCGCAGCCCGTCCGGACCCGGATGCGCCGCGCCGCGAACGGGAACTCGACGGCAAACGCCTCGATGAGTCCGAAGACGGCGCCTGAAGGCCTCCCCCCGCGCGCCGGAACGGCGCACCTTGCGGCGAAGCCGGGCCTGCGCCATGTTCCGCGCCGCTTCGCAGCCGGGGGACGCGAGAGTGACGATTTCCTTCGACGACTTTCTCAAGGTCGATATCCGGGTGGGCACCGTCACGCGCGCGGAGCCCTATCCCGAGGCGCGCCGGCCCTCGATCAAGCTCTGGGTCGATTTCGGCCCCGGGATCGGCGAGCGCAAGACCTCCGCCCAGCTGACGGCCCACTATGAGCCGGAAGCGCTGGTCGGCCGGCAGGTGGCGGGCGTGGTCAATTTCCCGGCGAAGCAGATCGGCAAGTTCATGTCGGAAGTGCTGGTGCTGGGCTTCCCCGACAAGGATGGCGAGGTGGTGCTGCTCGCCCCTGAACGCCCGGTTCCCGACGGCGGGCGGATGTTCTGAGGCGGGCCGTCGGGGCTGCTTGTGTTGGCGGGGCGAAGGCCGTAGCTTCGCCGGCGGGCCAGGGAGGGACGTGATGCGGATCGACATTGCCGACCGGGACCGCGCCTTCCGCGACGAGGTGCGCGCCTTCATCCGGGAGCGGCTTCCGCAGGATGTGCGCGACAAGGTAAGGGACGGAAGCCTGCTCACGCGCGACGATGTCGTGGACTGGATGCGCGCCGTCTCGGAACGGGGCTGGATGTGCCCCAACTGGCCGGAAACCGCCGGCGGGCCGGGCTGGACGCCGTCGCAGAGGTTCATCTTCGAGGAGGAAAGCTACCTCGCCTGCGCGCCGGCGCCGGTGCCCTTCGGCCCGCAAATGGTGGGCCCCGTGCTGCTCGCCTTCGGCACCGAGGAGCAGAAGGCGCGCCACCTGCCGGGCATCCTCTCCAGCGGGACCATCTGGTGTCAGGGCTATTCGGAGCCGAATTCCGGCTCGGACCTGGCCTCGCTCGGCTGCCGGGCGGTGCGCGACGGCGACCACTACATCGTCAACGGCCGCAAGATCTGGACGACCAACGCCGACTGGGCGGACTGGTGCTTCGCGCTGGTGCGCACGGACAATTCCGGCAAGAAGCAGGACGGCATCTCGGTGCTGCTGATCGACATGAGCCTGCCCGGCGTGACGGTGCGCCCGATCGAGCGCTTCAGCCGCATGTCGGACTTCAACGAGGTGATCTTCGAGGATGTCCGCGTGCCGGTCTCCGAGCGCGTTTACGACGAGGGCAAGGGGTGGACCTGCGCCAAATACCTGCTCGGCCACGAGCGCTCCGGCACGGCTGGCGTCGGGCTCTGCCGCCAGCGCCTGGACCGGCTGGAGGAGATCGACGACGGGCGCGACCCGGAGTTCTCGCGCCGTATCGCGGAGACCGGCGCGGCGCTCGAGGACCTCCGCTGGTCATTCCTGCGCATGGTGGCGGCGAAGGAGGCCGACGACGAGATCGGCCCGGAAGCCTCGCTGCTCAAGATACGCGGCACCGAAATCCAGCAGGACGTCATGGAGCTGCTGATGGAGGCGCAGGGCTATTTCGCGCATCCCTTCATCGAGCGCGCGCTCGCCCAGGGCTGGAACGAGCCGCCCGTCGGGCCGAGCGAGGCGGCCGGTGCCACGGCCTTCTATTTCGACTGGCGCAAGGCCTCCATCTATGGCGGCTCGAACGAGATCCAGCGCAATATCATCGCCAAGGCCGTGCTCGGCCTTTAGGCGTTTCCGGAGACGGCACCCGAGGACGGGAAGGAACAGGGACAGGCCATGGACTTCGACTATTCCGAGGACCAGCAGCTCCTGCATGAGAGCGTGCAGCGCTTCGTGCGCGAGAACTACAGCTTCGAGGCGCGGCGCCAATTGGTTGCCACCGAGCAGGGCTGGTCCGACGCGCACTGGGCGCAGTTCGCCGAACTCGGCTGGCTCGGCATCCCCTTCCCGGAAGAGCATGGCGGCCTCGGCATGTCCGGCGTCGAGACGATGGTCGTCATGGAGGCCATCGGCAACGGGCTGGTGGCGGAGCCTTATCTCTCCACTGTGGTCATGGGCGGCGGCGCGGTCGCGGCTGCCGGGTCTGACGAGCAGAAGGCCGAAATCCTGCCGGCCGTTGCGGAAGGCAAGTGCAAGCTCGCCTTCGCCTTCGCCGAGCGCCAGGCCCGTTACAACCTCCAGGATGTCGAAATGCGCGCCGAGGCCGCGAATGGCGGCTACAGGCTCTCCGGCATGAAGAGCGTCGTCTTCGGAGCGCCGACCGCCGACCGGTTCGTCGTGTCGGCGCGCACGGCGGGCGGCTCGCGCGATGCGGACGGCATCACCCTCTTCCTGGTGGACAAGGAGGCGGCCGGCCTTTCCGTGCGCGGTTACCCGACCGCCGACGGTCTCCGGGCCGGCGAACTGACGCTGGACGGCACGCCGGGCGATGTGCTCGGTGAAGTGGACGGCGGGCTCCCGGCCGTCGAGGAAGTGGTGGACCGGGCGATTGCGGCCGTGTCGGCGGAGGCGGTCGGCCTGATGGGCACCTTGAACGACATGACGCTCGAATACCTCAAGACGCGCGAGCAGTTCGGCCAGCCCATCGGCCGCTTCCAGGTCCTCCAGCACCGCATGGTGGACATGTTCATCGCGCATGAGGAAGCGAAGTCGATGGCGATGATGGCGGCCATGCGGATCGACGAGGAGGACGCGGACGCCCGCAAGAAGGCCATGTCCGCCGCCAAGGTGCAGATCGGCAAGTCGGCCCGCTTCGTCGGCCAGCAGTCGATCCAGCTTCACGGCGGCATCGGCATGACCGACGAATACGCCGCCGGCCACTACTTCAAGCGCCTCACCATGATCGACCGCAGCTTCGGCGACAACGACTACCACCTCCGGCGCTACGCGGCGCTGTAGGAGGGGTTAAACGCGGCTGGTGTCGCGCACCCTTCGTCACCCCGGATCAAGTCCGGGGTGACGAAAAAACCTGTCCTGAGCTTGTCGAAAGGGGCGCAGAGCGCGGCGTAACCGGACCGGCGGGCGGATTACGGCTCCCCGAAGCTCTCCGCATAAAGCCGCTCGACGCGGGCGGCCTCGTCGTCGGTCAGGGCCTCGAATTCCCGGCTGCGGGCGCGCGCCGAAAGCCTGCCGCCGTTCTGCTCCAGGAAACCGCGCAGCAGTTCCATGCGGCGGTCCGGCATGTCCGCAATGTCCTTCACGCCGGCGGCGAAGCGGTCGAAGGCGACGAGGAAACCGATTTCGCGCGGCAGGTCTTCTTCCACCGTCCGTTCGATGCATCCGTAGAGGAACTCGGCATGGGCCGTCGCGTCGAAATAGCGGTAGAAGGCGGCCGTGTCGTTCAGCACCTCGACATTGCCGCCCTCCGTCGCCCGCCAGTCGATGAAGGGCAGCATTGCGGACGAGCGGGATTCGAGCACCCGGCGGTAGTCCTCGATGCGGCTCAGGATGGCGGCGCTGACCGGGAACACGACTCCAGGCGGCGTGTAACCCGCCGCGGCCAGCACATGGTGGATCAGCCAGCGGTGGATGCGGCCGTTGCCGTCTTCGAACGGATGGACATAGACGAACCCGAAAGCCGCAACTGCGGCGGCCACGACAGGGTCCAGCCCGCCCGCGACTGCGCGGGCGCAGTAAGCGGCGATGCCTTCCACCAACCCCGGCAAGTCCTGCGGACGGGCGCTGACATGGTCCGGCAACGGCGAGCGGTCGATCCGGTCGTGATGCCCTACGAAGCCGCCCTCGCTGCGCAGGCCGAGTTGCACGAAGCGCGCATCCTCAATGACGATACGCTGAAGGCGCTCCAACTCCGCGCGGTCTGGCGCTCGCTGCCCGGCCTCGGCGATGGCCCGGCCCCACCTGGCGGCGCGGACATTCGACGGCCGCTCGCCCTCGATGGCGAAGGACGACTTCGTGTCGTTGAGCAGGAGGAAGGAGGCCGCCCGCGCCATCAGGTCGGGATGCACGCGGCCTGCGGTGTCGCGGGCGCGCGCGTCGAGTTGCAGGGCGCGAGCCGCATCGAGCGCCGGCGTGCGCCGCACCATCGGGCAGAAGGCAGGCGTGCCAGGCAGGTTGTCGAGCACCTTGTGGCGGCGCGACCGCTCGCCCCCGAACAAGGCGAATTGCAAGCGCGTGTCCACTACCGGGACATAACGTGCCGCGCCGGAATCCGGCAGGTCGAGCCGCTCGCCGGCCAGCCACTCATAGATGAACCAAAGCCGGCGGGATAACGCCCCGGCCGGCTGCGCGCGTACCGCAGCCGCTACCTCCTCGGCGGGTAGGACTGCAAACAGGGCGTCGAGCACGGAAAGGTCGATTCCTTCCCGCCGGAGGGCGAATGCCAAATGCTCCGCCAGCGTCGGTTGCGGGCGGCGGGGGGGCGGCAACAACAACCAGTCGGTCGTCGAGTGCGGGTGGTCGCGCCGGGCAATTGCGAATAGTCGCGGAGGCAAGGGAAGATTGAGATCGTAACGGTCGATCAGCCACGAATAACCAGCCGGCTCCGCCGGTTCCGGCAATGCGCGGCCGTGCAAATCGGTCATTTCGCGTGTTATGCTGTTCAAGATAAATTACTTCCTGCTCATTCCCGCGCATTTTTGCCATTTTCTGCCCATTCACGTCATTTCCTGCTCATTCCCATACAATTTTTCTGTTTTCCGCTCATTTACGCGCATTTTGCTATTTTCGTCCACTCCTCAATAGGGATCGGAGCGACCGTCCCGGCCGCCCTCACTCCTCCGCCACGCCCCAGCCGCCGCCACCCGGCGTCTCTATGACGAAGATGTCGCCGGCGTTCATCTCTGTGCGGTCGGCGCCGAGCAGGACCTCGGTGCTGCCATCGGTCCTGACGACGCTGTTGCGTCCCAGCGCGCCGCTTTCCCCGCCTTCCAATCCGTAGGGCGCCACGCGGCGGTGGCTGGAGAGGATCGCCGCCGTCATCGGCTCCAGAAAGCGGACCCGGCGGCGGATGCCGTCGCCGCCCCGCCAGCGCCCCCCGCCGCCGCTTCCGCGCCTGATCTCGAAGCTCTCCAGCCTTACCGGGTAGCGCCATTCGAGGATTTCCGGGTCGGTGAGCCGGGTGTTGGTCATGTGGACATGCACGGCGTCGGCCCCGTCGAAGCCCTCGCCCGCGCCGGAGCCGCCGCAGATGGTCTCGTAATACTGGTAGCGCGCATTGCCGAAGGTGAAATTGTTGACCGTCCCCTGGGACTCGGCCACGGCGTTCAGCGCGCCGAACAGCGTGTCGGTGATGTATTGCGAGGTCTCGACATTGCCGGCCACCACCGCGGCGGGATAGCGGGGCCGCAGGATCGAAGGCTCCTTCACCCGGATGTCCAGCGGCTTCAGGCAGCCGGCATTGAGCGGGATATCGACTCCGCAGAGGCAGCGGAAGACATAGAGCACCGCAGCCATGCACACGGCCGTCGGCGCGTTGAAATTGCCGTCCACCTGGCCGGACGAGCGCGAGAAGTCGAGCACCGCCCGGCGCGCTTCCTTGTCGATGGAGACATCCACCGCAATCCGCCAGCCCTGGTCGGTCTCGATCTCGAAGCTGCCGGGCCGGAGCGCGTCCAGCACCCGGCGCACGCTCTCCTCGGCATTGTCGCGCACATGGCGCATATAGGCCTGGACGGTATCCAGCCCGAAATGCGCCACCATCTTGTGCAGCTCCTCCACGCCCTTCTGGTTGGCGGCGATCTGGGCGCGGAAGTCGGCGAGGTTCTCGGCCGGGTTGCGCGCCGGGTAGCGCGCGCCCTCCAGCATCGCCAGCACCTCCTCTTCGAGGAAGCGCCCGCCGCGCACCGCCCGCACATCGTCGAACAGCACGCCCTCCTGCTCGATATGGCGGCTGTCGGGCGGCATGGAGCCCGGCGTGATGCCGCCGATATCGGCATGGTGTCCGCGGCTCGCGACATAGAACCAGATCGCGCCGCCGTCGGGCGCGAAGACCGGCGTGATGAGCGTCACGTCCGGCAGGTGCGTGCCGCCGTTATAGGGCGCATTCAGCATGAACACGTCGCCCGGCTCCATCGTCCCGGCGCGGGAGCGGATGATCGACTGCACGGATTCCGACATCGACCCCAGATGGACCGGAATATGCGGCGCGTTGGCCACCAGTTCGCCGTCGGGGTCGAATATGGCGCAGGAGAAGTCGAGCCGCTCCTTGATGTTCACCGAGGAGGCGGTGGCGGCCAGGGTGGCGCCCATCTGCTCCGCCGTTGACATGTACATGTTGTTGAACACTTCGAGCAGCACCGGATCGGCCTCGGTGCCCGAGGGCGCCTTACGCGCAAGCGGCCGGATACGCCGCAGCAGCAGGTTGCCGCTCTCCGTCAGCCGGGCCTCCCAGCCGGGCTCCACCACCGTGGTCGCCGTGTCCTCGACGATGACCGCGGGACCGGCCACGCGGGCCCCGGAGCCGAGCTTCGCGCGGATATGGACGGCGGCGTCCTGCAACCGGCCTTCGGCGAACAGCCGGGTCTCCGCCGCCGGAACCGCCTCGCCTCCGGCCCCGGCAAGTGCGGGTTCTCCTGCCCTGTCGGTGCGCCCCACCAGTTCCAGCGCCGCCGCCTCGATGACCAGCCCCTTGGTCTCGGAGACGAAGCCGAAGCGCCTGTGGTGCTGGTCCTCGAAGCTCTCGCGCACGGCCGCCTCCGTGCCGAAGGGCACCGTCAGGGGAGAGTCCGTGCCGTCATAGCGCACATGCAGGCGCCGGAACGCCTCCACCCGCTCGCGCGGCACGCCCTGGGCGGCCATCTCCTCCCAGGCGAGCGCCTCCAGCCGCTCGAACGCCGCTTCCGCCCGTTCGATGTCGCCAAGCGGCGCCTCGACCGCCGTCTCGCGCAGCACCCGGATATCGGCGAGGCCCATGCCATAGGCGGAGAGCACGCCGGCAAAGGGGTGGATCAGCACCGTCTCGATGCCGAGCGCGTCGGCCACCGCGCAGGCATGCTGGCCGCCCGCCCCGCCGAAGCAGTTGAGCGCATAGTCCGTCACGTCGTGGCCGCGCTCGATGGAGATGCGCTTGATGGCGTTCGCCATGTTCTCGACCGCGATGCGCAGGAAGCCTTCGGCCACCGCTTCCGGCGTGCGCCCGTCGCCGATCCGCTCCGCCAGCGCGGCGAATTCGCGGCGCACGGTCCCGACATCGAGCGCCTCGTCGCGGCCGGGGCCGAAAATGCGCGGGAAGAACTCCGGCAGCAGCCGGCCGAGCATGAGGTTGCAGTCGGTGACCGTCAGCGGGCCGCCGCGCCGGTAGCAGGCGGGGCCGGGGTCGGCGCCGGCGCTGTCGGGGCCCACCTGGAAGCGCCGCCCGTCGAAATGCAGGATCGAGCCGCCGCCGGCGGCGACGGTGTGGATGTCCAGCATGGGCGCGCGCATGCGCACGCCGGCAACCTCCGTCTCGAAGGCGCGCTCATAGCTGCCGGCATAATGCGAGACATCGGTGGAGGTGCCGCCCATGTCGAAGCCGATAATGCGCTCGAAGCCGGCCGCCCGCGCGGTCTCGACAGCGCCGACAATGCCGCCCGCCGGCCCGGAGAGGATGGCGTCCTTGCCCTGGAAGCGGCGCGCATCCACCAGCCCGCCATTGGACTGCATGAACAAGAGCCGCGCCCCGCCGAGCGCAGCCGCCATGCGCTCCACATGGCGGCGCAGGATCGGCGAGAGATAGGCGTCCACCACCGTCGTGTCGCCGCGCGAGACGAACTTCATCAGCGGCGAGACCTTGTGGCTGACCGAGACCTGCTCGAAGCCGGCGCGCCGCGCGATCTCTTCGGCCGCGGCCTCGTGGGCGGTGTGGCGGTAGCCGTGCATCAGGCAGATGGCGACGGCCCGGAAGCCCTCTCCGTGCGCCCGCGCGAGGTCCGCCGCCAGCCTCGCCTCGTCGAGCGGCTGCACGGTCTCGCCATGCGGGCCCAGGCGCTCGTCCGCCTCCACGACCTCGGCATAGAGGATTTCCGGCAGCCGGATATGCAGGTCGAAGAGACGCGGGCGGTTCTGGTAGCCGATGCGGAGCTGGTCGGCGAAGCCCTTTGTCACCACCAGCAGGGTGCGTTCGCCCTTGCGCTCCAGCAGCGCGTTGGTCGCAACCGTGGTGCCCATGCGCACGGCCTCGACGCGGTCGGGCGGGATCGGCGCATCGCCTTCCGCGCCCAGGATGTCGCGAATGCCCTGGAGCGCCGCGTCGTCATAATGCTCCGGCGCTTCGGAGAGCAGCTTGCGGGTGACGTAGCCGCCGTCCGGCCCCCGGGCCACGATGTCGGTGAAGGTTCCGCCCCGGTCGATCCAGAACTGCCAGCCGCTGTTCATGCCGTCCCTCTCCGCCGTATTTCCGGCGCTTTCCGCTGCCGCACCCCGTTGAACTCGGCCCCCGTCGCCGCTATACACTCCGGCGCACGGCCGGAGTGTAGCTCAGCCTGGTAGAGCACTGTCTTCGGGAGGCAGGGGCCGCAAGTTCGAATCTTGCCACTCCGACCAATCTTTTCAAACGCCTGAATGCCGCCCCCGCCGGCCGGCGACAGGATGGCCTCCGGGACAGGCGGGGAGGACGACATGGCGGTGGCGACGGCGCATGCCGGGGCAGCGATGACGAGGGACGACCTCGCCGCCCGCATCGCGGCGCTGCCGCGCGTCCGGCTCGGGCAGCTGCCGACGCCGCTCGACCCCTGCCCCCGGCTTGCGGAGGCGCTTGGCGTGGGCGCCCTCTACGTCAAGCGGGACGACCTGACGGGCCTGGCCTTCGGCGGCAACAAGACCCGCCACCTCGAGTTCACCTTCGCCGACATCCTCGAATCCGGCGCCGACACCGTGGTGGCCGGCGCCTATACCCAGTCCAACTGGTGCCGGCAGATCACCGCGGCGGCGCGCAAGCACGGCCTCGCGGTCTCCCTCGTGCTGATGCAGGGCGTCAAGGGGCCGGGCCTCCAGGGCAACCTGCTGCTCGACAGCCTGATGGGCGCCGATGTGACGGTGATCGACATCGGGTCGATGGAGGACATCCAGCCCCATCTCGACGCGAAGGCCCGGGAGCTGGAGGCCGCCGGGCGCCGGCCCTATGTGATCGCCCCGTTCGGCCTCGACCAGCAGGTGCGCGCCGCGCTCGGCTATGTGGACATGGCGGTTGAACTCGATGCCCAGCTCGACGAGGCCGGGATCGATCCCGACCATGTCTTCGTCGCGGGCGCCAACAACACGCCGGCCGGCCTCGTCACCGGCCTCAGCGCGCTCGGCCGCCGGGCGCGGGTCACGTCGATCAGCCCGATCCGCTGGCAGGAGGAGCGGGCGCTCGACATCGCGCGCATCGCCACCGCGACCGCGCGGACGCTCGGCCTCAACCTTGCAATCGACCCGGCCGATTTCGTCGCGGATGAAGCCTTTGCCGGCGAGACCTACGGCCTGCTCACGCCGGAGGCGCATGCGGCGCTCAGGCTCGCCGCGGAGACCGAGGGCATCCTTCTGGACCCGGTCTATACCGGCAAGGCCATGGCCGGGCTCATCGACTATGCGAAGCGCGGCCTTGTAGGGGCCGGCGAGACGGTCGTGTTCGTCCACACCGGCGGCCAGCCGCTCCTCTTCGCCTATGCCGGGGAGCTGACCGAAGGCGGCTGAGCCCGGCTTCGCCTTCCCGGCCTATTCGTGGCCATAGTCCCGCCGCGCGCCCTCGGGCGTCACATAGCCCGCCCGGAGGTCCGCCTCGATGCGTTCGCGCGGGCGCCTTGCGGGGTCGCCGTGCCCGCCGCCGCCCGGCAGCCTGAGCCGCACGGTGTCGCCTTCGCGGAAGGTGATGTTCGGCGAGCTCGACGGCGCAATCGCCTCGCCGTTGACCTCGATCGCGCCGAAAGAGCCGTCCCTGCCGCCAAGCAGCCCCTGCGGCGGAAAGCGCATGCGCCCGGCCGAGCCGGACAGCACCAGCGGCTCGCCCGCCCCCACCCGTCCGGGATACGCCTTCAGCACCAGCTCCTGGCCGAGACCGCCCCGGAACTCGCCCGCCCCGCCGGAATCCGGGATGAGCTCGCGCGCCTCGTAGAGCACCGGCGTCTCCATCTCCGACCACTCGATGGAAACGTCGCGCACATTGTAGGGGAAGCTCACCGAGGCAAGCCCGTCATCGCCCGGCCGGCCTCCCATGCCGCCGAAGGCGTGCTGGTGCAGCGCGAACGCCTCGCCGTCCGGGCGCACGCCGTTCACATAGAACTGCCATGTCGGCATCGAGCCGGAGTCGGCCGGCACCCGGTCCGGGGCGATGCGCGCCAGCACCCGGAACATCAGCTCCGAGACCAGCATCCCGGCCGACAGGCGCCAGAAGCAGGCCGCCGGAAAGGTCGGGTTGAGCAGCGTGCCTTCGGGCACGGACAGGTGCAGCGGCTCGTAGGTCCCCTGGTTGTTCGGCAGGATCGGGTCGCACACCAGCTTGAGCGGCAGCGCCACATAGGCGCGGGTGTAGTTGATGGGGCAGTTGACCGGCCGGCGCACCTGCGGCGAGGTGCCGGTAAAATCCGCGTAGATGTCGCTTCCCTCGATCCGCACCGTGACCGCGAGCGTCTGCGGCTCCGCAATGCCCTCGATCTCCATTTCCATCTCTTCGCGGTATTCGCCGTCGGGAAGCGCGGCGATCCCGGCCCGCATGCCGGCCTCCGTGCGGCGCATGATCTCGTCGGCGTGGCCGCGCAGCGAGTCGAGGCCGAACTCCGCCGCCAGCCGCTCGAGTTCGCGGCTGCCGGCCCAGCCCGCCGCCACCTGGGCGCGCAAATCGCCGATCATCTTCTCCGCGAAGCGCACATTGCGCCTGAGCAGCTGGAAGAGCTGCTCGTTCGGCTCGCCGTCGTCATAGAGCCGGAGCGGCGGAATGATGAGCCCCTCTTCATAGACCTCCTCGCTGAGGCCCGATCCCTTGCGCCCGCCGATATCGACATGGTGGACGCTGTTGATGGAGAAGCCGATCAGCCGCCCGCCGTGGAAGGCGGGCGTGGTGATGAAGACGTCCGCCGTCTGGCCGTTGCAGATCCAGGGATCGTTGCAGATGAACACGTCGCCCGGCCGGACCGTCTCGGGCGGGAAATATTCCAGCAGGTTCCGGCCGTAAACCGGCATGACGCCGGTATGCCCGGTCGCGCCGAGCCAGGTCTGGCCGATGAGGCAGCCCCGGTCGTCATAGAGCCCGGTGGACATGTCATGCACTTCGACGACATCGTGGGAGAACGCCGTGCGGAACATGGTCGTCGCCATCTCGTCGGCAATGGCGATCAGGCGCGGCCAGACGATGTCGAGCGCTTCGGGCGGCTCGTTGGGGCTCATGGCGCTTCCTCCGGATCGACGGCGATGACCAGCGAGCCGTATTCATCGACCTCCGCCGCCGCGCCCTCGTCGATGATCGTGGTCGCGGACGCCTCCTCGACGATGGCCGGCCCGGAGAAGGCCGCGCCCGGACCCAGCCGGTCCCGGTCGAAGACGCTGAACGGGCGCATGCGGCGCTCGCGCGCCGACCATGCCGGCCGCGTGCCGGACGGGGCCGCCTCCTTGCCCGGGGCGAGCGGCTCGAATCCGAGCTCCCCGCCCACCAGCTCGCCCAGCACCCGCAGGTTGACGATCTCAGCCGGCACGTCGTCGTAGAAATAGCCGTATTTCTCGCGGTAGAGGGCGGCGAAGGACCGCCAGACCGCCTCGCGGTCCACCACCGCGCCGTCGAGCGGCACCGTCACCTGGTAGCTCTGGCCGACATAGCCGACATCGATCCCGCGCCGGAAGCGCAGCTCGCCTTCCGCGCCGAGCCTTGCCAGCAGCGCTGCGACCCGGTCCGCCATCTCCTCCAGCAGCGCCCCGGTCGCCGCCTCGTCGAGGTCGGCGAGCGGCGCCTTGAGGGTGCGCACGATGTCGTAGGCCGGCGGCGCGACCAGCAGGCCGAGCGCGGACAGCACGCCCGCCCGGAGCGGAACCATGACCCGCCCGATCCGGAGTTTCGCCGCGAGGTGGCAGGCATGCAGTGGCCCCGCGCCCCCGAACGCGACCAGGGTCGCCTGCCGGGGATTGCCGCCGCGCTCCGTGATGTGCATGCGCACCGCCGCCGCCATGGTCTCGTTGACCACGTCATGCACCGTCCAGGCCGCTTCGAGCGCCGACTGTCCGCGCGGGCGCGCAAGCTGTTCCTCGATGCCGGCCCGCGCCGCCTCTTCGTCGAGGCGCATCGAACCGCCGGCGAAATTGCCGGGATTGAGATAGCCCAGCAGCAGGTCGGCGTCGGTCACGGTCGGCCGGGTCCCGCCGCGGGCATAGCAGATCGGCCCCGGGTCGGCGCCGGCGCTTTCCGGCCCGACCTGCACGAGCCCCATTTCGTTGATGCCGGCGATGCTGCCGCCGCCCGCGCCGATCTCGATCATGTTGACCGCCGGCACCGCCACCGGGAAGCCGCTGGAGCGCGTGAACCGCCGGGACCGCGCCACTTCCAGCTCGTCCGTGATCGGCAGCGCCCCCTCCCGGATGAGGCACGCCTTGGCCGTCGTTCCGCCCATGTCGAAGGAGAGCACTTCGGGCAGTTCGAGCAGTTCGGCGATCCGGCGTCCGACAATGGCGCCCGCCACCGGCCCCGACTCGATGAGCCGGAGCGGGAAGTCTCCCGCCGTCTCGGTCGAGCCGAGGCCGCCATTGGAGAGCATCACGCGCAGCGGCGCGGCATAACCGGCGCCCGCCAGCCCGCCGTCGAGATTGCCGAGATAGCGCTGGACGAGCGGCTTCACATAGGCGTTGACCACCGTGGTGCTGGTGCGTTCGTACTCCTTGATCTGCGGCAGCACGTCGGCCGAGGCGGTCACCGCGATTTCCGGCGCAAGCTCGCGCAGGAGCCGCGCCGCTTCCCGCTCGTTTTCGGGATTGACGTAGGAGTGCAGGAAGGCGACCGCGACCGAGCCCACACCTTCAGCCCGCATCAGCGCAACGGCCGCCTCGATCTCCTCCGGGGACACCGGACGAAGGACCGTGCCGTCGCTGTAGGTCCGCTCGCCGATGGGGAGTCTCAGATGCCTCGGCACCAGCGGCGCCGGGGGGTCGGCCCAGAGTTCGTAGGTCGTCACCCGGACATGGCGGCGAAGCTCCAGCACATCGCGGAAGCCCCGGGTCGCGAGAAGCGCCGTGCGGGCGCCCTTGCGCTCGATGACCGCGTTTGCAACCAGCGTCGTGGCATGCGCGATGCGGCGGGTGCGGGCGACATGCTCGGGGTCGATGGCGCCGAAGGCCCGCAGGCCCTCCAGAACGCCCACCGACGGATCGGCGGGGGTCGTCAGGCATTTCTCCGTATGGATGGCGCCCGAACGCTCGTCGTAGAGCACGAAATCCGTGAAGGTGCCGCCTACATCGCAGCCCAGCCGGTAGGCCGTCTGTCCCTCGCTCATCGCGCCGGACGGCAGGTCAGGAATCCGCGGCGGACCAGCCGGCGAAGCGGCCGGGCCAGACCTTCGGATCGACCATGCTGCGCGGCGGTTCCCCGGCGATCACCTGGGCGATCTGGTCGGCGACCCCGTGCATCATCGCGTGGACGCCGAGGTCGGTATTGGACGCGATATGCGGGGTGACGATCACATTGTCCATCGCCAGCAGCGGGTTGTCCGGCAGCGGCGGTTCGGGGTCGGTCACGTCCAGCGCCGCGCCGGCCAGGTGTCCGTCCTGCAGGGCCCGGATCAGCGCCTGCTCGTCCACCACGGGCCCGCGCGAGGCGTTCACCAGGTAGCCGCCCTCGGGAATGAGGCCGAGCTCCCGCGCGCCGACCAGATGGCGGGTGTCCGGCGTCAGCGGCACATGCAGGGTGACGAACTTCGCGTCCGTGAAGACGGAATCGAAATCATCGGTCAGCGTCACGCCCTCCGGCGTCTGCTGCCGAAGGTCCACCAGGGGGTCGCAGACACGGACATTCATGCCGAGCCCGAGCGCGCAGGCCGCCGCCACGCGCCGCCCGATGCGCCCGTAGCCGACGACACCCAGATTGCGCCCCCTGAGTTCCGTGCCCCGCATCCGCTCGCGGTCCAGGGGCCGGCCTTCCCTCAGGAAGCGGTCCCCGGTCATCACGCGGGCCGCGAGCGCCGTCAGCAGCGCGACCGTGTGCTCCGCCGTGGACTGCGAGGGGGCGTCGGGGTTGTGGATGACGATGATGCCGCGCTCGCTCGCCGCCTCCACGTCGATCTTGTCCACGCCGATGCCGGGCGTGGCGACCATCTTCAGGCGGTTTCCGGCGCGCGACATGAATTCGGCGTCGATAGGCCCGCGGCCGGCGACCACGATATCCGCCCCGGAGACCCGCTCCAGTTCCGGATCGACGACCACCTCCGCCATCTCCCGGACGCGGTCCGCCGCCCCCATCGACAGCTCGTTCTGCATCACCACCTTGACCGGCATCCCGTTTCCCCCTCCATGCGCCCGTTGGCTTCGTTATACACGCCGACCCGCCGGGAGTCGCAAGAGGGACGGTCGGGCGTTGCGCCGGCTTCCGCGCCCGGGACAGGCGGAGACCGGGGTGAAAAGCCGCCCTTTCCGGCTTCGCGGACCATGAAGAAATTCAGATATTTTTACTTTTTGTTCCACACTAGGCTTGACTTTTCAGAAAAGTATCCTAGTATAGGATCCGGAGAGGCGATATCCGGAGCCGCTTCTCCGGCGCCGCGCGGCCGGCGGCGCCAGTTTCGAAAAACCCCCGAGAAACCGACGGGAGAGGTGCGCCCTCCGGCTCGCGCGCGCAATCAGGCGTGCGAACCGCGCCGGTGCGAACACGCGCCCGCGCCCGCGCGAAACGCGCGCGGCAATGGGTCCGCCGCTCCCTGTCGGACAAGGAGACCTGGATGACCGCTACCGACCCCCGTCCCGCACTGGCGGCGGCGCTGCTGGAGCGCCTCGCCCCGGCCGCCGAAGCCCTGGCCGCTGCCTATGCCGAAGACCTGAACCCGGAGCCGCCGCCCCCGGACGAGCGCGCCCGCGCCGACCACCACCGCGCCGCCCGCGCCCAGCTCGACCACCTGCGCAAGCTCCTCGCCGTGCTCGACTGGGCCGGCGCACACCTGCCCGAACCGGAACCCGAACAGGAGCCCGCTCCAGAGCCGGAGCCCGTCGAGGACCCGTGGGAGCCGCCGCCCCCGGCGGAGCCCGACTATGACGGCAGCGAGGACGAGTTCCACTATGGCGGCGAGTCCTACGTCGGCAGCCAGGACACGCCCGAGTT
>JAJEIH010000104.1 GCA_022827685.1 Alphaproteobacteria bacterium
CGACTTCGCTTCGTCGATCCGCCCGACCGCCGACATGTTCTGGTCGCGGATCAACAAGAGCCAGCTCCTTGAAATCGCCGGCGAGACGCTCGGCGCGGACTGGGTCATTTCGCACTCGAAGCAGAAGAAGACCGAACTGGCGTCCGCCATGGAGAGGGCCTTCGCCGCCGGCGACGTCCCGCTCGGAGTAACCGCCGCCGGGCATGCCGCCGCGCTGGCCTGGGCGCCGCCTGGCTTCGCGGCCTTCAACAACATCGTCGACCCGCCGGCCGGGCAGCAGGACGATGACGACGGCTCCGAGGCCTCCACCGCCTCCGAGGCCGAGGGTGTCCCGGAACCGGCCAACGACGATACCGAGACCGCGCCTTCGCCGGAGGTTCCGGAGTTCCTCCGCAACGTCTCCTGACCGTTCGGCCAACAGCCTCCCGACGCCCCGCCAGACCCGCTCTGGCGGGGCTTTCCGGGCAATCTTCGTGTCGCTGGACCGTCCCGAGCCGGTCGTCGTCCAGATGCCGACATACGTCTGACCATGCCCTCATCGCCTCAGGGAGGCGTCCCGTAACGCGGCGCGTCCCTCTTCCCCCTGTCCCGGGCCTTTGCGGCATCAATGTCGCGAAGGTCGGGAAGGGGCTGTCGCGAGTGAGTTCCACGAACTCGCGATCCTGCGGGGCCGGTGCTGCTGGCGTCGGCAGGCCCGCCGCCCTATATTCCAACGAGGGAGTTCCCGTCGTATGACCGAATTCGAAACCGCGACCATCGCCTACCAGAATTCCTCGCTCGACCTGCAGTTGTACGCCATCTGGGCGCAGGTCGGCGTTGGCCTGCTCCATGCTGCGCTGATCGGCGTCGGTCTCTGGATGATGCATCGCGCGTCGAGCGACCGGAACAAGAAGATGGACGATGATCGCCGAAACGCCGACCAGCGCCACGAAGAATCGATGACGGCTCTGAAGGAGCTGATCGCGCGCACGGCTCCGCCTTCGCCCCCTTCCGCCGCGCCCGCCGGGTGATTCCCGGGGCGTCCTTCGCCCGACATCGCTGTCCCTGCTTCCCCTTCCCGGCCTTGGCGGTATCGACGCCGCAAAGGTCGGGAAGGGGTTGTTCCGGGTGAGTTGTAACGACTCGCAATCAACCCCTTGCAGGGAGCACAAACCATGAATGGTCTGAATCGCGTCGACCTGATCGGCAACCTGGGCGCGGACCCCGAGTTCCGCAGCCTCCCCGGCGGCAGCGACGTCGCCAATTTCAGCATCGCCACCAACGAGGTCTACAAGGACCGCCAGAACGGCGAGTATGTCCAGCAGACCGAGTGGCACAGGGTCACCGTCTTCCAGGACGGCCTGGTGAAGATGCTGCGCAAGCACGCCGCCAAGGGCCGCCTGGCGCACATCACCGGCAAGCTGCGCACCCGCAAGTGGAAGGACCGCGACGGCAACGACCGCTACACCACCGAGATCGTGGTCGGCCCGCGCGGCTGCATCAACTTCCTGGACAGCAAGCAGGACGGCGCGGCCAGCGGCAACCGCCCGCCGGCGCCGCCCCCGGAAGCCTACGAGGACGACTTCGCCGCCTGAGGCATCGTCCCTCCGCCCCGGAACCTTCGGGTTCCGGGGCTTTCTTCCTTCTTCCCCCTCGCATTTCGCTTCGAGCCATCGCCGCCCCAGGGTCCGCCCGGGGCGGTTTTTTCTTTGCCCCCGTCCGGGAGTTCTCAGCGTATCGGGCCGGGAAGGGGGCGGGGCTGCCGGCCGCTGCGCCATGCCCTCGGCGCCGCACCGGCCGGCAGGGCGAAAGGTGGGGAAGGGGTTTGGCCGGGCAGTATTGCGGGCCTCGCTCCGGCGTCCCGCCGTGCTACAATCCCCAACCGAAAGGAGCGGCACCATGACCGCAGCCGAACTCGCCCCCTGGGCCTCGCCCGCGATACTTCTCGTCCTCTTTGCCTGGTTCCGCATGGACGTCACCGCCCAGATCAAGCGCGTCGAGACGAACCTCGGCGGCCGCATCGACGAGGTGAACAGGAACCTCGGTGAGCGGATCGACCAGGTGAACAGCAGCCTTGGCAAGCGCATCGACGAGGTCAATTCGCGGCTGGATCGCGTTGACCGTCGTATCGATGGCGTCGATCAGCGCCTGCAGGGCGTCGACGACCGGCTCCGTAACCTGGAGGTCACTGTCGGCAGGATGTCCGGCAAGGTCGATCTGCTTGAGAACTTCATCATGCGGAGAAACGATCGCGACGAGGAAGCATCCCCGGCCTCCGCCGGCTAGCAGCCGCCGAATAGCCGTCCCCCTGACCCCGGCCTCCGCGCCGGGGTCTTTCCTTGCTCCCGTTGAGCGCCCCGAGGCTTCGGCCCGGGGCGTTTTTCGTTGCCCCGTCCCGCGCTGTCCCCGCTGCGGGGATACCCGCATGCAGGCTTGCGCCGGCCGCTTCGCTCCGGCGGCCGGCATCGAGGGCGGAGGAGGCCGGCCCGTTGCCGGGCGGCGGCGATCCGCCGCCAGCGCCTGCGATGGCTGGCGGCGGGCCGCCGCGGTTTCTTCTCCGGTTTCCATCAGGTTACGGGCGGCAGCGCCGCCGCCCGAGGCCGGCAGCATTGACACCCCGGCCGGGCGCCGCTGCCACCCCGGAGGTTGCAGAATTGACACCCACCGCCGGTCAGGCCGCGGCGCTTTCGGCCTCCTCTCACCCTGGCGGAGCGCGGTCGAAGCCGTCGTCCTGCCGGGCGCCCCGCATACCGGGCGGGCCCGGAACGGTCCGCGGCGGCCGGCCGTGGTCACTATCCCGGCGCCGTGCCGGCCGCGAGGCTGAAAGGTGGGGAAGGGGTTGTCCGGGCGGAATCGCGGCCATCCCGGTTCGCGACCCTGACCCCGAAAGGATTTCGGAAATGACCGCCCTGCTGGACCCCGCCTTCGACGCGCTCGACGCCCGCCACGCCGTTGCCGAGCTCGGCATCGATGCGCTCCCCCTCCGCGACAGCGTCCTGGAGGACAGCCTGCCCCGCTGGGGAGACCAGGCGACCCTGTTCCCCTGGGAGCCCGACGCCGCCGGAGACGCCGGCTGATCCGATAGCCCCGATGCCCCCGGCGTCGGGGCTATCGTTCTGTACCCGTCCCCGCCTGCGCCCCCGAGCCGGGGCGCATGCAGGCTTGCGCCGGCCGCTTCGCTCCGGCGGCCGGCATCGGGGGCGGAGCAGGCCGGCCCGGCGCCGGGCGGCATCGAACCCGCCGTCCGGTCGCAGGCTCCCTCCCGTCACGTCCGCTGCCTGTCGCCCGTCCCCCGACCGGCAGCAGAGACACCGGGCCGCGACCGCCGCGCCGGGCGGGCTTCGCCCTTGACCCCGTCACGCCGCCCGCTTCCAGCCCGGCTCGAAGCCGGCATCGGGACACTCGCCGCGCTCGCCCGGCGCCAAGCGCCGGATGAAGGGCGCTTCGCGCCCGGGCTGAGCGCGCTGCGCGCGCCGGACGTGCCTTTTGGCCTTCGGCATGCCGGGGGCGCTGCGCTGTGACCCCCCGGCAGGCCGAAAGCCGTTGGTTGGGGGCGGTGGCAGGCGGAGGCGCTGAACCGGGCCGGCGACGGCGGAGGCCGGGGGCTGGAGGGGCCAGGAAAGGGAGGCGGGCGGGCGTGGCCATGCTTCCGACGCCGTGCCAGCCGCGAGGCACGAAAGGTGGGGAAGGGGCTGTCGGGGCGATATCGGGGCTGACGCCGGCCAGGCGCAGCTCCGCAACCCGGGCCCGGAAGGAGGATCGGACATGGCGGTGATGCATGGAGGCCTTTCGCTGCAGGAGCTGGCGGCGCGGCTGGCGGCCGAGATCGAGGCGGTCTGCGCCTACTACCTGCCGAACGGCCGGCGGAACGGGCCGTTCTGGCAGGTCGGCAGCGTCGCGGGCGAGCCCGGCAGTTCGCTGCGCGTCAATCTGGCGGGCCGCCTGCGCGGGCGCTGGAAGGACTGGGCGAACGGCCGGGACCGGGGCGATGCGCTGGACCTGATCCGCGCGGCCCGCGACCTGGGCTCGATCGGGGAGGCGGCGCGCGAGGCCCGGCGCTTCCTGTCCCTGCCCGCTGCCGAGCGTCCGGCGCCGCGTGTCTGTGCAACGGCATGCCGGCCGGCGAGCCAGGCTGGCCTGGAGCAGGTGCTGGCCCGCTCGCGCGCGATCCGGAGCGACGATCCGGCCGGGCGCTATCTGGCCTCGCGCGGGCTGTCGGCGGAGGATGCGCAGGACGCCGGCCTGCGGTTCCGTCCCGACGCCTGGGTGCAGGTGGACGGGCGGAAGCGGGAGCTGCCGGCCCTGCTGGCGCCGATCCGCGCCCTGGACGGCTCGCTTGAGGGCCTGCAGCGCGTCTTCCTCGCCCCGGATGGCGGCAAGGCCCGGATCGCGGACCCGAAGCGGACCAGCGGCCGGCTCGGCTCCGGCGCCGTGTGGTGGCCCGCTTCCGCCGGCGCGCGGCATGTGGTGCTGACCGAGGGCGTGGAGGACGCGCTCGCGGTCTGCCGGGCGCTGGGGCCGGAGGGCCGCCGGCATGTCACCATCGCGGCCGCCGTGTCCGCCGGGCGTATCCACCGCGTCGCCCTGCCCGCGGGCATCGAGCGCGTCACGCTGGTGCAGGACCGGGACCGCGCCGGCGAGGAGGCCTGGGCCGCGCTACGCGAGGCGCACCGGGGCTCCGGGCTGCGGGTGGAGCGGATCGTCGCCGGCGCGAAGGACGCCAATGACGAGCTCCTCCGGCTCGGTCCCGCGGAATACCGCCGCCGGCTGCTGGCCGGGGGATTGCCGGGCTGATCCACGATACCCGACGCCTCACGGCGTCGGGTATCTCTCGCGTACCGGTGCGGCCGGGCCGGCCTGGAAGGGTTGCGGATTCCGGCGGGCCGGGAGGCGGTGCGGGATCCGGGAAAAGGTGGGGAAGGGGCTGTCGGGGCAAATCCCGAACAGGAGAGAGACGATGAACGGAGACGCTTACTGGACCGTGGATATCCTGCTGCCCTACTACACCGGGGAGCAGCGCTGGCGGATCGTCCATGGCGGGGAGAGCGAGGTGCTCGCCCGCCGGATGCTGGCCGCCGAGCGCCGCGCCGGCCACCGGGCGCGCCTGCGCAGCTGGACGCCGGAGGTGGTCGACGCGGACGAGGAGTTCGACCTGGCCGGGACGGGCGCGGTCCGCCAGCCCGGCGGGCAGCTCGACAGCACGATCCCGTTCTGAGTTCCGGAGCCCCGGCGCGTCCAGCGTCGGGGCTTCTTCTCTGTACCGGGCCACCGCGAGGCCGGCTCCGCTATCCGGAACCCTGCCAGGGCCTCCGCAGGCTCCGGCTCTGCCAGGAACCCGGAAGACTTCGCCTCGGAGCCCGTCCTGCCGGCGATGCCCGGCGCGTGGCGCCAGGTCGCTTCGCTCCCGGGGCCGGGAAGGAGGAAGGCGGCCGGCCGGCGCTCGCACCGTCCCGGCCGGAAAAGGTGGGGAAGGGGCTGTCCGGGTGGAATTGCGGTCGATCCCGGCCGCGATCGCGAAACCGGAGACATGCCATGCCGATTCCCGCCAGCCGCGCCCTCGTGCCGTTCCGCCCGTTCCTGATCGTCCAGACCGACCGGGAGCAACGCATCCGCCCCGTCATCCGCGAGGCCGCCACCCGGCAGTCCTGCTTGGCCGTCCTGAACGCCCGCCGGCGCACCCTCACCCGCCGCTTCTTCGATTACGACGTCCGCGTCTTCGAGCACGGGCGCCTCCGCTTCCGGATGCGGCCGTTCTCGCAGTCCGGACCCTGGGCTCCGCTGCCCGGCCTCTCCTCTCACCTGCAGGACGATGACGACTGCTGAACCGCTTCCGCCCGGCGCCGAAAGGCGTCGGGCTTTCCTTCTGTACCGGCCTCCCTGCGGCTTGGCCGCAACGCCGCATTTCGCGGCCTTGCGGCCCCGCAATGCCTGCCGGCTTTCGCGTTTCCCCTGCGGTTACCGGGCCCGCGCCTCCCCACGCGGTCCCCGGCCCCGCCTGCGCCCGCTTGCGGGCGCGCATCGCGGGCGCTACGATGAAGACCGGATGAAAGGTCGAAGCACAGAGGCAGCACACCAATGCACCTTGGTGCAATGTAAAAACATTGTAATTTCAACACCATACACCTTACACCATCGATGAACTTGAAAGAACGATGCGCGCAGAGGTTGGCATGGGGAACAGTAGCCAGACGGGAGCCATGCCAGAACATTACCCGCACCGGCCAGCCGGTTTCCCACCGATCGATCATGCATGTGAGAGGCTCAGCCAATGGTAGCGAGGATCAACAAGCTGGCCGATGAACATCTCTATACGGGGCGCCGACGGCCCCATGCGGGCAAATGGCGCAACCCGTCCGGGCTCTTCCAGCTTGCCGATGGAGCGGCCGTTTCCGACCGGGACTTTCTCTCGCTATGGAGGGGGTTCGCGCCGGTCGATGGCTGGCCCCTGTCACGCCGGGCCCGGACCCGGAACCATTCGCCGGGGTTCGATATCGTGCTCTCTCCCGACAAGACGATCTCGGCGCTCTGGGCGATCTCTCCGGACTTCGACCGCAAGCGCATCGAGCGTGCGGTCATGGACGCGGCCCGGGAGACGCTCACCGGCATCGTCTTCCGCCATTGCGCCGTCACACGCGCTGGCAGGGCGGCAACGGAGATTCGCATCGAGCCGGGCAATATCCTGGCCGCGGCTTTCCCCTATCATGTCTCCCGCGAACTCGATCCGCAGCTCGACGTCAGCTGCGTGGTCTTCAATGTCGTGCATACGCACCGGGATCGGAGATGGCGGGCCCTGCACGGCTATCCCCTGTATTCCTGGGTGAAGGCCATCGGCGCCACCTTCCGCAACCGCCTGGCCTGGCGGCTGCGCAGCCGTCTCGGGGTCGGGATGGAGCGGCATGGCGATCATGGCGAATACACCCGCATCCGGCACATGGACCCCGGCCTCGAGGAGCTCTGGAGCAAGCGGAACGCGAGGCTGCAAGCCCATGTCAACGCCGTTCACGCCGCCTGGAGAACGGCCGATCCAGCCGCGTCCGGAACCGGCGCGTCCACGACCGCTGCCCTGCGCATCAAGCGAACGGCCACGCAGAGCGATATCGACCGCTTCAGGGCCCAAGCCGCCCGGATCGTCGATCCGGATGTCCTGCATGCAAGCATCGTCCGGTCCGCCTTCAATGAACCAGCCGAACGGGAGCGCGCCGGCGTCCGCCGGGAGATCGACGACATTCCCCGCACTCTCGCCGCGACCGAGCTGGTCTTCGGCATGCCGGACATCGTAGCGCGGGTCGAGAACGCCGCCGGCGGCCTGTTCGACGACGACGCCATGGACGGGTGGCGCCGATACGCGCTGGCTGCCGGCAACCTGCTCCCGCTCGAGTACGAGAACCCCAATCCCGACGCGGTCGCAGGCATGGCCCACAAGCGCCTGTTCACGACGCGCGATATCCTGGACACCAGCCCGGACCACAAGCGCCTCTCCGGCCTGTCGGCGCAGGACCCGGCCGAGGAGCCGTAGCGGTGGTAGCGACGCTCGCAAAAATGGCGGTGCCGACCTACTACATCGAGAGCCAGGCGGCGCATGAGGGCTACTACACCGGCGGCGGCAAGGAGCGTCCGGGCGAGTGGCACAACCCGGCCGGCCTCTTCGGGCTGAAGAACGGCGGGATCGTCTGGGAGAAGAAGTTCTACGCGCTCTGCGCCGGCCATTCGCCCGAACTTGACGGCACGGACCTCGTGAACGGCGCCGGCTCGGACAAGCGCTCGCCGGGCTTCGACATGACCTTCTCGGTCGACAAGTCGATCTCCGCGCTCTGGGCGATCGAGCCGAGGGCGGAAGAGCGCGGGAAGATCGAGCGCGCCGTCATCGACGCCGCGCGCTGCGCCCTCGACGAGACCGTATTCAGGCATTGCGCGACGACGCGGGTCGGCAAGACCGGCAAGGACCTTCGCGTCGAGACCGGCGACATGCTGGCGGCGACGTTCCTGCACCGCACATCGCGCGAGGGCGATCCCCAGCTGCATGTCCATGCGACGATCTTCAATGTCGTAAAAACGCACTCGGACGGCAAATGCCGCGCGCTGCACGGCTATCCGCTCTATTCCTGGTCGAAGGCCGCCGGCGCCACCTTCCGGGCCCGTCTCGCCGAGATCGTTCAGCAACGCCTCGGCATCGCCATGGAGCGCCACGGGCCCGAAGGCGAATACAGCCGCGTACGGGAGATGGACCCGGAGCTGGAACAGGCCTGGAGCAAGCGCCGCGCCGAGATCGTCGCGGCCGTCGCCGAAAACCTGGGCGAGGAAGCGCTCTCGAACCCGGCGCAGATGGCGGCCGCTACGCTCGCGACCCGCTCGCACAAACCCGAAGGCGGACCCACGACGGAGGAGGACATCGAGCGCTTCCTGGTTGAGGCCGCGGAGATCGTCGACCTCGAGGAGCTCCGCACCCGCATCCGCAGCGCCGAAATCCCCGAGATCACCGAGGAGCGCATCGAGGAGATCCGCAAGGAGATCGAGGCCATCCCGGAGCGCCTCGCCCGCATGGAGGCCGTGTTCAACTTCCCGAACATCGTCGAGAAGACGGAGAACGCGCTCGCGACCGCCGCCGGGCGCGGGTCCATGGAACGCTGGCGCGAGGTCTGCCTCGGCAATGCCGAACTGCTGTCCCTCGACTATCCGGAGCCCGGCATCGAGGCGCAGGCCGGCATGGCGCACAAGCGCATCTTCACCACCCGCGACACGCTTCGCGCCGAGCGCACGCTGCGCCATATCTCCGGCCTCTCCGTCTCGGACCGCACCCACGCCGTCGAACCGGAGAAAGTCGAGAAACTGCTGGAGGACCTCCGGAACCGGGGCAAGCAGTTCAGCGCGGAACAGCGCAAGGCCATCGAGCACGTCGCAGCCGATTCGGGGCGCATCGCCCTGATCGAGGGCGCCGCCGGCTCCGGCAAGTCGACCGTGCTGGGGCCGCTCGCGGACCTCTGGCGCGCCGAGGGCCGCAAGGTCCGCGCGCTGGCCGTCGCCTGGTCCGTCGCGGTCGAGCTCGCGACCGACATGAACGCGCCGCCCAGCGCCGTCCACCCCTTCCTGCGCGACGTCGCCAGGGGCAATGTCGAGCTCGGGCCCGACACCGTCCTCGTCGTGGACGAGGCCGGCATGCTCTCCACCCGGCAGACCCTGCAGCTGGCCAGGCTGAGCGAGCAGACGGGCTGCAAGCTCGTCCTGGTCGGCGACACGCAACAACAGCAGCCGATCGAGGCCGGACCCGGCATGCGCATCGTCAGGGACCGGGTCAAGGGTGTGCGCATCGACCGCATCCGCCGCCAGGTAGCGACGCTCGAGGACTGGCTGCGCGAGGTGGACGGCCTGCCGGCCGAGGAAGCCATGGAAAAGGCGGCGGCGATGACCCGCGAGGAGCGCGAGGCCGCGCGCGAGCGGTTCCGGGCCATGAACCGGGAGCGGCGCAAGGCGGGCGAAAAGCCGCTCCGGATCGAGCGTCCCTGGCAGCTCGGCATATCGGCGCTGCTCCGCCACGGCGCCATGCAGCAGGCCTTCACCGAGCTCCACAAGCGCGGGCGCCTGACGCTGGCGGAGGGCAAGGAGGACGCGCTACTGCGGCTCGTCGCCTTCTGGTCCGCCTGGAGCGCCGAGAACCCTGAGCGCGAGGCCGTCGTCATGGCGCGCACCCGCGCCGACGTGCGCGCGCTGAACGCCCTGCTCCGCGCCCGGCACCATGCCGCGACCGGGTCCGCCGACTACGATCCCGCCAGGGATTCCGCCGTCATCCGGATTCACCGCTTCCGAGACCGGGGCAAGGCCGCCGAGGACGATTTCGAGGTCCGGGTCGGCGACCGTCTCCGGATCGGCTCGACCGTTCCGCATCTCGGCCTCTACAACCGCGACGTCGTCACCGTCACCGGGCTCGAAAAGCGCCACGCCGCGGACGGCGCCGCCCAGGTTCTCATCACCGCCAGGACCCGTGACAGGCAAACCCGCAAGGAGCGCACGATCCGCTTCGAGCCGGGGGAGATCCGGAACTATATCGGCGAGACCACCATCGACTACGCGTATGCCGCGACCACCACCGCCGCCCAGGGCCTGACCCTGGACGCCGCCTTCCTGCTGCTGGACGAGGGCATGGCGCGCGAGACGACCTATCCGGCCGCCACCCGGCACACGCGCCGCCTGCAGGTCGTCGCCGACCGGCTGCCGGCCGCGATCGCCATCGCCGGCGCCACGCCCGACGGCGAGCCGGGGCGCGAGGTCTCCGACGAGGAGGTCCTCGACTGGCTCGGACGGCTCTGCGGGCGCTCGCAGCCCAAGCTGGCGGCCATCGACCACATCCTGGCCGCGAACCAGCCCGAAATGCCGCTGCAGGGCGAACTGGAGATCGGACGCGAGCCCGTCCCGACCGCCACGGCCGCCAATGACAGCCTTCAGCCCGGCACGGCCGGCATCGGGCCGCGCGCCGCCGAAGAGGCGCCCGGCGCCGCCGTCCGCCGGCATGCCGACCGCGCGGCCGTCCAGCGTATCATCGCCGACGCCAGACGCCAGGTCGCGCAGAGCCCGGACCTGGCGGCCGCAGCCGCGCTCGCCGCCGACATGGAGGACGTCGAGCGCGAGTGGAGCGCCATCCCGGCGCCGGCGGAGTCCGCCGCCGCTCCCGATACCGCGCAGAAGGTGCGCCTGACGCTCGACCGCCACCTCGACGTGCTCGCCCGGGTGCGCGTGTTCCTGCGCAGCGGCGCGCGCGCCGCCGGCGAGACCCGGCCGCGCGTCTCCGGAGAGGGCGCCCACGCCTTCGCGCTGTTCCGGCGCAGGATGAAGCGCCGCTGGGCGGGGGCGCTCGACGCCGAAGCCAGGCTCGCGAAGGAGGCCGAGAGGCAGGCCCGCACCCGGAGCCTCGCCGGTCCCCTCGACCGGGACTGGAGCGAACTTCGTTCCCGCACCGGACCCGACATCCTCGCGTTCCTGGAAGACCAGGAGCATGCCGGGCTGCTGCGCCGGACGGTCGAACTCGCGGCCGACCGGGAGATCGACCGCGACACCGCCCGCAGCTGGCGCGACTTCCTCGACGGCCATTACGCCGCGCTCGGGGCCGAGCTCACGCGCGCCTGGAAGCAGGCAACCCCGCTGCGGCAGAATACCGTCGAGCGCCTCTCGCCGGAGAGCGTGTCCGGCTATGGCCGCCTCATGCGCCAGGCCCATGCGTTCGTGGCCGCGCTCGATGCCGCCTCCGGACTCCCGGGCGACCGCAGGGCCGAGACCACCCTCTGGCGCCGGCGTCTCCAGGCCGCGCCGGCCTATCAGGACATCCTGATAGGCTTCATCAAGCAGTGGAGCGCAGAGGAAGCGCTCATGCGGCGCCGGGAGGAACTGCTTCCCGGCTCAACGCTGCCGACCAGGCGGCTCGCCGACCACATGGCCACGCTGAACGGCTTCCTTGCCCTCGACGGGTTCGGCGACGAGTCGCGCAAGAAAATCCGCCAGCTCGTCCGGCAGCACCAGCAGGCGCGCAGGGACGCCAGCGTCACGCGCACCGACGCGCCCTGGCCGAGCGACGAGCAGATCGAAAGCCGGATCGCAACCGAACGCGGGCTCCGCGAGGACTGGCGGGCGATCCGCGCGGCAATGCGCGACGACCCGCTGGCCGCGCTCGAATATCCCCACCATGGGCTCCTGATCGACCGCACCGCGCGGCATGCCGCCGATCCCTCGCTCGACGCCGATACCGCGAGGAAGCAGTCCACCTTCCTCGCGGACCATATCCGGCAACTGGACACCGCCCTGGAGGAGGCCCGGGCCTCCGTTCGCCAGCCGGACGCCGCACCGGGATACGGCTGGGCCGAGTTCAGGCAATACGACCGCCTTCGCTGGCGCGCCGCCAGACTGTCCGTCGACCTCATGATGGTCCCCGACGACCTCCCCGTTCCGAGGCTCGCCGGACGCAAATGGCAGGACTGGCTGGACGCCACGCCGGACACGTCGGAGGCGTTCGGCATGCTTGTCCGGTCCATTGAAGCCGAAGACGCCGCGATCCGGGACCGCGAGGCCCTGCTTCCGGGCTCGACCCTGCCGACGCGGCGTCTGCACGACCACATGGAAAACCTGCGCGCGCTCTCCTCGCTCCAGAACACCAGGGCGTTCTGCAAGGACGACGAGCGCGCCGGGGCCATGGAGTGGCTGGAGAGCTGGGAGAAGGTGCGCGAGGCCGCCGGCGTCTCCCGCACGGACGGCCGGTGGCTCTCCGACAGGGCCGCCGCGCACAGGGTCGAACACCTCGCCCTCGAGCGCGCCTGGCATGAGATCGGGCCGGGCGTCATTCGCGACCAGCTCAAAGTGCTGGACCGTCCGGATCACCGCGACCTCATCGCCCGCACGGTCGCCTTTGCCTCCGAGCCAGGCCTTCGGGAGGACCATGCGCAGAAATGGCGCAAGCATGTCGAAGGACACCTCTACAACCTCAATGCCGAACTGAAGGACATGCGCCACGGCCGGCTGAACGACATCGAACGGCAAACCGAGAACTTCCGGGACTTCGACCGCTATGTCCGTCTGCGGGACCGTGTCAGGGCGCTCGCCGGCATAATCCGGCAACTCCCGGCCGGGTTCCAGCGCCCCGACTTCAGCATCCAGGCCTGGCGCGACAGCCTTGCCGCCGCGCCGGACCGGATCGACGTCTGGAAGCGGTTCATGGAGAAGCTCGGCAAGGAAGAGGCGGCCATCAGGACACGGGAAGCCGAGGTCCCCGGCTCGACCCTGCCGACCCGGCGCCTCGCCGACCATATGGCCGTGCTCGAAGCGCTCGCCTCGCACGACCAGTTGGGCGCCAGGAACAGGGACGCCCTCCAGGGCATCCTGGACGCCCATCGCCGGGCCCGGGCCGACGCCGGCGTCACCGCGACCCGCGGCAACTGGGCGCGGAGCGCGGAAGAACACCTTGCCCGCGAATGCCGGCACATCCAGACCACGTTCGAGCGCGCCATCGAACGAAGGGCAGGCAAGGCCATCATCTACGTGCCGGGCTTCGAGGCGGTCCACTCCGACATCGACCGCCTGCTCGCGAACCCGCATCTCTCCTCCGGCGACCGGCGCACCCTGGAGGACTGCAAGGCGGCCGTCGAGCCCGATATCCGGGTCCGGAACGAAATCCGCCGCACCATCGAACACGCCAGCTCCCACGTCCGGGAATACACGGACATCCTCGACCGCCACCGCGCCGGCATGGCCGGGGACGCCCGGCGCGGCCCCGAACCGGCCGAGCCCGCCAAACCCGGGCTGAGAGGCTGGGTAGAGCGCAGGCGCGACACCGCCAGGGCGCGACGCGACGCCAGCGACCCGGCGAGGATCGAGTCCGAGCGGCGCCGCAAGGAAGAGGAAGCCCGGCCGAAACCGCTCTCCGAAATCAACTCCGAATACCGCATATGGTCGCGCTACGCCGACTCGCTGGTGGAGACGTTCGATCGCTGGCTCGCCGCCGACGATCCCCGGCATGCCGACCATGTGGACCGGCGCCGCATAGACATCGCCGATCTCCGGGGAGAGCTGGCCGCCATCTGCAAGGCCGGCCTCGTTCCCGGCGGAGAGCCGCACCGGGTCGAGATCCCGGACGCCGGCCGGTCCGGCATGGAGAACCAGTATTTCGACGCCGAGCGGGTCACGGCGATCCTTCCCGACGCCCTCAGGCCCGAAGGCGAGCGCGATCTGGAAGCCCTCGCCGAACTCGCCCGCTGGAACCGCGCCTGGCCGAAGCAGACGCTCGCCGCCTTCCGCGCGTTCCTGGACGACGCCGAACGCAGCCGCGACAGGGTCTCGACCTGGCGCCTCGCCTTCGACCTGCCGCCCGGCCTCGCCGCCGGGTTCGGGAACCTCTCCGCCGAATCCCACAAGCGCCATGCCAAGGCCATCGGGCAGCGGCAGGAGCTCACGAGAGGATTCGGACTCTCACACTGACGCGGAACGCCTTGCAGCTCGATGACAGAAGCATTTTCCATGGCTGGACCCGGTTCTACAATGGAGCCGGGTCATGCGGGAGGCAGACGCGATGAAGCTGATACATTTCAAACGGACGTCCGAAGGCGCAGCCACCGAAACAGACGCGACAGGAAACGACGGGCAGCGTCACTTCGACGACCCCCTCGCGGATCTGTTCCGGGATCCGCACGAGCCGCTGGAGCCTCGCGATCCCTATGACGTGGATCCAGGTGAACTTCTCAGTGACCGCCTTGAGGCCGCTGAAGCAGAAGCGGAGCGCCTCCAATACGAGGCGAACAAGCGGTATGAGCGACGCCATCGCAGCGACTACATCGAAGAAATCCTCGGGGAAATGGACGGGACGATCGGCGACGAAGAGCCCTATGTAGACCCGGACGCCCACCATCATGATCGCTGGGCGGCCCAGGACAACGCACGGTTCCGCGACGAGGCGACCCGCCGGCGGCGTTGACGCCGGCGCCGTCGCCTCCAGACAGACCGTTTCCCGAATCGAAGGACCCAACGCATGGAGATCGCAATGGAACGCCGGAACGGCGTGCTGCTGGCAACGCCCCATGGCAGTCTCAATACCCCTTCCGCGGCCAGGTTCCAGACGTGCATGCAGGAAGCGATCCTGGAAAGCGACCGCGCCGCGGTGATCGACCTTTCGCAGTCGCCCTACGTCAGCAGCTCCGGATTGAGGGCGCTGCTCACGGTCGCTCGGGAATTCCAAGGTCCCAACAGCGGCCTCGCAGTGTGTGCGCTGCCCACGGTTACATCAGACGTCTTCCGGATTACGGGCTTCAACAAGATCATTCCGGTCTACGAGAGCCGGGATGACGCGCTCGCCGCATTCGGAGAATAACGCCGGCCGCCGGCATCCGCGAATGGAGGCGCGCCCGGACCTGCGGTAGACTGCGGTCCCGTGCCGCAGCGGCGCGGGAGCATGACTGCCGGCAGCGAGGGAGACGCCGCCATGTCCGAGATGGACAGTTCCGAGGGAATTGCTTCCGGCACGGTCCGGGTCATGGAACACATGACGCCCGGCGCGGCTCCGAGTTCCCGCGAGTATGACGGGCGCGACGCAGGCGACGTCGAGAGCGCGCGGGCGGGCGTGGACCTTCTGTTCGCCTCGATTGCGGCGCGCCTCTGTCGCCAGGGCACGCTTCTTGAGCCGGACCGCAACCGGCTCCTGTGGAACGCCGTCGAATATCTCCGCAGCCATGTCGGCCGCCTGGACGCGCGTCTGGGCGCCCGCCTGGAACCCCGGCAGCCCGAACAGCAGGATGAAGCGGCCCGCGACACCGACACCGACGCCGACACGGGCGACGAGGAGTTCCTTCTTGCCGAACAGGCCGATGGCATCGAGCGCCAGATCGACGTTCTCAAGGCCGCCCTCGACCGCGCGCTGATGCGCTACGGGGAAGTCGTCGAGCGCCCTTGGCTGGCCCGGCATGACAGCCTGGACATGCAGGGCTCCGCACAGGGCCTCGGAGCCCAGATCGACGCCAGCGCGTTCTTCGAGGCCCAGGAACTCTGGCAGCCTGCCCCGGATACCTTAACGCGCGTTCGCGAGGCGATGGAGGAGCAGGCGGAGAAGCGCGCCAGGCTGCGGGCGGCCTCCTTGGGGCGGGAGGCGCCGGAGCCGCTCGCGGAGATGCTGCCTCCCGGCGACGGCGCCAACGAGGACACGGCCGCAGCGGTCGCGCAGACGTTCCAAGCGCTTTCGCTGGTCTACCCCGACGGGACGCAACTCCAGGACGAGCGCGCCGCGGGAGCCTGGCGCCTGGTCCGGCTGTTCGATTCCGCTGCCGAACAGACATCCGTGGAGGCCATGAGGCGTATGCCCGGCCATCCTGCGCTGCTGCCGGACGGCGATGCAGAGACAGCCACGGCATTCGACGACGAGTCCCGCTCGTTCATGCTCCGGATCGAAATGCTGGCCCGCGCGGCCGACGCGGCCGGCGCGCTCTATCTCGAGACCACGGGCGAGGAATGGGAACGGCGCGACGCCGCGATGACGGCCGCCGGCGGGCCGCGCACCCCGGCCCATGCCGGGCTCACCGGCGAGCATTACGCGGCAACGCACCGCGCCGCGCAGCTCGGCCGTCCCTCGCCGCTGCCGCTCGACGGGCCACATATCGTGCTCGCCGGCGGCGCCGAACTCGATCCCGATGCGAACCGGGGCACGATCGAGGCCGTGCTTACCCGCCTGCATGAGAGAATTCCCGGCATGGTGCTGCATTACGGCGCCCGCCTGCAGGACCCGGGCGGCAAGCCCCGCCGGCAGGGCGTCGATCCGGTCGTCCGGCGCTGGGCGACGGCGCGCGGCGTCCCGCTGATTCCCCATTCGCCTGAGTGGGACGCGGATCATGGACGCTACGACATCCACAGCCGCGACGACGGCTGGGTCGCGATGAAGCCCGACCTGGTCTTCGATTTCGGCGGCGGCAATGCCCACAGGCGCTTTCTGGCGCTCGCGCAGCGTAACGGCATCCATGTCAGTTCCGTGCCGGCCCTGGTGCAGCCGCAAGCGCAGCAGATCTCCACCCCTTCCGTGTCTGCCGACGCCGAGGCGCAGGAACTTCCGGAACCGCGCATCCTTCGCTGGGCCGGTATCGGGGCACGGAACACGCCGCAATCCATTCTGGGCGGCATGACCGCGCTGGCGGGCCGAATGTCGGAGGCCGGCTGGCATCTGGCCTCAGGAGGCGCTGACGGGGCGGACGCCGCCTTTGCGGCCGGAACGCCCGCCGACAGGCGAACTGTCTGGCTGCCCTGGCCCGGCTATAACGACCTGTCCGGCCCGGATTGCCGCACACTTTCTCCGGAACGCCTGGAGGAATGCATGGCGATCGCGGAACGCCTCCACCCCGCCTGGAACAGGTGCAGTGCCGGCGTTCGGAAGATGCACGCCCGGAACGTCGCCATCCTGCTCGGCCCGGACCTGGACCGGCCCGTCGACGCCATTGTCTGCTGGACCGAAGACGGCAGGGTCCAGGGCGGCACCGGCATGGCGCTCCGCATTGCGGCTGAGCGCGATATCCCGGTCCTGAACCTCGGCTCCATGACGATGGAACAGGCCTGGGAAAAGCTCCGGGCGCTGCAGCAGAGACCGCCCGCCATGCGGACCGCATCCGCAACCGTATCCACGACCCGGAGCACCGATGCCGAAAAGCTCGAACAGCGCCGTGACCTGCGCCAGCAGCGGGCCATGGCGCGCGTCCAGGGCATGCTTCGCGATTTCGACATCACCAACCTCCCGAGCGAAGCGCTTGCGGAGCTGAACGAAACCGGCGGGGCGGATCGCGCCGGTGACGAGCGCCTCCATGCCCTGTCTGCAGACCAGCTCGTGGACGGCCTCGACCGTCTTCAGGCAGAGATCGAACAACTTCGGGAAGACATGCCCGCCGGCGCCGGCGAAACACCGGAAGGCCGCGAGGCCGCCATACGCATCGCGGCGATGGAGCAGGCGGCCGACCGGTTCCACACGGTGCTTGCGGAAAAGACGCTCGCCGACATGCGCGAAGAGGATTCCCTCGACACCCGTGACGAAAAGCTGGCGCCGGAAACGCAACGGCGGACCCTGGCCGTTATGCTCTCCGTCTGGCGGCTCGCCAGGCAAGGCCCGCTCGCCATGGAGTCGAACCGGATCGTCCGCGAGGCGGCCAAGGCCTTCGCCTCCCAGCACAGCCGGCTGGACGACCTCCTTGCCGCAGAGACCCGCGAACGCTCCGGCCTCGGCCTCGAACATGCGCCGGGCTCGGCAGAGGAAACCGCAGCGCTGGCCAGGGGCGCGGCCGATGACGACGCCGGCGAAGCCTACGAGTACATGCGCACTGGCGCCGAGCGCCAGAAAAAGGACGACGAATACGGGGAGCTCGCAGTCCGCACCCGACGCTTCGACCTGATGGCCCGGACGGCGCAGACGTTCTCGGACGCCGTGCGCGTCGACATGCGCCGGGAGTTCAATGAACGCGAGCGCCGGCGCACACAGCATCTGGACGGCGCCGAGACGCCCGATGCCGTCCGCGGGCGCGAACGCGGGCTCCAGATGGCTCACGAAAAGCTGATCGAGGACATCTTCCGCCATCTGGACGCGCTATGCCCGGCCGACCATGTCTCCGGCGAAGACCGGAACCTGCTGCTCTCGCGTTTCGCCGGCTTCTTCAGGAAGCTGGAGCGCGAGTTCGATGCCGACATCATGCGCACGGCCAGCACGGGCAAGGGGGCCGACCGGTTCCACCGCCATCGGGAGGCGGCGGCGCATATGCGCATACTCGCAGGCCATGCCGCGGGAGCTGTCGTAGCCCGGACCGGTCAAACGGCGCATGTCTGGGAATCGCCGACTACGCAGAACGCCGGCGAATGGATCATGGAGCGCCTGCGCAGGGCCCGCGACCGGCGCAAGGCCGAGACCCTGGCGCCCGAAGGCCGTCACCTTGCCATTGTCGGCGGACGCGCGCTGGGAGATCGGCACGCGCAGCGCATTGCCGCGCTGCTCAACATCGAGCGCGCCAGGAACCCCGAAACGCCGCTGGTGCTCCATTGCATCGAGCAGGAAGGCGCCGGCCTCCACGCCGCCAGGTGGGCGGCCATGCACGGCGTCGCATGCGTCACCCACAGGCCGAAGCGCTACACGACGTCCCACCTGCGCAAGCGGGACGCCCAGTTGCTCAGTGTTCCGCTGGAGACGCTTTGGAACTTCGGCGCTGACAGCACCAGGGACCGCGCGGTCCACATGCTGGTCGAGGCGGCTGGCAAGGCCGAGCGGCCTATCGAAATCCGCGACATGCAACCTGAAACCGACGGCCTGCTCTCCAGCGAGACCGTCATCGACCCGCCGCTGGCCGTCGAACGCGAGTTCGACCGCATCTACAGCGCATGGGACGAGGCCGAGAAGGCCGCCGGCGAAGGCGCCCTCATCTACCGGCCCGGCATGGAGGAGCTGCGGCCGGATATCGACCGCATCCTGGCGAGCCCTCACTTGACCGGCGCCGAGCGCAACTTCCTGACGAACTTCAAGGCCGTTCTCGACAGCGAGAGCCGCGTCCGCGCCGAAATCGACAGCGCGATCGAACGCGGCCGCAACCATCTCGCGCAATATGAAGCGATGATGGAGCAGCGCGGTCCGCAAGTGGAGACAACCGCCCTCTTCGACACGGACCCCGACTACCGCAAGTGGGAGCTCCATGCCGGGCAGATCGCGAAGACCTTCGAGAACTGGTTCGCCATCGAGGACGCCGGGCACCGCGACCATGTCGACCGCCGCAGGCTCGACCTGACGGATATCGCCGCGGAAATCAGCGCCATCCGCAAGGCCGCCCGCTCCTCCAGACTGGCGCCCCACAGGGTCGAGGTCCCGCTGGAGGCCGAGCCCGGCCCGGTCGACCAGCGGTTCGATCCGAAACGCTGTTCCGGCATCATGGACCGGGCGCTGCTGCCGGAGGACGAGCGCGATCCCCGCGCCGTCGTCGACCTCGCCCGCTGGAGCCGCGCCTGGCCGAAGGAGACCCTCGGCCTCTTCAGGGTCTATGTCGACGACGCCGCGCAGGCGGGCCAAGCGATATCCACGCACCGCCTCGCCTTCGGGCTGTCTCCGGCGCTCGCCGCCGGCATGTCGCAGATCAGCGAGGAAATCTGGGCCCGCGAGGCCGTCGCGATCGGCGAGCGCCAGATGGCGCGGGAGCGGGGTCGGGGAATGTCGGCATGAACGCCCCGCCTCCGCATCCCGGCCTCCCCGGCGATGCGCCGGCCGCCGACCGCTTCGTTCTGCGATACGAAGCCGAAACCTCCTTCTGGGAAGACGTCGAGGCGCGCTGGATGGCCGCCGGCGACGAGGAACGCATTGCGCTCGCGCCTGCAAGCCGCGTTGTCGAATACGGCGCGCTCGCCGGCACCAACAGCCTCAAGGTGGCATGGCCGGACGGCTCCGCAATTCTCGTCAGCTATCTCGGCACCGAGGACGAGACCTGGGACTATGTCGACGCCTTTCCCCGGGTGCGCGGCTTCCGCTTCTCCGAAGGCTGAATCCGGAGCGTAAGCGCGGACGATTGCCGGTGCCGGCCTTCGGGCAAGACGGGGTCAGAGGGAGAGACCCCGGTCCGCCGTTTCGTCCAGGCTACGAATACGCTCGTCGATAGCGGCTTCCAGCTCCGACAGGCGATTCCCGACGGCGAGTTCCAGTGCATCCAGCACGAATGCCGGCGTGGCCGGCGTCAGCACGCGGGAAGCCTCCAGAACCTCCGGTCCGCGCGGCGCCTGCAGGTCCAGCATGACCGCCTCCCGCGTATTGCCGGATATGTCCAGCCGCCACATCTCCGTCGCGCCCAGGCGGCGATAGAACGCCGGCTTGTCCGCATCGCCCCGGCTCCGCTCGACCTCGATCACCAGGTCGGGTGGCGTTCGACTGTAGAACGCAACAAGAGCCTCGCTGCCTTTCCGGCGCGCCACGTCCCGCCGTTCGGCCGCCATGCCCAGATAGAAGCAGGCATCCGGCTCCGCCCCGCTGTTTTCAGGATCGTCCGGACGGCGCCAGCGCGTCGATCCCAGCGTGACGACACCGAGACCCAGCGCCCGACACATGTCCTGGACCGTCCGGTCTATGCCCCGCGTGTATTCCTCGTGCTCCGGCGACGGAGACATGAGCGCGATCAGCCCACGGACGGGATCAATGAATACGCGCCGGCCGATGACGTTCCAGTCGAGCCTGGCCAGCCGGGGGATCTCTTCAGGAACGAAACGGTAGAGCGTGTACCGGGAGCCCATGCTTCCCGTGCAGCGCTCGATGCCAATGGTGCTGTCCAACGACCTCGGCTCCTGCATCCCGTCTCCTGGCCACATTATACCCCGGTCGCGCAACCGATTTGTCCCGTCATCGGTCAAACCGCCTGCGCCAGCACCTCCTCCGCCCACCTGTCCAGGCTCTTCCCCGCCAGATCCGCAGCAAGAAGGGCGCGACTGTGCAGATCGGGGTCGATCTGAAGCCGAACCCTTCCCGAACAGGGTTCCTGCGGCTCCCTGCCCACTCTGGCGCATGTCTCGAGGTAATCCTCCACCGCTTCCTCGAAAGCCGCCCGGAGCCCGGCGACCGTGTCGGCATGAAACCCCACGCCATCGCGAATTCCGGCCAGCCTTCCAATGAAGACGGCATCCTCATCGTCATATTCGACCCGGGCCGTATACCCTCTGTGCGTCATCGTTCCGGACATGGCCTGACTCCGATCCTCAGCAGAAAGCTCCGTGCCGCGCGCACCTGGTAACGCCTGGCCTCCCTGGAAGGATGCGGCCGGTGGAAGGTCTCGATCTCTCCGTCCTTCTCGAACCGCACCCGGGAACCGCGTCCTTCAACCATGCGGGCGCCCGCGGCGAGCAACAGGTTCTCGATCTCGTTCCATTCCAGCGTTCTCGGCACAGGCTCCGCGAATACGGCTGCAAGGGTCCTGCGCTGCCTGTTGTTCATTGTCCGCACTATGGCCGGCGAACGCAGGCTCCGCAATCGGCGCGGCACAGCACCTGTCAACCGGTCCGGCCATCGTGGAGCCGGTCACGTCCGGGCGCCAACGACATTATCCGCGCCGATGACGCGCTTGCCGTGCTCGCGCAGGTTTCCATGGGGGTCGACGTAGCGATAGAGGGTGACCGGCGAGATTCCGAGTTCGCCGCACAGTTCGGAAACAGACGTGTCCCGGTGCGCCATGGCCGCCTGGATCGTGCGCACCTGCGCCTTGGTCAGCGCCGGTTTCCGCCCTCCCTTGCGGCCCCTCGCCCGCGCCGCCTGCAGTCCGGCGACCGTTCTTTCGCGGATGAGTTCGCTCTCGAACTCGGCCAGCGCTGCAAAAATGCCGAACGAGAGCCGCCCGGCCGCGGTCGTCGTGTCGATCTGCGCGCCCTGGCCCGAGAGAACCTTGAGGCCGACGCCACGGTCGGAAAGCCCGGTCACGGTCTTCACCAGGTGGTGCAGGCTGCGCCCCAGCCGGTCGAGCTTCCAGACGACAAGGACGTCGCCCTCGCGCAGCGCCTTCAGAACGGCCTCGAGTCCCGGGCGCTTATGCGTCATCGGAAGGTTTGTACGTAGGATTACTCCAAGGCCGCTTAGCGTAGGATTTCGCCCCCTACTACCAATGACCCCTACTGGAGCGTGGCCGTGTCGGGGAACTGGCGCATCGTCTTCCGCTTCGAGGCCGGCCAGGCGATGGATGTCGGTCTGGTCGACTATCACTGAGGAGCTTGTGATGGAAATGGGCATGACTCCGGTGCATCCGGGCGAGTGCATTCGCGAGAGCGTCGAGGCGATGGGCTGGACTGTCGGGGAAGCGGCGAGGCAGCTCGGGGTCTCGCGTGCGGCGTTCTCTCGCGTCCTGAACGCCCAAGCGGCGGTATCGGTCCAGCTGGCGCTCACGCTTGAAACGCTCGGCTGGGGAAGCGCTGACTTCTGGGTCAGGATGCAGGGCGACTATGGCCTGGCGCTGGCGCGACGCGCACGTGCGGCGTGACACCGGGCCGGAGGACATGAACCTGCCGGGCTTCCGCCTGCACCGGCTTACAGGGCGCTTGGAGAGGCACTGGGCCGTGTCGGTCTCCGGCAACTGGCGGGTGACTTTCCGGTTCGAGGACGGGCCGGCGGTCGACGTAGACTATGTGGACTACCACTTAGGAGACGGTCATGGGGATGAACAACCCGCCGCATCCGGGCGGCATCGTGAAGCGGCAGTGCCTTGAGCCGTTGGGCCTCACGGTGACGCGGGCCGCCGAGGGGCTGGGTGTGACGCGCCAGGCGCTGTCGGAGCTGGTGAACGAACGCACGGGGGTTTCGGTGGAGATGGCAATCCGGCTTTCGAAAGCCTTCGGGTCGACGCCCGAAACCTGGCTCGGGATGCAGATGGCCTACGATCTCTGGCAGGCCCGCTCCCGCGCCGGCGAGATTACGGTGGAGCGTTTCGAAGCGGCGTAACGGCTTCCCCAATGCTCGCGAGGCGCAAGCTGTGCCACTGCGGTTGCGTTGCACGGCCTTGAGACGGTTGCCCGGCGAAACGCGTAGAAAGCTCAGGGTCGCGGCCGCGTTCCAGTGCCGCGACAATGGTTGCTTTCTGACGTTCCCCATTCGCGATACACTCTGCGCCGCTGGAGGTGCCAAGTGACCAAATCGGAAATGATCCGGGCCCGCGTCGAACCGGAACTCAAGCAGGAAGCCGAAACCGTGTTCTCACAGCTTGGACTCTCCACGACCCAGGCCATCAGGCTGTTCTACAAGCAGGTGATCCTGCAGCAGGGACTGCCCTTCGCCGTCAAGATTCCGAACGCCGAAACGCGCGAAGCCCTGCAGCAGGCCTATGACGGCGAGGACCTCACGGAATATGAGAGCCTGGACGCCCTCAAGGCCGCGCATGGCTGAGGCATGCGCCTGCTCACGACAGGCCGGTTCGACCGCGACCTCCGGCGCGCCCGAAGGCGCGGCAAGGACCTCGACAGGCTCTGGGTCGTGGTGGACCGGCTGCTGGCCGGGGAACGCCTGGAGCCGCGCCATCGCGCTCATCGGCTGTCCGGCCAGTGGGCCCGGTCCCGGGAATGCCATATCGAGCCCGACTGGCTGCTCATCTGGCATATCCAGGGCGACGCCCTGGTGCTGACGCGCACCGGAACCCATGCCGACCTGTTCGGCTGACAATACGCCCTCTACCGGATTCGGGCCCCTTCACGCCTCGCCGATCGCAAGTCCGGCCATGACGGCCAGTCCCGTCGTCAGCGCGACGGCGAACATCGCCAGCGCCATATGTGTCCGGCCTACCGAAGTCGTCCCGTTCAGCGTGGTCCGGAGAGATCAGCGCTCGAAGTGGTAGGCAATTTCGTCAAAGCGGTCTCGGGGAAAGGCGAACACGAATACAAGCGGCTCCACCCCGGTGCAGCGGAGCGCGTGTTGGACGTCGGGCGGGATGTAAACCGCACAACCAGGTCCCACCGGCTGCCACTTGTCTTCGATTTCCATTTCGCCGCGCCCGCTGACGATGAAATAGATTTCGGCAGGCTCATGGCGGTGACGCATGAGCTCCGCGCCCGGCGCGACCTCGGCAATCCCGGTGGCAAGGCCCCGGGTCTCCGTCCGCTCGCCGGCGATCAGCAGCTTCCAGCGAATCCCTTCTCCTGCGGCAAGGCTGGCGTCTTCGCCGCCTTCCCATACGAGGTCGGCCTGATCGACGATTGCGGGTCTCGACGCGATCGACGGAAATCGCGTCGGCGCGGCGCCGGGCCAGCAGGCCTCCAGATCCGGTTCGTCATGCGTGATCGCGTGGGCGTCCATGGGATTGGGCCTCCGTTCGCGCGGGTGTGCTGTTGTCGGGACGAAAGGGCGGCACGACAGGGACATGACAGGCCAAAAGATGATGGGAACCGACGAGCAGCGACATGACGATCCCCTCTCCCGGAACAGCCCGACCGCCTGCCATCGGTGCCGGCTGTCTGTGCCGTGACGAAAATCGCCCGCGCTGGAGGGTCGCCACTTGTCGCGATGCGACCGTTCGGAGCCCGGATGCGACTTCGGGGAACGAAAACGCCGAGGGGACAGAACGACGGCCCTGCTCGGGCGAAGCCCCTCAGGTCACTTGGCGCGCACTTCGATCTCGCATTTCACGCGGCCCGAATCCTCCTTCCTGGCCCTGTTGTAGCAGCCCGTGAATGCCGAGCCGTAATGCTCCCAGATATGGTCCCGCCAGCCCATGGAAGGGTCCGCCCGAGGCAGGAACGGCAACTGGCTCTGCACCGCCGCGCCGGCGGCGAACAGCACCGGCGCCAGCAGTGCGGCCGCAAGGGCCAGCTGGACCCGGCGCCGCTTACGGCGCCTGGCGTCGGAGATGGAGACGGACAGTGTATTCGACAGCGCGTCCAGCCGGGGCCCGAAGCCCCTGCTCATATCTTCGATCCGGTCGATCTGCGCACGCGCCCCGTCGAGATTCTTTGCAAGCGAAGCCACGGTCTCGTTGCTGAAGTCCTTCGCCGCTTTCACTTCTTCCTCGGAGGCAGCCTTGCGTTGCGCCTGTTCCGCCATCCGCCCGTCGTCCCGGAAGGGCGGTCTCTTCGGGTCCCTCGCCTCCCCGGGCGCCGCTTCCCCCGCACTGTCGGAACGAGGCGGGGCCGCCGGCTCCGGGGGAGCGCCCTCCGTCTCGGCACCGGCGGCCTCCCCGTCCTCATCCTTCCGGCCCAGCCGGGCAACCACACGGGCAGCCCCGGTCATCATGTTCTTCATGTTTGTGCGCTTTTTTGGCATCACGCTCTCGGACGCCTCTTCTTGCGGGCCGTCCGCACCCTCCGCTTGTTCCTGCCGATCGCCGCCCTGCGGGATTTCCGGCCCTTGCGACTCCGTCACATTGCCGTCCTGGCGATCGTGTGAGGCAGGTCTTTCGTCCTCGTCGCCCCGCCGGTCCGCAGGCCGCTCTTCACTGTCCCCGGCTGTCGGGGCCGGAGCTTCAGCCGGAGGATCGTCCTGATCGAAGCGGCGCTCCCCGGCCGACTCCCGAAGCTGGTGGACCGCCCCGACAATAAACTGCTCCACGAGTTCTGCAGGCACCCCGGTATCCCCGGCGCCCGCCGCCGGCTCCGGACCGGGTTCCCTCGCCGCACTCCGGCCCGCGAGGTCGAGATCCTCATCGAACGATCCCGTCGCACCGGATTGCGAACCCGCCGGGACGATTTCACCCGTCTCCCGGTCGTACTCTTCGCCGTCCTCCGTCATCGCCGGAGCGGCCGGTTCATTGTCGGTGGCAATGCCTGGCGCCGCCTCCGCCAGCTTTTCCGCAGAAGGCGCCGCAGCTGCATCCGGTGCGACTGCGGCCCCGGCAGCGGGCTCCTCGGACCGGCCAGCCGGTTCCTCTTCCGTCACCGCCACAACGGCCGGTTCATTGTCAGCAGCGGTGCCTGGCGCCGCTTTCGCCGGCTCGTTCGCAGGAGGCGCCGCAGTTGCATCCGGTTCGACTACGACCCCGACAGCGGGCTCCTCGGACCGGCCAGCCGGCTCCTCATCAGCAGCAGGCGCTGCGGCCGCATCCGGTGCCCCGCCGGCCTCGGCAGCGGGCTCGTCGGACCGGCCATCCGGATCTTCCTCCGGCTCCTCCTCCGCAGCAGGCGCTGCGGCCGCATCCGGTGCGACGCCTGGCTCGGCAACCGGCTCGTCGGATCGGCCATCCGGATCTTCGCCCGAGGCCACGCGGGCAAGAATCTCCCGCGCCTTTCGCCTTGCCTCTTCAACCGGCATCTCGCCATGGCGGCCGATAACGAGCCGGCGACTGCCCTTCTTTCCTCCAGGTCGAACGCCCCAATACCCGACAATCCACGAGCGCACGCCGGACGGCAGCATGCGAACGCCGAATCCCGAAACCTCCTCATCCCAGACGATCCAAGCCTTGTCGGCTTTCTCGAAGGAATCGACGATTTCGTCATTGAGAACTCGGGTCTCCATCATCGTTACCTCCCGTCAACAGCTCGATTGTCGCTTTGCGTCCTCCGAAATGTCGTTCATCAGGCGCTTCCCCGAAGCGCCGGGGGCGCCACAGAAGGCGTCGCCGAGGCGTCGTCCGTTTCCACGACGCCGCCGCCGAAGCGCCGGGGCGCCGCAGGAGGCGTCGCCGAGGCGTCGTCCGTTTCCACGACGCCGCCGCCGAAGCGCCGGGGGCGCCGCAGAAGGCGCCGTCGAGGCGTCGTGCGTTTCCGAGACGCCGCCGCCGAAGCGCCGGGGCGCTGCAGAAGGCGCCGTCGAGGCGCCGCGTGTTTCCGAGGCGCCGTCGAGGCGCCGCGTGTTTCCGAGGCGCCGCCGCCGAAGCGCCGGGGTGCCGCAGAAGGCGTCGTCGAGGCGTCGCCCATTTCCGAGACGCCGCCGCCGAAGCGCCGGGGCGCTGCAGAAGGCGCCGTCGAGGCGCCGCGTGTTTCCGAGGCGCCGCCGCCGAAGCGCCGGGGTGCAGCAGAAGGCGTCGTCGAGGCGACGCCCTTTTCCGAGACGCCGCCGCCGAAACGCCGGGGGCGCGGCAGAGGCGTCCTAGAGGCACCGC
>JAJEIH010000040.1 GCA_022827685.1 Alphaproteobacteria bacterium
CGCGAAGACAATCCGCAACAAACGACATCTTCTCGTCCATCACACAGGTCTCTTTCCACGGCATCGGCCACCTCCTGGCCATGCCATAACCTGTTACCCATCTATCCGGTCCATCTGTTACCTATCTATCCGGTCTGTACCCGCTGAGAGGCCCTCCCCCAACCCCTCCCGCCTGCGGGAGGGGAGAAAAGGGGCCGCATACCGCCGAGCGGGAGGGGGGCATGACGAAATGCCCCTGGGCATGCGCGCCAGCGACGGAGAGCCGCAATGACCCGCGTCATCGCCATCACGGGCTTCCTCGGCTCCGGCAAGACGACGCTGCTGAAGGCGCTGCTCGCCCATGAGGCGCTGGCGGGCGACGGGGTGATCGTCAACGAGTTCGGCGATGTCGGCATCGACCATGCGCTGCTGGAGGCCGGCGAGGAGGAGCTGGTGGAGCTCGGCTCCGGCTGCCTCTGCTGCGCGGCGAGGGGCGACATCCCCGCGGCCGCCGCCCGCCTGCAGGCGCAGCGGCCCTCTCAGCGCATCTGGCTGGAGACGAGCGGCCTCGCCGACCCCGCGCCCATCCTCCAGACGCTGATCGCCGCACACGGTCTGGAGGCGGGCGGCCTCGCGGCGACGGTGGATGCGGTCAACGGCGCCGAGACGCTGGAACGCTATCCCGAGGCGGTGAAGCAGGCGGCGCTGGCGGACCTGCTGATCGTGACCAAGCGCGACCTCGCGCCGGCCCCCGCACTGGAAAGCCGGCTGCGAAGCCTCAACCCGGGCGCGGAGATCGTCGAGGCGAGCTTCGGCGGCATCGACCCCGACCGCCTGCTCGCCATCGAGCCCCGCCTCGACGCGCCGGACGGCCACGACCACGCCGCCGGCATCTCGACCTTCACGCTCCGGCGCGAGGAGCCCGTGCCGGCCGTCGCGCTCACCCTCTTCCTGGAGACCCTGGCCGACGCGGCGGGGCCGGACCTGCTGCGCCTCAAGGGCCTCGTGCAAATCGCCGAGGCGCCGGAGCGGCCCGTCGTCGTACATGGCGTGCAGCATGTCTTCCACCCGCTGGAGCGGCTCGCGCGCTGGCCGGGGGCCGACCGCAGCACGAGGATAGTCGTCATCGGGCGCGGTATCCGGCAGGATTGGGCGGAAGCGCTGATGGAAGCGCTGATCGAGGAGGTGGAAGCATGTTCGACCTGATCCTGCGCAGCGACCGGGTGGTGACGCCGCAAGGCGTGGGCGCGCACGACGTCGCGGTCTCCGGCGAGCGCATCGCGGCCGTGGCCGAGATGGGCGCCATCCCGGACGATTCGGCCGCGCGCGTGGTGGACGCGACCGGGCGGATCGTCATGCCGGGCGGCATCGACCCGCATGTCCACTGCCTCTGGCACCTGCCGCTGCCGGACGGCACGGCGATGCTGACCGACCCGCCCGCGGTGGTGAGCCGGGCCGCGCTCCACGGCGGCACCACGACCATGATCGACTTCGCCGCGCGCCAGGAGCCGCTGCCGCTGAAGGAGGTGATCGCAAGGCGCGACGCGGACTGGGACGGCGCCTGCTACTGCGACTACGCCTACCATGTGATGCTGCTGGGCGACATTCCGCCGGAGACGGTCTCCGAGCTGGAGGGCGTCATTGCCGCCGGCTACCCGACGGTGAAGATCTTCACCACCGACATCACGCCGTCCCGGCGCGGGCGGATGGTGCATTTCGGCGATATCTGGGAGGTCTTCAAGGCGATCACGCGGGCGGGCGGCCTCGGCGTCATCCATGCCGAGGACAACGACATCGTGATGCACATGTACGAGACCCTGATCCGCGAGGGCCGGGTCGGCTTCGAGAACATGGCGGAGGTCCACAACGCGCTCTCGGAGGACCTCTCCTTCCGCCGCGTGCTGCGGCTGGCGGAGGCCGAGAGGACGCCGCTCTACATGATGCATGTGAGCGCGGCGACCGGCGTGCAGGCGATCCGCGAGGCGCGCGCCCGAGGGAACCCGATCTACGGCGAGACGCTCCACCAGTACATGCTCTACACCAGCGAGGACTACAGGCGCCCGAACGGCCAGATCTACCACACCTACCCCTCGCTCAAGTCCCCGGCGGACCAGGCGGCGCTCTGGGCCGGCACGCTCGACGGCGCGATCAACTGCGTCGCCACCGACGAGATCTGCTGTACGCTCAGGGTCAAGACCATCGGCAACCGCATCGACGACACCACGGGCGGCAATGCCGGCGTCGAGCCGCGCATGGGCGTGATGTATGACGAGATGGTGACCAGGCGCGGCTACAGCCTGGAGCGCTATGTGGACCTTGTCTCGACCAACGCCGCGAAGATCATGGGCCTTTGGCCGCGCAAGGGCGCGCTCGCGCCGGGCTCCGACGCCGACATCTGCGTGCTCGACCCCGAGGCGCGCGGCACGGTCCGCGCCGAAGACCTCCACGAAGCCGACTACACCCCCTGGGAAGGCCACGCCATAACCGGCTGGCCCGCCATGACCGTCCTGCGCGGCAAGGTGGTGGTCGAGGACGGCGCGTTCCACGGCGACCCGGCGGATGGCAAGTATCTGAAGCGCGAGGTGCCGGAGGCGGTAAGGGCGGGGCCCAGCCTGTAAGGAGGGCGCTATGCTTATGCACGACCCGCCCCATCCCGGCGGCGTTATCCGGCGGCAATGCCTCGAACCGCTGGAACTGACGGTGACCGAGGCCGCGAAGGGCCTTGCGGTGTCGCGCAACACGTTCTCCATGCTCCTCAACGGCCGCCTCGGAATTTCCCCCGAAATGGCGATCCGGCTCTCGGAGGCGTTCGGGGGCAGCCCGGAAAGCTGGCTGTTCCAGCAGATGCAATACGACCTCTGGCAGGAGAAGGCGAACCGCGGGCCGGTCGCCGTCCGCAGATTCGCCGCATGATCTGCGCTACCGTCCGGACGCCCGCCGTTTCTCCCGCTTGACCGGCAGGCGCATTCGGGGAAGGTTGGCGGCGCACCGGACGGGGTAAGGCAAACGGCGGCGAGCAGATAGCGATGCGGTTCATCCAGAGCCTGAAACTGGCCGGCCTGCTTTCCTTCCCGCCGGACATGGAGCCGTTCGAGCTCGAATCCCTCAATGTCCTCATCGGCCCCAACGGGTCGGGCAAAACTAATCTGATCGAAGCGTTCGAGCTTCTGAGCGTCCTGCCAGACGGTGACCTCTCCACTGCGTTTCGGAGTGGCGGCGGAGCAAGGGACTGGCTGTGGAAGGGCGAAAGCGCGAGCGATATTGCGCAAATTGAACTAAACATCGGCGCTGTCTTCCCGGACCCAGTATCCCTGATTTATCGACTCGAATTCGGAATAGCCGGGCAAATGGATCGACCTTTCGTTGTGGCCGAGATGATCGAGAATACAACAATTCAACCGGGCAGTAGAAAACCGTTTTCATATTATCACAATCGACATGGTAAGGCTGCCATAAATATTCATAATCGGGATGCCGGAACTACATCGAAACATGAGATTTATGCCAAAGAATTGAGAGATGACCGGTCGATACTTTACCAGCGGCGGGACTCATCTCTTTATCCAGCTCTCACACTTGTTGGGGGTTTGTTTTCTTCAATACAAACTTTCCGGGAATGGTCGTTCGGTCGTCAGTCTACAGTGCGCCGGCCGCAACCGGCCGACCTGCCGGGAGACCGGCTGCTGCCAGACGCGAGCAATCTCGCCGTCATCGTCAACAATCTAGACAGCTGGGGGAGGCGGCAGGAATTCAACGATTTGCTGAAACGTTTTTTCCCGCGCGTCGAGCGTTTGAGCACTCCGGTCATTGGCGGGACTGTCCAGCTTCTGCTCCATGAAACCGGCTTCGACAACCCTATCCCCGCGGCGCGAATGTCCGACGGCACGCTCCGCTTCATCGCCATGCTGGCGGTACTGCTGTCGCCGGAGCCGCCGCCGCTGGTATGCATCGAGGAGCCGGAACTGGGGCTGCACCCGGACGCGGTGATGCTGATGGGCGATGTGTTGAAGGAGGCCTCCGAACGGATGCAGCTCGTCGTGACCACCCATTCGAACGCGCTGGTCTCGGCTTTCGACGACCGGGCGAACGCAATTGTGACATGCGAGCGGCCGGGCGCGGGCACGGTGTTGCGCCGGCTTGACCCGGACGCCCTCGCCGACCTGCTGGAGACATATTCTCTGGGCCGTTTGTGGCGGCAGGGTGAGCTTGGCGCCAATCCGTGAGCGTCGTAACGGTCTATATGGAGGGCGGAGGCGATGACGAAGAGCGGCAAGCCGCTCTGCGCACGGGTATGGAGAGTTTCCTGACACGCGGTCTGGCCGGCGGCGAAGTGCGCCCCCGCGTGGTTCCCTGCGGCGGCCGCAGCGACGCCCGGGACCGCTTCCGCCGGGCGGTGGAGGTTCGGAAGGATGCAGCCGCCGTGCTTCTCGTCGATTCCGAGCAACGGGTGACTGCCGCGACGGCCCGCGAGCATCTTCGGCAGCGGCCGGAAGACGGATGGGACCTGAGCTTTGCATCGGAAGACCGGGTCCACCTGATGATCCAGGCTATGGAGACATGGGTTGTCGCCGATAGGAAAGCGCTGGCCCTCTACTACGGCGAAGGGTTCGACGAGTGCGAATTGCCCGAAACCGACGAACTGGAGAGCGTATCCAAAGGCTCCGTCGCCGGCGCCTTGAGGGCAGCGACTGAGAACTCCGCCAGAAGGCGGTACCACAAGATTTGGCATGCAAGAGACCTGCTCCGGCAAATGAACCCGGACACGGTGCAGGACCGCTGCCCGGCCTGCCGGCGGCTGTTCGACACGCTCGCGAAGGAAATCGAGCGGCAATAGCCGGGGACGGTGCGCTTCCTCCGCCGGCCATCATCCGCCGCTTCCGGAAAATCTCCCCGCAGGGGTTGAAATCTCATATTGTTTCTATTATGTTCCATACCGTGCGCAGCGACAGGAACCCGGCGGCGCGCGCGGCCGGCGGTTTTTCAGCCCCTTTCCGGGGAACAGGTGAAGTGCGCCCTGGGCCTGCTTCGCGCGCGCGCAATCAGGCGCGCGAACCGCGCCGCCGCGATACGCCCGCCCGCCTGCGCACAGGCGCACACGCGATACGCGCGGCAAAGGGTCCCGCCGCACGAGGTGCGGGTGGCGGCGGGAGGAGGGAGGAGAACGGAACGCGATGGAGGAAACGGCATGCCGGAGACGGGCAGGGAGAAGAGGGCTTCCATGACGAAACATGACATTCCATGACATCCCGCAGGGGTCTCTCATGACGGAACATGACACTTCATGACATTCCATGACGTCTCCCGCTGCCCCGGCGGCGGCTCTTCCCTCTCCGGGGGCGGGTGCTGTATGTCTGCCTCCCCTGCCGCCTGCGCAACGAAAGGAACCGGGCCCCATGCGCCTTGACGGGAAGACTGCGATCGTGACGGGAGCCGGCTCCGGCATCGGGCGGGCGGTGGCCCAGACGCTTGCCGGGGCGGGCGCGCATGTGGTGGCGACCGACATCGACGAAGCGGCCGTTGGCGAGACCGCCGCGGCGGCGCGGGACGCGGGCGGCTCGGCGGAGGCCCGTGCGCTCGACGTCACCGACAAGGCCGCCATCCTGGACATCGCCGCCTCGCTCGGCGCCGTCGATGTGCTGGCCAATGTCGCGGGCTGGGACCGGATCATGCCGTTCACCGAGAACACGCCCGAGTTCATCGAGCGCATCGTCGAGCTCAACTACCTCGGCGCGGTGCGCATGTGCCACGCGCTGCTGCCGGCGATGATCGAGGCGGGCGGGGCCAAGATCGTCTCCGTCTCCTCCGACGCCGGCCGGGTCGGCTCGATGGGCGAGACCGTCTATGCCGGCGCCAAGGGCGGGGTGATCGCGTTTTCCAAGTCGCTCGCCCGCGAGACGGCGCGCCACAACATCAACGTGAACGTGGTCTGCCCCGGCCCGACCGACACGCCGCTCTTCCGCGGCCAGCCGGAGCGCATGCAGCAGGCGCTGATCCGCGCCATCCCCTTCCGCCGGGTCGGCACGCCGCAGGACCTCGCCAACGCCGTGCTGTTCTTCGCCGGGCCCCTCAGCGACTATGTCACGGGCCAGGTGCTGAGCGTCTCCGGCGGCCTCACCATGGTGGACTGACCGCGCCCCGGCCCTTGCGGCGGGCGGGCAAGCGGACATAAACAGGGCGGCCATGACCGACGCCATGCCGACCCTGCCCGAGAGCGAAGCCAGCGGAGCCGCCGCCGCCCTCTATGCCGACATAAGGGCCGTGCTCGGCGTTCCCGTGGTGAACCTCATCTGGCGCCGGCTCGCCTACTTTCCGGGCGCGCTGGAATGGGCCTGGGCCGCCGTCCACCCGCTCTATGCCGGCGGGCTGGCGGACGGGGCGGCGGCGCGGATCCTGGCCCGCACGCCGCTGCCGGACCTGCCGCCCTGGCCCGACGCGCTGCTGCCGGCCGCCGGCCTTTCCGGGGCGGACCGCGCGGCCGTCATCCGCATGCTCGCGAGCTACGACCGCGGCAACCGGCTGAACCTCGCCGCGCTGGGCGCGCTGCTGCAGGCGCTGGAGGGCGCGCCCGCCGGCGGCCCGCCTGCCGCGGCCGGGGGCGGCGCGCGGACGCCGGTCGAGGGCGAACTGCCGCCGATCCCCGCGATGGAGGCGCTCCGGCCGGAGGTGCGCGAGCTGGTGCTGGCGCTCAACGCGCTCGGCAACCGCGGCGATACGGTGGTGGCGAGCCTCTACCGGCACCTGGCCTGGTGGCCGGGATATCTGGCGCTCGTCTGGGCGCAGCTTGCCCCGCTCGACCGCGACGGGCGGCTCGCCGCGGTGATTGCGGCCGGGGCGGACGCCGCGCGCGAGGCTTCGGCCGGGATCGCCGCCGGCCTCGCCCTGCCGGCGGAACCGCCGCCGCCCGAGGTCCGCGAGGCGGTCGCGCAGTTCGTCCGCGGGCCCATCGCGCGGATGACGCCCGTTTCCGCCCTGCTGCTCCGCCTGCTGGGGAAATGAGCCCCGCCCTGCCGAGGCTGGCGCCGGGCGAGGTCTGGCTCGTGGGCGCGGGGCCCGGCGACCCCGGCCTGCTGACCCTGCTCGCCGCCCGCGCGCTCGAGGATGCCGATGTCGTGGTCCATGACGCGCTGGTCGATCCCGGCGTGCTGGCGATGGCGCGGGCGGGCGCGCAAATCGTCCCTGCGGGCAAGCGCGGCGGCCGGCCCTCGCCCTGCCAGCCGGACATTTCCGCGCGCCTCGTCGCCGAGGCGAAGGCGGGCCGGCGCGTGCTGCGGCTCAAGGGCGGCGACCCGTTCGTCTTCGGGCGCGGCGGCGAGGAGGCGCTGGCGCTGGCGGCGGCGGGCGTGCCCTTCCGCATCGTGCCGGGGGTGACGGCCGGCATCGGCGGGCTTGCCTATGCCGGCATTCCGGCCACGCACCGGGACGCGAACTCCGCCGTCACCTTCGTCTCCGGCCATGCCGCGCCGGAGGAGAGCGGCCTCGACTGGGAGGCGCTGGCAAGGGGCGCGCCGGCGCTCGTGTTCTACATGGCGCTCCGGCGGATCGGCGCGATCGCCGAGCGCCTGATGGCCCACGGCCGCCCGCCGGCAGAGCCCGCCGTCATCGTCAGCCACGCCGCCACCCCGCGCCAGCATGTCATCGAGACCACGCTGGCCGGCCTCGGCGAAGCGGCCGCCGGGGCCGAGCCTCCCGCCGTCATAGCCCTCGGCCCCGTAACCGCGCTGCGCCCCCGGCTGGACTGGCTCGGCCGGCTGGGGGCGGGGTGAGGCGGGAACCGGCGCGGCAATCCGGCGTCAGGCGAGAGGATTGACCCATCTGAGGCCCGGAAATCGCGCCATGTCGGCGTCGGTGGAGTGAAGTTCGGCCTGGTGTTCGATTGCCAGGGCGGCAAGGTGAGCGTCCGTGGTCAGATTGCCGGCCGATCCGGCTGCTTCCAGAAGGGCGAACAAAATTTCCGCATGACGGTCTCCCGGATGGATATGGACCGATTGCGGCCTGTCGAGCCATGACCGGACCCTCATGCAGGCAGCGCTTACGTCCAGAGGCCTGTCGAATATCCTGGGATTTGTGGCTATGCGGATGAAGCCCAGGATTGCGATCCAGGGAAGACCGACGCTGACAGTGCCGTTCATCAGCGTTTCCCACCACTCCCGCGCCGCCTCATGTCGGGGCGACCGGGAATCGTGAGTGTGCAGCAGCAGGTTGACGTCGGGAACGATCACCGGTCGCGCCGTCTGGCGAATTCTTCCGTTTCCAGTTCGTCGACAAGCTGGTTGAACCGGTTCCTGTCAACGCCCGGCCTGAGGCCGAAATCATGGGATTCGACCTTGTAACGAGGCAACCGGGGCGGTTTGCCGCGTGCTCCGAGCCCGAGGCGCAAAGCATCGTTGACGACGGCCTTCATGCTCCTGTCGGTGCGCCGGAGCGCGCGCTGAAGCAGTTGCTCGACATCCGGGTCGAGGGTCAGCGTGGTTCTCATATTCGGCATCGTTGTGCGCGACTGAATTGCTGTCAAGATGCGATACTACCCTCCGTCCCCGGCTGGACCGACTCGGCCGGCCGGGGATGGAGTAAGCGGGACCTTCCGGACAGCCCCGGTCAGCGCTTGCGGGCCACCAGCCTCATGCCGCCGAGATTGCCGCCCCGGAAGAGGCCGGCGATGCTGGAATAGAAGTCGTCGAGCCCGGCGAATACCTCCTCGCCGTGGAGCGCCGCCTCGCGCTCGCGGCCGGCGCGCCAGGACCGCGCGCGTTCCGCGACATGCTCCGTCCAGAAGGCGGTCACGTCCTCGATTTCGACCTCCGCGAAGCCCGCGCCGGCAAGGTCGCGGCGGAGTTCGTCCAGCCTTGGCAGGTCCCGGCAATAGACCTTGTCGGCGAGCGTCCCGCGTTCCGCGTCCGTCAGCGTCCCGCGTTCGAAATAGTCCTCGACATACATCGCGCCCCCGGGGCGGAGCGCCTCGTGGCAGCGCCGGTAGAGGCGTGCGCGCTCGGGAATGTGCAGGAACACGAGCCAGGCGAAGAGCGCGTCGAACCCGCCGGGCGCGGGCGCGCCTTCCAGAATGTCGCCCTGCCGGTGGCGCACGAGGTCCGCCAGGCCGGCGCGCGCGGTCAGCCGGGCGGCGACCTCATGCACGTCCGGCTGGAGCTCCAGCGCGGTGACCTCGCAGCCCGCCCGGCTGGCGATGATGCGCGCCGGCCCGCCGAGCCCGGAGCCGACATCGAGCGCCCGGTGGTGCGACGCAAGCGCGAGCCGGGCGATGCCCTCCTCCACCGCGGCCACGCCGTCATAGTGGTACTGGTCGAAGCGGCAGAGCACATCGAGGGGAATCGGGCCGTCATCGGCGATTCCGGCATCGCGAAGCTGCGCATAGACCCGCTCCACCCGCGAATAGAGCTTCATGCTCTTGATGGCCTGCTCGCTCATGGGCCCCGCCCCGTCCGCTTCCGCCGTCCCCGGGCGCGAAGAGTGCGCGCCGGGCGGAGAACATGCAACGGGGCGGGCGGCGGCAATCGGCGCAGGCCGCCCCTTCCCGGCGCGCCGTCCGGGCGCTATACCCGCCCCCATGGCGGGTATCGATTCGGTGCTTCTCGGGATCGCGGTCACGGCGGCCGCGCTGGCCTTCGGCGGCATGGTGACCTTCACCGGCTTCTTCGCGCCCATGGTGTTCCGCAAGCTCGACAAGCCGGTCGCGGACGCCTTCATGCGCGACGCCTTCGGCCCCTATTACATGTTCATGGCCGTGGTCTGCGGCGTCGCCGCGCTTGCGGCGGTCGCGGTCCAGCCCTGGGATGCGGCGATCATGGCGCTCGTCTCCGTCGCCTTCCTGGCCTCGCGTTATGTGACCATGCCGCAGACCCAGCGCCTGTTCGACGCCCGCGAGCGGGGCGAATACGGCGCGGCGGACGAGTTCACCCGCGCCCACAAGCGCGCCGCCTTCGTCAACATGATCCAGCTCGTCGCCGTGCTCGCGGCGCTGTTGCGGCTCGCGATCTGAGCCGCCGGCCGAGCCCGTGCGAAGGGGCCTGCATCTCGGACTGCTGGTCTGCGGCGCCGTTGTCGCGGCGCTGGCCGGCTACTGGCTCTGGTGGGCGCTGGAAGGCAGGCCGCAGGAGGGCCGGCCCGCGGTCGGCGGGCCGTTCGAACTCATCGACGGCGACGGTCGGACGGTGACGGAGCGGAACTTCCGCGGCCGGCACATGCTGGTCTATTTCGGCTACACTTTCTGCCCGGATGTCTGCCCGACGACGCTGTTCAATGCGAGCCAGGCGCTTGACGGGATCGGCCCGGCCCTCGCCTTGAAGGTGCAGCTGGTCTTCGTGTCCATCGACCCCGAGCGCGACACGCCCGGGGTCGTGAAGGACTATGCGGGCCATTTCCACCCCGGCACGGTGGGCCTGACCGGCACGCCCGGGCAGGTGGCCGCCGCCGCCCGCGCCTTCCGCATCTACTACCGCAAGGCCGACCCGGACGAAGACGGCGGCTACCTGGTGGACCACTCCTCGATCCTGTTCCTGATGGACGGGGACGGGCGCTATGTCACCCATTTCACCCATGAGGCGACGGCGGACGACATGGCGGCGGCTCTGAAACGCCTGCTGTGAAGGGGGTCGTGCTCGCCGCCCCGGCTTCCGGCAGCGGCAAGACGACGGTGGCGGCGGGCCTTGTCCGCGCGCTCCGCCGGCAGGGCCTCGCCGTGCAGCCCTACAAGGCGGGGCCGGACTATATCGACGCCGGCTTCCTCGCCGCCGCGGCCGGGCGGCCCTGCCTGAACCTCGACCCCTGGGCGATGCGCCCGGAAACGCTGGTGGCGGCGCTCGACACTGACGCCGACATCGCGGTGGCCGAGGGCGTGATGGGCCTGTTCGACGGGCCGGAGGGCGGCGGCGGCTCGACGGCCGACCTCGCCGCGCTCACCGGCTGGCCGGTCGTGCTGGTGGTGGATTGCGCGCGCCAGGGCCAGTCGGTCGCGGCGCTGCTGGAGGGGTTCGCGGGCCATCGGGGCGACATCCGCATCGCGGGCGCGGTGCTGAACCGCGTCGCCGGCGCGCGGCACGACGCCTTGCTGCGCGAGCGGGCGGGCGCGGTGCCGATCCTCGCCGCGCTCCCGCGCGAGCCGGGGCTCTCCCTGCCATCGCGCCATCTGGGGCTGGTGCAGGCGGGCGAGCATCCCGGCATCGAAGACTGGCTGGAGCGCGCGGCCGACCTGGTCCCGGCGGCGGCGATGCCCTTCGGGCCGCTCGACCTGCCGGCGGCGGGGCATGCGGGCGGCGCGCCCCTGCCGCCGCCCGGGCAGCGCATTGCGGTCGCGCGCGACGAGGCGTTCGCGTTTGCCTATGAGCATGTGCTGGCCGGCTGGCGGCGCGCCGGGGCGGAGGTCGCCTTCTTCTCGCCGCTCGCCGATGAGGCGCCCGAGGGCGGCGCCGTCTTCCTGCCGGGCGGCTATCCGGAGCTCCATGCCGGGCGCCTTGCGGCGGCGGGGAATTTCCTCGGGGCGCTCCGCCGGCATGAGGGGCCGGTTTACGGGGAATGCGGCGGCTACATGGTGCTGGGCGAGGGGCTGGAGGATGCCGAGGGCAGGCGCCACGCCATGGCGGGCCTCCTGCCGCTGGAGACGAGCTTCGCGGAGCCCGCCCGCCGGCTCGGCTACCGCCGCCTCGAGGCGAAGGGCGGCGGCTTCCCGCCGGGCCGGGCCTTCCGGGGCCATGAGTTCCACTATGCGCGCGCGCTCCGCGAGGGCCCGGGCGAGGCGCTGTTCGAGACGGCGGACGCGCAGGGGCGCCCGCTCGGCCCCGCCGGCCTCCGGCGCGGCAGGGTCGCCGGCTCCTTCATGCACCTGATCGACGGGGCTTGAGGCAGGCTGTCGCCGAAATACCTCGCCTTGGCAGACGTCCGCGGCGAGAATGGAATCCATGACCGTCGCTGATCTCGCGCCTTGGATTACGCCGGCCGTCCTCTTGGGCGTGTTCGCCTGGCTGCGCTCCGATATCCGCGAATTTCGCGACCGAATGGACCGGTTCGATGACCGGCTTCGGGGTGTGGAGCAGGACCTGTCGGAGATGAAAGGCAAGCTCACCTTCATCGAGAACTACATATTGAGGCGCAATGAGCCGGCGCCCGATCCGGCGGAATAACGGCAGCAGCCGCGTTCAGCTCCCGGCGGAAGAGCCGCGCCGGCCCACCAGACCCCGGTAGATTTCCTCGTCGCCGATCACGCCGATGAGCCGGCCGTCCTCCACCATCAGCACCGGTCGGCCGGTGCGGTGCCGGATTTCGATGGCCGTGCGCATGCGCAGGTCGGTCGGCGCCGCGCAGATATCGCCGGCGGCGAGCGCGGCCAGGTCCATCTCCGGGCCGTAGCGCCGGAGGCTGGCGGGGCCGGGCTCGACCGAGGCCTCCACCGGCCCGCCGTCGGCGTCCAGCGCGACGCGGTTGCGCCCGGACCAGTCGAGCAGCAACGCCCCGCCCTCGCGCCTGATATCCGCCACCGGCGTCATCAGCGAGCGGCAGCGCAACACGTTGAGCGCGTCCATATGCGCGATGAACTCGGCCACATAGGCATTCGCCGGGTTCAGCACGATCTCCTCCGGCTCGCCGAACTGGACGATCCGGCCCGCCTCCATGATGGCGATATGCCGGCCGAGCTTGAGCGCCTCGTTGAGGTCGTGGCTGACGAACAGGATCGTCTTGCCGAGGCGGCGCTGGAGGTCCAGCAGCTCGTCCTGCAGATGCTCGCGGATCAGCGGGTCGAGGGCGGAGAAGGGCTCGTCCATCAGCAGGATGTCGGAATCGGTGGCGAGCGCGCGGGCGAGGCCCACCCGCTGCTGCATGCCGCCGGAAAGCTCATGCACGAACCGGTCCCGCCAGCGGTCGAGATCGACCAGCTTCAGCTTCTCCGCCACGACGGCGTCGCGCTCGGCCCGGCCCATGCCGCGCAGCTCCAGCCCGAAGCTCACATTCTCCTGCACGGTGCGCCAGGGCAGCAGCGCGAATTGCTGGAACACCATCGCGATGCGCTCCATGCGCATCCGCCGGAGCGTGGCGGCGTCGCAGCCGGCGATGTCGAGCGCGGCCTCGCCGTCCTGCACCAGCACCTGCCCGCGCGTCACCGGACAGAGGCCGTTGACGGCGCGGAGCAGCGTCGATTTGCCGGAGCCGGACAGGCCCATCAGCACGCAGATTTCGCCCCGGCGGACGGCGAGCGATGCGCCGGCAACGCCCACCACCGCGCCGGTGGCGTCGTGGATTTCCTGGCGGTCCGCGCCCCGGTCGAGCATGTCCAGCGCGGCGCGCGTGTCGCCGCCGAACAGGATGTCCACGTCCTTGAGTTCGATCGTGCGAATGGCTCAGCCCCGTCCCCTGCCGCCGCCGGGCTGCTTGCAGATGCGGTCCAGCAGGATGGCGACGATGACGATGGCGAGCCCGGCCTCGAAACCCTTGGCGATGTTGACCGTGTTGAGCGCGCGCAGCACCGGCACGCCGAGCCCGGGCGCCCCTACCATCGCCGCGATCACGACCATGGAAAGGCTCAGCATGATGCACTGCGTCACGCCCGCCATGATGGTCGGCATGGCGTGCGGCAGCTCGACCTTCCAGAGCAGCTGGCGGCGGGTCGCGCCGAAGGCCTCCCCGGCCTCGACCAGCGGACGGGGCACGCTGGAGATGCCGAGATGGGTGAGCCGGATCGGGGCCGGGATGGCGAAGACCACCGTCGAGATGAGGCCCGGCACCACGCCGAGGCCGAACATGATCATGGTCGGAATCAGATAGACGAAGGTCGGGATCGTCTGCATGAGGTCCAGCACCGGCCGGATGGCGTTGTAGAGCCAGGGCCGGTGCGCCGCCGCAATGCCGACCGGCACGCCCGCGAGGATGCAGACGGCGGTCGAAAAGAGGATCAGCACCAGCGTCTGGACCGTCGTCTCCCAGTAGCCGAGATTGACGACCAGCAGCAGCGTCAGCACGACCGCGGCGACCAGCTTCCAGGACCGGTGCAGCCAGAAGGCGAGCGCGGCGATGGCCGCCACCAGCAGCAGCGGCGGCAGCGCCAACGCCAGCGCGGTCAGGCCCTCGATCGGGAATTCGAGAAGCTCGGAGAGGAAGTCGAAGAACCAGGCCGCATGGTCGAGCAGCAGGTCCACGAACGACTTGATCCACTTGCCGAGCGGGATCTTATGGTCCGTCAGCCAGTCCAAGAGCTACCCCGGGGCGTTCCCGGCCGCGCCGGCCGGAGGCGCGGCTCAAAGGCCCAGATGGGCCTTTACCGCGGCCATGCCGTCGCCGCCGTCCATGGTCGTCACGCCGTCCAGCCAGCCGGTCAGCACGTCCGGATTGGCCTTGAGCCACGCGGTTGCCGCCTTCTCCGGCTCTTCCTGCTCGTCGAGGATGGCGGTCATGATCTCGTTTTCCATCGCCAGCGTGAACATCAGGTTGGCAAGCAGCCTGCCCACATTGGGGCATTCCTGGGCGTAGCCGCGCCGGACATTGGTGAACACCTCCGCGCCGCCGAAATTGGGGCCGAACCAGTCGTCGCCGCCGTCGAGATATGTGAGCTCGAAATTGGCGTTCATCGGATGCGGCTCCCAGCCGAGGAAGACGATCCACTCGCCCTTCCGGTTGGCGCGGGCGACCTGGGCCAGCATGCCCTGCTCGCTGGACTCGACCACCTCGAAGCCCTTCAGGCCGAAGGCGTCCTCGTCGATCATGCTCTGGATCAGCCGGTTGCCGTCGTTTCCGGGCTCGATGCCGTAGATCTTGCCTTCCAGCATGTCCCGGTGCCCGGCGATGTCGGCGAAGCTCTTTATGCCGCCGTCGGCCGCCGGCTTGTTGACGGCGAGCGTGTATTTCGCGCCGGTGAGGTTCATGCCCAGGGTCTCGACCGACCCGTCCTCGCGATAGGGCGCGATGTCAGCTTCCATGGTCGGCATCCAGTTGCCGAGAAAGACGTCGATATCGCCGTTCTTGAGGCTGGTATAGGTGACGGGCACGGAGAGCACGGTCGCGCTCGGCTCGTAGCCGAGGCCCGTCAGCACGACCGAGGCGGCGGCGGTGGTGGAGGTGATGTCGGTCCACCCGACATCCGAGAAGCGGACCGCCTTGCAGGAGTCCGGATCGGCCGCCCAGCCGGCGGAAGACATCATCAAGGCCGATACCGTCCCGATTGCCCACAGTCGAATGCGCCCTGTCATCGCTATGTCCTCCCGTTCCGGTGTTTGCCTGTAGCCCGGCGGCTGCAAGGAGAGTCATGGTATGGCTACCATGACGGGGCCGCAAGGAAAGAAGCGGCTGGAAGAGGCGATGAGCGAAAGCCGGATTTTCGACTATGTCGTGGTCGGCGCGGGGTCGGCGGGATGCGTGCTCGCCAACCGGCTGAGCGAGGACGGCAAGACGACGGTGCTGCTGCTGGAGGCGGGCGGCAGCGACCGCAGCATCTTCCTGCAGATGCCGTCGGCGCTCGCCATCGCGATGGGCCACAAGCGCTATGGCTGGCATTACTGGACCGAGCCGGAGCCGCATCTGGGCGGGCGGCGCCTCCACTGCCCGCGCGGCCGGGTGCTCGGCGGCTCGTCCTCTGTCAACGGCATGGCCTATGTGCGCGGCAACCCGCTCGATTTCGACGGCTGGGCGGAAGGCGGCGCGTCCGGCTGGTCCTGGGCCGAGGTGCTGCCCTATTTCCGCAGGGCGGAAAGCTTCAGCGGCGGCGGCGACGAGTGGCGCGGCGATTCGGGGCCGCTCAACACCTCGCGCGGGCGGATGGCGAACCCGCTCTACGCCGCCTTCATCGAGGCGGGCGGGCAGGCCGGCTACGCGCACACGGCCGACATGAACGGCTACCGGCAGGAAGGCTTCGGACCCATGGACATGACCGTCCACCGGGGCCGGCGCTGGAGCGCCGCCAACGCCTATCTCAGGCCTGCCGCCGGAAGGCCCAACCTTGCCGTGGAGACCGGCGCGCTCGCAACCCGCATCCTGCTGGACGGGCGCCGCGCCGCAGGCGTCGAATACCGGCGAGGCGGCGCGGTCCGGACCGCCCGGGCGCGGCGCGAGGTCATCCTTTCCGGCGGTCCGATCAACGCGCCGCAGCTTCTGATGCTCTCCGGCATCGGCCCGGCCGCGCATCTTGCCGAACACGGAATCGAGGTCGCCTGCGACCTGCCCGGCACCGGGCGCAACCTCCAGGACCATCTGGAGCTCTATGTGCAGCAGGAGTGCATTCGCCCGATCACGCTCCATTCCGCGACCGGGCTCCTGCAGAAGGCTCTGATCGGCGCCCGCTGGGTCCTGTTCAGGTCGGGGCTCGGCGCGACCAACCATTTCGAGGCGGGCGGCTTCATCCGCTCGCGCGCGGGCGTGCGCTGGCCCGACATCCAGTACCATTTCCTGCCGCTTGCGGCCTCATACGACATGAGCGAGCGGGTCCGCTGCCACGGCTACCAGGCCCATGCCGGCCCGATGCGCTCGAAGTCGCGCGGCGAGGTCCGGCTCGCCTGCACCGACCCGCTGGAGCCGCCGCGCGTGCAGTTCAACTATATGAGCCATGCGGACGACTGGGCGGAGATGCGCGCCTGCGTGCGCCTCACCCGGGAAGTCTTCGCCCAACCGGCCTTCGACCCCTGGCGCGGCCGGGAGCTTGCGCCGGGCGAAGAAGCGCAGAGCGACGGGGAGATCGACGCCTTCGTGCGCGAGACCGTCCAGAGCGCCTACCATCCCTGCGGCACCTGCCGGATGGGCGCGGACGATCTGGCGGTCGTCGATCCGGAATTGCGGGTTCGCGGCATGGAGGGCCTGCGGGTCGTGGACAGCTCGGTCATGCCGGCAATCACGACCGGCAATCTCAACGCGCCGACCATCATGATTGCGGAGAAGGCGGCGGACATGATCCGCGGCCGCCCGCCCCTGCCGCCCTCCGGCGCCCCCTTCCACACCGCGCCCGACTGGCGCACGGCGCAGCGCTGACGGGCCTACGGGCCGGCGTCGATCTCGATGCTGCGGCTGCGGACCTCCGGCTCCGGCCGCACGAGGTCGATATGCAGAAGCCCGTTTTCCGTATGCGCCTTCTGCACCTCGATGCCCTCGGCCAGCACGAACCGGCGCTGGAACTGGCGCGCCGCGATGCCCCGATGGAGGAAGACGCGCCCCTCGGCGTCCTCGTTCTGGCGGCCGCGCACGATCAACTGCCGGTCCTCGACCGAGATCGCGAGGTCCTCGCGCGCGAAGCCCGCTACCGCCAGTGAAATGCGCAGCCTGTCGGCGCCCGTCTGCTCGATATTGTAGGGCGGGTAGCCGTCGGCCGACGCCTTCGAAACGGAATCGAGCATCTGCTCCAGGCGGTCGAACCCGAGCAGCAGCGGGCTGTTGAAAACCGGCACTCGCGACATGCGCTGCTTCTCCTCAATACCAAGCGAGACGCGCATCTGCCGGACCCAAGCATTGCGGCGTCCGGCGGCATTGGTATATGGGAGGCGGGGAAGGGAGTGCAAGCGCCGCCCATGACCGAAAAGCCCGACACGATCGCCGAGCAAACCCCCTTCACTCTGGACGGCCGCGAGGTGACGGCGCTGCCGGGAGAAACCATCTGGCAGGCGGCCGCGCGTCTCGGCACGGTGCTGCCGCATCTCTGCTACGCGCCCGAGCCCGGCTACCGCGCCGACGGCAATTGCCGCGCCTGCATGGTCGAGATCGAGGGCGAGCGGGCGCTTGCGCCGTCCTGCCTGCGCCATCCCGAGCCGGGCATGGCCGTGAACAGCGCGGGCGATCGGCCGGAACGCGCCCGGCGCATGGTGCTGGAGCTGCTGCTGGCGGACCAGCCGGCCGAGGCCCACGACCCCGCTTCGCGCTTCGGCCACTGGATTGCCGATGCCGGGCTCGAAGCCGGCCGCCTGCCCGCGCGCGAAGCGCCGGCGGAGGATGCGAGCCATCCGGCCATGGCGGTCAATCTCGACGCCTGCATCCATTGCAATCTCTGCGTGCGCGCCTGCCGGGAAGTGCAGGTCAACGATGTCATCGGCATGGCCGGGCGCGGCGCGGAAACGCAGATCGTCTTCGATTTCGACGACCCCATGGGCGGTTCGACCTGCGTGGCCTGCGGCGAGTGCGTGCAGGCCTGCCCGACGGGCGCGCTGATGCCGAAGACGGCGCTCGGCGCGCCGCCGCCGGACCGCCGGGTGGACAGTGTGTGCCCATATTGCGGCGTCGGCTGCCAGATCACCTATTCAATAAGCGGCGACCGGCTGGTTTCGGTCGAGGGCCGCGACGGCCCGGCCAATGAGCAGCGGCTCTGCGTCAAGGGCCGGTTCGGCTTCGACTACATTTCCCATCCGGAACGGCTGACGCGCCCGCTGATCCGCCGCGACGGCGCGGCCAAGGGCATGAATGTGGACCCCGCCCGGCCGCTGACCCATTTCCGCGAGGCGAGCTGGGAGGAGGCGCTGGACAGGGCCGCCGCGGGCCTTTTGGCCGCGAAAGAGGCGCATGGACGCCGGGCGCTCGCCGGTTTCGGCTCCGCCAAGGGCTCCAACGAGGAGGCCTATCTCTTCCAGAAGCTGGTCCGCACCGGTTTCGGCTCCAACAATGTGGACCACTGCACCCGCCTCTGCCACGCCTCCTCGGTGGCGGCGCTGCTGGAGGGTATAGGCTCCGGCGCCGTCACCGCCACCTTCAACGAGGCCCGCAACGCCGATGCGCTGATCGTGATCGGCGCCAACCCGACCGAGAACCACCCTGTCGCCGCCACCTATTTCAAGCAGGCGGCGAAACGCGGCGCGGCGCTGATCGTCATGGACCCGCGCGGCCAGGCGCTGAAACGCCATGCGACCCACATGCTGCAATTCCGCCCCGGTCGCGATGTGGCGATGCTGAATGCGATCATGCACACCATCGTCGCCGAAGAGCTTTACGACCGGCAGTATGTGGCGGCGCACACCGCCGATTTCGAGGCGTTGAAGGATCATCTCGCCGCCTTCCCGCCGGAACGGATGGCCCCGCTTTGCGGCATTGACGCCGAAATGCTGAAAGAGGTGGCGCGCGTCTATGCGCGGGCCGGGCGCGCGATGATCTTCTGGGGCATGGGCGTCTCGCAGCACGTCCATGGCACCGACAATGCCCGCTGCCTGATCGCGCTGGCGCTGATGTGCGGCCATGTCGGGCGGTCCGGCGCCGGGCTGCATCCGCTGCGCGGCCAGAACAACGTGCAGGGCGCCTCCGACGCCGGCCTCATCCCGATGATGTATCCGGACTACCGGCGCGTCGCCGAGCCGGAGGCTCAGGCGCGCTTCGAGGCGGCATGGGGAGCGAAGCTCGACCCGGAGCCCGGCCTCACCGTGGTCGAGATCGTCGATGCGATCCATGAGGGCGATGTCCGGGCCATGTACATCATGGGCGAGAACCCGGCGATGTCGGACCCGGACGCGACCCACGCCCGCGAGGCGCTGGCGAAACTCGACCATCTTGTGGTGCAGGACCTGTTCCTGACCGAGACGGCGATGTTCGCCGATGTCGTGCTGCCGGCCTCGGCATGGCCGGAAAAGGACGGAACCGTGACCAACACCAACCGCCAGGTGCAGCGCGGGCGCAAGGCGTTCGAGGCGCCGGGCGGGGCGCGCGAGGACTGGCGGATCATCCAGGACATCGCCCGGCGCATGGGTCTCGACTGGAAGTACGGCCATCCGCGCGACGTCTACGGCGAAATGGCGGGGCTGATGCCGTCTCTGGACCATATCGACTGGGAGCGCCTGGAGGCCGAGAGCGCCGTCACCTATCCCTCCGACGGGCCTGACCACCCGGGCCATGCGGTGGTGTTCGCCGACCGTTTCCCGACCGGCGACGGCCGGGGGCGCTTCGTGCCCGCCGACATCCTGCCTCCCGCCGAGGAGCCCGACACGGACTTTCCGATGGTGCTGACGACGGGCAGGCAGCTGGAGCACTGGCATACCGGCGCCATGACGCGGCGCGCGAGCATGCTGGACGCCATCGAGCCGGAAGCGACCGCGAGCCTCGCGCCGGCGGACCTGCGCGCGCTTGGCGTTGCGCCGGGCGACCGGGTGCGCGTGGAAACGCGCCGGGGCGCCATCGAGCTCACCGCGCGCATGGACGGCGCGGTGCCGTCGGGCCTTGTCTTTGCGCCGTTCGCCTATGTCGAGGCGGCGGCGAACGAGCTCACCAACCCGCAGCTGGACCCCTGGGGCAAGATCCCGGAGTTCAAGTTCTGCGCCGCCCGGGTTGTGCCGGCCGGGGAAGGGACCGCGGCAGAGCGCCCGTGAAACGGGCCGGACCCGTTCTTGCCGGTTGCCTGCTGCTGGCCGCGGCGTCGATTCCGGGGCCGGCGGCAGGCCAGCGCGTCGTCTCGGTCAACCTGCCGCTGCCGGCGGCCCATCCGGTCGCAACCTCGGGCTGGCGCCGCTTCGCCGAGGCGGCCGAGCGGGGCCGGCACTTCGCATTCCAGCTGTTCGTGGACGGCTCGCTCCTCGGCCGGAAGCAAGTGGTGGACGGCCTTGCGCATGGCGACGCGCAGATGGGCTATGCGACGCTCACGGCCCATCCGGCCGGCCTGCCGCACAGGGTGACCCTCGGCCGCCTGGCGCTGGCCGGACCCGACCCGATGGCCGGCGCCGCCGCCATGACCGAGTTCGTCATGCTGCATTGCCCGGCATGTCTGAAGTCCCTGGCGGAGCGCGGGATCGTCTTTCTCGGCAGCCACGCGGCCGGCCCCTTCCATCTGCTTTCCCCCATGCCGCTGGCGCGCGCGGACACGCTGAAGGGCGCGCGCATCGCCAGCCCGGGACCGCCCTGGGACGACCTGCTGGAGCGCCTCGACGGCCGGCCGGCAGAGATCGACGGAAGCCTGGCGGCGGCCATGAAAAGGGAGGAAATCGACGCCGTGCTGGGCCCCGTCGCGCTGCTCGCCGAACCCGCCCTTGCGCGGCAGGTGCGGACGGTGACGGCCATGCATCTGGGCGTCCACCGTGTCGCGAGCCCGTTTACCGCGAATCTGGGGTTCTGGCGGGCGCTGACGCGGGAGGAACGGGCGGTGCTGCTGGAGGCCGCGCCGCCGGGCCTCGCCGCCGCCGCGCTCGCCTACCGGGCCGCCGACGAAAAGGCGCGCGGGGCGATGGAGGAGGCGGGCATCGCCTTCAGCCGCGCCCATCCGGCTCTGGTGCGCCAGGCGGCCGGGTTCGACGCCGGGCCGGAAACGGTGGAACTGCGCTCCGAGGCCGAAGGGGCCGGCGCGCTCGCGGCCGTCTTCCGCCGGCTGCACGACAAATACCGCAGCCTGTTCGCGGAGGCCGGGCTGTCGGCCGGGCCGGTTGCCGGAATCCTGAGCCGGGAAATCTTCGCGCGGCTCGACCCCGCAACCTACGGCATGGGGCCGGAAACGCCGTGAGGCTCGGCATCGTCTCCGACCTGCACTGCAATATCGCCGGCCTCGAAAAGGCCGTCGCCCTCATGGGCCCGGTGGACGACCTGCTCTGCCTCGGCGATTCCATCTATGAATACCGCTTCTCCAACGAGGTCGCCGCGTTCCTGCGCGACAGGGGCGCGAAGACGATCCTCGGCAATCACGAGGAGGTGTTCTTCGGCGCCGGCGGCGAGCGCGCGCGGCAGGCGGAGTGGATCGACCCGGACCTCATGGCGTGGCTCGGCAGCCAGCCGCGTACGAGGCGGCTCGACTATGGCGGCAAGACCTTGCTGATGGTCCATTCGACCGCCTGGGAGCCTTACGGCGCCTATGTCTATCCGCACAGCCGGGAGTTCCGCCGGTTCGGCGAGGCGGATGCGCGCTTCGTGCTTTACGGCCACACCCACATGCAGGTGGCCGCGCGCGTCGGCGAAGTGCTGGTCGTCAATCCGGGCTCGGCCGGGGATGCCCGCGACCACGCCAACGGCCGGCGCCTCAGCTTCGCCGTGCTCGATACCGAGACCGAGGCGGTGGCGTTCACCGACTTCACCCTGTAGCGCAACGCGCCCCGGCGCCTCGCTTGACAGCGCGCGGCCGCAGGGGACAAGGTCCCGCCTGCATCGCGGTTTTCCACCCGCCGCCCTTCGTCCGGTCTTCTCCGGGGCCGGTTCGGCGGCGCCATGCGAGGGGGCTCCGGCGCATGCGCTCGACAGACCGGCCGGGTTGCCGATGACATCGACGGTCGAACTGCCGGTCTGGCTGTTCGCCATCATTGTCGGGCTGGCGGTGCTGGCGGCCGTGGACGACGTCTTCATGCCCGGCCTGCGCTGGTATCTGCGCCGCCGGGTGAACCGCGCCATCGCCGAGGTGAACGCCCGGTTCGGGCTCGAGCTGCCGACCTTCCAGCTGACCACCCGCCGGGTGCTGATCGACCGCCTCGTCTTCGACCCCGAGGTGATGAAGACCGTCGGAGAGGTTGCCGTCGAGCGCAGCGTGGAGCGCGAGAGCCTGATGACCGAGGTCTCCTCGATCGCGCGGGAGATGGTGCCGGCCTTCAACGCCTATTTCTATTTCAAGCCGGGCTTCCACTGCGCCCGCCGGCTGCTGCGCGGCTTCTACCGGGTCCGGCTCGGCTTCGCGCATGAGCGCGCCGCGGCGAGGGCGCCGCCGGACACCGCCGTCGTCTTCTTCATCAACCACCGCAGCAATGTCGATTACCTGCTGGTGACCTATCTCGCGGCGCGCTCCGTCGCGCTGTCCTACGGCGCCGGCGAATGGGCGCGCGTCTGGCCGATCCGCAGCCTGCTGCGGCTCGCCGGCGTCTATATCCTGCGCCGCGACTCGGGCGACCCGCTCTACCGCAAGGTGCTGGAGCGCTATGTGCAGATGGCGACCGAGGCCTGCGTGCCCCATGCGATCTTCGCGGAGGGGAAGCTCTCCCGCGACGGCATGATCCACCGGCCCCGGCTCGGCATGCTGGGCTACATCACCAAGACCTTCGACCCGGCGGGCCCCTACGACATCGAGTTCATTCCCGTGGCGACCAATTTCGACCGCGTGATGGAGGAGCGCACCCTGGTCGCCGAGCCCGACGCCGACTTCAAGGGCCGCGGCGGCCGGTTCGTGCTCGGCTCGACGGCCCGGTTCCTCGCCCGCATGGCCTGGCGGAAGCTCCAGGGCCGGTTCGCCGGGTTCGGGGTCGCCTGCGCCAATTTCGGCGAGCCGGTCTCGCTCCGGGAGTGGGCGGGCGAGCGCGGGCTGAACTTCTCGGAGCTGGACCGCAAGGGCCTGTTCGCCGCCGTCGAGGAGCTGGGCGAGGAACTCACGCGGCGCATCGTCGATGTCGTGCCGGTGCTCGCCGTGCCGCTGGTCTCGACGGTGCTGGTCGAGGCCGACGGGCCGCTGGGCGCCGAAGCGATAAAACGCCGCGCCATGCAATGGCTCGATGAAGCCCGCGCCCTCGGTGCCCATATCGCGCTCAGGGAAGGCGGCGAGGCCGCCGACATCGAAAGGGCGGTGCTGGCCTTGCGCAAGCGGCGGCTGATAGCGGAACGGGAGGGCGGCTTCGCGCCGGAGGAGCGCCAGCGCCCGCTGCTGGCCTATTACGCGGCCTCGATCCAGCAGCTGCGCACGCATCTCGAACGCGAGCAGGGCGACGCTGGCTAATCCCCCACATCGCGGCCCTCCGGCGCCGGAGCTGATGATCGCATGCCTCCGCTCGCCGCTGGGCGGGCTGGTCGCGCGGCCCTGGTTCGACCATGCGGCGCTTGCGTTCCTGTCCGGCTGGTTCTTCCCGCTTTCCCGGCTCTGGGCGGCGGCGCGGGCGGCGGAGGGCTCGGTGGAGCGCTACGCCGCCGAGCTTCCGGCCCCGCTCGCCCCGCGCCTGCGGCGGGTGCTGGCCGGCCGGCTCGCGCGCTTCGAGCGGGCGCGCGCGCGGGCGCGGGAGAGCGAGCGCGCCTGGGAGGACGCCTTTTTCGGCCCCGCCGCCCCGGCCCCGGAGACGCTGACGGCGGCGGAGCTGAGGCGGCTGTCCGACCGCCACGCCTACAACGCGCTGCGCCGGCTGTTCGCGCCCTTCGCCGCGCACGGCCGGGCCGCGCCCTTCCGCTGGCGGATCCCGGACCCCGCGGCGGTGGAGGCGCTCTATGGCGGCGTCCTCGAAGAGCCGGCCCGCGCCTTCGCCGTCCCGGAGCCGATGCCCGCTGTCCGGGTCTCGCACGCCTTTCCGGCCGCGCCCGGCCGGCGGGACTACTGGCTGCGCTTCCCCTCCCCGTCGGCCCGCATGGCGGACGATGTCGTCGCCCGGGTGTACGAGCCCGCGGGCGCGGCCGACCCGCCGACGCTGATTTTCGGCCATGGCATCGGGGTCGAGTTCGACCACTGGCGCGGCGTGGCGGACGAGGTCGAGGCCCTGGTCGCGATGGGCCTCAGGGTGGTGCGCCCGGAAGCGCCCTGGCACGGCCGGCGCGTGCCGCCCGGCCGCTATGGCGGCGAGCAGTTCGTCGCGACGGCGCCCTGCGGGGCGTTCGACCATTTCACCGCCGCCGCGCGCGAATGGGCGGTGCTGATCGACTGGTGCCGGCAGGCGGGCCGGGGCCCGGTCGCCATCGGCGGCAGCAGCCTGGGCGCGATGACGGCGCAGATTGTCGCCGACCGCGCGCGCCGCTGGCCGGCGCGGCTCCAGCCCGACGCGATGTTCCTGGTCACCCATTGCGGGCGCATCGAGGAGGCGATGCAGGGGAGGCTCGCGCGCGCCTGGGGCATCGCCGAAGCCACGATGGCGCAGGGCTGGACGCCGGAGACCGCGCATCGCTTCACGCCGCTGCTGGACCCGGTGGACGGGACGGCGGTGGCGCCGGAGAACATCGTGACCGTGCTCGGCGCCCATGACAGCGTGACGCCCTATGCGGGCGCGCGGGCGCTGATCGACCGCTGGGGCGTGCCGGCGGCGAACCGCTTCATCTGGCGCCGGGGGCATTTCAGCGTGCCGCTCACCATGCTGCGCAACCGCGCCCCGCTCGCCCGCTTCCGCGAGGTCATGGCCGGGCTCGCCTGAGCGGGGCATCCCGCATTGCGGGCCGGCGGGGGAGGCGCTAAACAGCCCGGGAAACGAACGCCTTTGGCAGGAGAGGGAAGACGATGGGCGAGTGGATCGAGATCGAGGCGGGCGGCGGCTTCCGGATGGGCTGCTACACGGCCGCGCCGGCGGGCGCGCCGAAGGGCGGCATGCTGGTCATCCAGGAGATTTTCGGCGTGAACCGGCACATCCGCGAGGTGGCGGACGGCTATGCGGCCGACGGCTATCTCGCCTGGGCGCCCTCGCTCTACGACCGGGCCGAGCGGCGCTTTGAATGCGGCTACACGCCGGAGGACATCGCGAAGGCCCGCGACCTCATGGCCGCCTCGCCGTTCGATGCGGCGGTCGGGGACATGGCGGCGGCGGTCGAGGGGCTCCGGGCCGCGGGCGCGGGCAGCATCGGCTCCGTCGGCTATTGCTGGGGCGGGTCCGCCTCCTTCCTGGTCGCCACCCGCATCGGGGTCGATGCCAGCGTGTGCTACTACGGCGGGCAGATCATGCCCCGCAAGGACGAGGTGGCGAAGAACCCCGTGATGATGCATTTCGGCGAGCAGGACCACGGCATCCCGATGGACGATGTGGAGGCGATCCGCGCCGCCCAGCCCGGGGCGGAGGTCCATATCTATCCCGCCGGCCACGGCTTCAACTGCAACCATCGCGGCGACTTCCACGACGAGTCGGCGAAGCTCGCCCGCTCCCGCAGCCTCGCCTTCTTCGCGCAGCATATGGGCTGAGCGGAGGCCGGGCCGGCCGTGACAGGGGCGCCGCGCGGGGATAGCATCGCCCGGCGCAAACGAACGGAGCGGACGGGATGAGCGCGGGCGCGGCCTTGCGCCGGAAGCGGGCGACCTACCGGGACGTGCTCGAAGCCCCGCGCCATATGGTGGCGGAGATCGTCGCGGGCGCGCTGCATCTGCAGCCGCGGCCGGCGGGGCGCCATACCCTGGCCGGGTCGTCGCTCGGCGTGGAGGTGGGCGGCCCGTTCCAGAGGGGCCGGGGCGGGCCGGGCGGCTGGTGGATCCTCGACGAGCCGGAGCTCCATTTCGACGAGGACATTCTGGTGCCGGACCTCGCGGGCTGGCGCCGCGAGCGGATGCCCACGGTTTCCGATGACGCCTATTTTACCCTGCCGCCGGACTGGGTGTGCGAGGTTCTTTCCCCTTCGACGCGGAAGTTCGACCTGGAGGAGAAGCGCCCGATCTATGCGCGGGAAGGGATCGGCCATCTCTGGCTCGTCGATCCGTCCGCCCGCACCTTGGAGGCGTTCGCGCTCTCGGACGGCGCGTGGTCGCCGACGGGTTCGGCCCGGGATGCGGAGCCGGTGTCCTTCCCGCCCTTCGAGGCCATTGCCTTCCCCCTCGACGCCCTCTGGCCCTGAACCGGGCGCCGCCGCCCGGAGCGGATCTACAACCCGGTCGTGACAGGGACGCCGCGCGGGGATAGCATCGCCGGGCGCAAACGGACGGAGCGGACGGGATGAGCGCGGGCGCGGCCTTGCGCCG
>JAJEIH010000056.1 GCA_022827685.1 Alphaproteobacteria bacterium
GGCGCCGGCTTCACGGTGACGCCGGACGGCACCGCGGTCGCGGACATGGGGAGTGCGACCAGCCGGGTGCCGGCGGCGGGGGTGCGTCTGTCGGAATCGCTCGCGGTCTCGCACGAGGAGCGCGCCGCCGAGGCGCACTCGATGGCCCGGAACTGGGACGTGCAGGCGGCGACGGCACGGACGGCCGCGGCCACGGATGCCACGCAGATGGTGGAGCGGTACTCGCACGACGTGAGCGTCGGCACGGCGCACACGCGGGGGGTCACGGAGAGCGAGAGCGCGCAGGCGCAGGCGTTGGCATCGCATGTCGAGAAGCTCGCCGAGATCGGCAACCTCACGAAGAACCAGGCGATGCACCTGGCGGGGGAGGCCTCGCTCGGCGGGAGCCTGCCCGGGCTCCTTCGCTTCGGCGCCAGCGGATCGGCCACATGGCGCGGCGAGACCATCGAACAGGATGTCTGGAACCGCATGCAGGAGTACGACCGCCAGCACGGCGTGACGGATCTCTGGTCGCGGGTGCAGGAGGCGTCCAGGCGGTACTCGACCTCGACGGGCGACAGCGAGCTCGCGAGCCTCGAGGAGAGCCTCGGCGCGAATCTCACGCGCATGGAGCGCTTCGAGGATCGCGCGGCGCTCAGCTACGGCGAATCCGAGCAGTGGTCAGAGCAGGCGGCGGCGGTGCGTTCCGATGCCCAGGCGATAGAACGCGAGCTCGGGCAGCCGTTCTTCGCCTGGCTGGCGGGGCGCGAGGGCGTGGACGGTCGGCCGATCGGGCCGGGCGGGGCCATGCGCCTCGCCTCGCCGCAGACCCCGGAGGACGCCGAGGCGTTGCGCGAGCACGCGGCCGCGTTCATCGCCGAGCGGTTCACGGCGCCGGCCGGACCCGACCCGTCGTCCGTCGGCGGGATGGCGGAGTTCGAAGCCTCCCGGGCCGGGTTCGGCGAGACCCACGGCCCGACGACCTCGGCGGCGCACGCCGGCTGGGCGGAGGACGTCCGCAGCCGCGCGGCGTCGGCGGGGGCGCCTGAAGCAGGCGAAGTCGGGGCTAAGGCGGGGACCCACCGTGCCGCCGCGGAAGGCGACCTCGCGCAGCGCGGGATAGTCCGCGGGTCGCGTACGGAACTGGCGGAGGAAGCGGTCCGTCAGGGCCGCGCCGCGGTGGCGGCAGAGCGCGATCGCCCGTTCGGCGAGCATGCAACCGAGGGGGTGCCGATCATCGGTGACCGGCTGGCGGGGAAGCTCTACGGCACGGCCAGGAACAGCGCGCCGGACGTGGCTGCGGAACCGGCGGGCGAAGGATCGCCGTCGCGCCGGTCCGGACCGGATGGGGTCGGGCCGTGAGGGCCGCGCTAGTCGGAGAACGAGCGGTAGTGGATGTTGCCGGGCAAAGAGGCGTAGGCCGGGTCGGTGGTGAACCGGGTGCCGTCGTCCGTGGACGAGTAGTGGATGTTGCCGGGCAAGTGGCGCCAGCACGGATCCGTGAGCTGCCGGTAGGCGTAGGCACCGGTGCCGGTGGCGAAGTCGCCCGCGTCGTGGTTCACGCCGGGCGGTTCGTAGTCGCGGAACGCCGACCAGTCGCCGAGGCGGAAGCCCCGCCACAGCACGTGCGCGAAATTGGCGAGGACCGTCCAGACGATCGCCACGAACCAGACCAGGCCAACGGGCTCCATCCCGGCCCCGAGCGCCAGCGAGACCGCCGTGACGGCCGCGGCGACCCCGATCCCGGCAAACACGAAAAGACGTTCACGCCAGGTGACGGTTGTGCCGGAAAAATCTCTATCTGTCGGTACTGTGTGCATGACGCCGCAGTATACGCATGCAGCACGAAAAGGGAATCTTCCGCGCTTCCCGCCCCGTCACTGCCCGTCGCCCTGGTCCGATCCACCCTCCACACCGTAGGAGACCTCCCATGCTGAACGTCAACCGCGTCACCCTGCTCGGCCACGTCGGGCGCGATCCCGAACTCCACACGAGCGCGGGCGGCGACCGCGCCGCCCGGTTCAGCCTGGCCACCACGGAGCGCTGGAAGGACCGCGACGGGGAGCTGCAGGAGCGGACCGAGTGGCACCGCATCATCGTGTTCGGCGGCACGGTCGACGTGGTGGAGCGCCTGGTCCGGAAGGGTACGGCGGTCCTCGTCGAGGGCCGCCTGACGGTCCGCGAGTACACGGACAAGGAGGACATGCCCCGGCAGGCGACCGAGATCATCGTCGGCGGGCTGCAGGGCATGGTGAACGTGCTGGCGCCGGGAACCGCGCGCGAGCCGGAAGAGCCGGCGGCGGGGACAGCGGCCGCGCGCCCGGATGCCGCCAGCGCCGACTGGGCCTGACGCCGCCGCCGCGCACGCCCCCGCCACGTTCCTGAGCACGCACGATGCGCGGCATCGGCGGCAGCACCCTCCGCGGCGGCCAGACGGTCTTCCACGGCATCCGCATGTGGGGGCAGCTCCTGCAGGCGGGGATGATGCTGGGTGCCCTCGTCGTGGTGGCCGTGCCGGCCTGGAACCTCTGGCACACGACCACGGGCGCCGACTGGTACGCGACCGGCCTGCTGACGCTGGCCGAGGTCAAGCTCGCGATCGGCTACCAGCCGGATTCGGGCCAGGTCGTCCGCGACCCCGGCGGGGCGCGCCGGGTGCTCACGATCCAGACCATCGCCTCTTCGGTGCCGGCCGAGCGCATCCGGCAGCGGATCCTCGACGAGATCTTCCGGAGCGCATGGCTCGGCGGCAAGGCTGGCGCCGGTGTGATCGCGCTCTTCCTCGCATGGTTCTGGTACCGCGGCGTGCAACTCGGTCGCAGGCACCGCGTCCGGGGGGCCGAGCTCGTGACCGCGGCACAGCTCCGCCGGCGCATCCAGCCGCTCCGCCGGCGCGTCCTGGAGAGCCTGCCGGGCAGGGAGCGGGTCCGCGCCTACCGGCTGGCCGGCATCCCGTTCCCGCCCCGGAGCGAGACCCAGCACACGATCGTCTCCGGCACGACCGGCTCGGGGAAGACCGTGCTGATCTCCGACCTGGTCTCCCAGATCCGCGCGAAGGGCGAGCGCTGCGTCATCTACGACAAGATGGGGAGCTACACGCGCGCCTTCTTCGCCCCCGGCCGCGACGTGCTCCTGAACCCGCTCGACGCCAGGGCGCCGCGCTGGTCGCCGTTCCTTGAAGCCCGCAATGCGCGTGACTTCGACACGATGGCGGCGGCGCTGATCCCGCAGCAGCGCGACAGCGCCGACCCGTTCTGGGTGACAGCGGCCAGGCAATTGTTCGCCAACGGCGCCGCGGTCCTGGCGCAGAAGGGCGTCACCGCGAACCGGGTCCTCGTCGACCATCTCCTGAAGGCCGACCTGACAGCCTTGGCGCAGGCCATGGCGGGCACCATCGCGCAGTCGATCGTGGACCCCGAGAACCCGCGGACGGCGCTCTCGGTACGCGCCATGCTGACCGCGAACGTGGGCGCGCTCGAGTTCCTGCCGGACACCGGCACGCCGTTCTCGATCCGGGAGTGGGTTTCCGAAGAAGCCGGGGACGGGTTCCTGTTCCTGACCTCGCGGGGTGACCAGCATGCGAGCCTCCGTGGCCTGATCTCGACGTGGATCGAGATCGCGGTCAACGCGATGCTCTCGCTCGATCAGGCCGCCGACCGGCGCATCTGGGTGATCCTCGACGAGCTGCCGACGCTCCACCTGGTGCCGTCATTGCAGCCCGGGCTGGCGGAGAGCCGGCAGTTCGGCGGCTGCTTCGTGCTCGGCGTCCAGGTCGCCTCGGCGCTGCGGGACCTCTACGGCAGGAACGGCGCCGAGACGATCTCGGGCCTGTGCGGCACCCGTGTGGTGCTGGCCGCGCCCGACCGCGACACCGCGCAGTGGTCGGCCGACAGCTTGGGCCGGAGCGAGGTCGAGGAGGTTTCCGAGAACGTCAGCTACGGCGCCAACACGATCCGCGACGGGGTGTCGCTGACGCCCAGGCGCGAACTCCGCGCGCTGGCGCTCCCCGCCGACATCATGCGCCTTCCGAACCTCCACGGCTTCCTGAAGTTCCCGGGCGCGCACCCGGTGGCGTCGATCAGGCTCAAGCCGGTCGATCGGCCGGTGCGCGCTCCTCGGTTCGTGCCGCG
>JAJEIH010000068.1 GCA_022827685.1 Alphaproteobacteria bacterium
GTGGCGCGCAATGCGGCGGACCATTTCCGGGCGCAGGAGTCCGGGGCGATGGTGCATTTCACCTCGACCTCGGGGCTGATCGGCAATTTCGGCCAGGCGAACTACGCGGCGGCGAAGATGGGGATCGTGGGGCTGTCGAAGTCGATCGCGCTCGACATGCAGCGCTTCAATGTGCGCTCCAACTGCATGTCGCCCTTCGCCTGGACGCGCATGATCGGGACGATCCCGTCGAATACGCCGGAGCAGGAGGCGCGGCTTGCCAAGATCAAACAGATGACGCCCGCGCAGATTGCGCCGATGGTGGTCTATCTGCTCTCCGACCTCGCAAGCGGCGTCACCGGCCAGATATTCGGCAGCCGCATGAACGAACAGATCCTGTTCAACCAGAACCGCCCCGTCCGGTCCGTGCATCGCAGCGAGGGCTGGTCACCGGCCGACATCCACGAACACGCGATGCCGGCCCTGAAGGCTGCGTTCACGCCCAACGAACGTTCGGGCGACGTCTTCAACTGGGACCCGATCTGACCCGAACGGGAGCGGCGTCCTTTGGGGCCGAACCGGAGAGCCGGGAGCGAGCTTCCGGCCTCCCTCCAAACCCCTCGGGACATGAGTCGGTTACGGGGGCCGGCGCTCAGGGGATGGCGTCGGCTCCCTGGACCATCGGGCGCCAGTCCGTCGAGCGCACATAGTCCGGACGCGGGTCCTCGACATCGCGGGGCCGATTGGCGCAGGCGTTGAAGCAGAAATAGGCGTGCCAGCGGTCCGTCGCCGAGAGGTTGTGGCCGGAGGCGTGCAGCAGGTTGCAATGGAACAGCGCGGCGGTGCCCGGCGGCCCTTTCACCGCAACGGGCTCGGGCAGCGCGTTCATTGCCGCCTTCATGGTTTCCGGCTTCGACGCCCAGAGGCTGTAGGCCGTGGAACTGTCGAAATAGGGATCGACGCGGCCGTCGCGGTGGCTGCCCGGCAGGAAGTAGAGGCAGCCGTTCATCTCAGTTGCTTCGTCGAGCATGACCAGGAAGGTCGCCATGGACGGTTCCTCGATGCCGTCCAGATGCCAGGTGCCGAAATCCTGGTGCCAGGGCCAGGCGCTGCCCTCGATGGCCGCCTTCATGTTGACCTTGCAGTGGTGGATATAGACCTCGTCCGTGCCGAGCGCCTGCTGGGCCGGGCGCAGGATGCGGGGCGCATGGGCGGCGGCGTGATAGGCGGGCGAGGCCGTCGGACCGTCCTCGGCATGGAGGCGGAACATCGTCTTCGGTACGCCGCTTGATCCTTCGCGGAAAACACATTCCGCATCGAGTCCCGCAACCCGCTCCGCTTCCTCGCGAAGCCGCTCGACCTCTTCGGCCGAGAACAGCGCCGGGAAAATGAGGAAGCCGTCCCGCTGAAACTGTTCGACCTGCCGTTCCGTTAGCTCCATGGCGCCTCTCCCTCACCCCGCAACCGGGTTATATCCCGATATCCTCCAGATTGTAGTCGCGAATGTCCTCCATTACCGCCGGCGTCCAGCGATAGCGTTCGGCCTCTCCGGCGAGAGGAGCATAGCGATAGGGTTCCTCGTCGGGCCAGCGCTGGCGGCGCGCGTCGATGGCGTAAAGGATGAGCCGCGCGCGGCGCCGGATATAGTCGGCGTCGTAAATCGAGACCGGGTTGTGAACGCCGCCGGTCTCTACATCCAGCACGGACCGCCGGCGGTGGAAACCCATGTTAAGGGTCACGCGCGGTTTCGAGCCGGTATTGGCGAAGGAGCCGTGGAGCGCCTGCCGGTTCACGATCGCCACGTCGCCGGGAGCGCAGACCAGCGGCACGGCCTCCGGCAGCCGGTCCGAGCCCGCGGCCGCCACCATCGCCCCGATGTCCGCCCGGCCGCCGCTGTGCGAACCCGGAACCACCCAGAGCCCGTTCACCGCGTCGCATCCGTAAAGCTGCGCCATGAAGTTGAAGCCGTGGCTTCCCTCGTCCAGTTCCGGGCTGTCCCAGTGGGTCCAGCCGTCCTGGTGCCAGGCGACGGAGCCGCCAAGGCGCGGATGCTTGATCCAGACCGCTTCGTTGAACGGGGTGAAATCGCTTCCGTTGACGGCCTCCGCCACCTTCAGGAGCCCGGGGTGGCCGTAGAGGCGCAGGCAGGCCTCGGAATATTGCAGCGAGCCGTGAATGAGCTGCAGCACATGCGAGGGCGCGCCCTCCGGCGCCTCCGGCTCCAGCATCTTCGCAGGATGGCGGCCATAGGCGTAGTCCGTGCCGCCCACCGGGTCGGACAGCGGTTTCACCCAGCCGAGTCCCCGGCCTTTCCTGCCGTAGTCGAAAGCGGGGCGGCCGCGCCTGTCGGTTTCCGCGCCCGGAGAGACAGGCGCGCGGTCCAGCAGGTCGGCGAGATCGCGCTCGATATCGGCGAGTTCTTCCGGGCTGAGCACGCCCTCGAAGACATAGAAGCCGTGCCGCCAGTAGGACTCCAGGATGGCGGGGTCGAGCGCGCCGTCCGGGCCGAAGCGGAGCGGCCCGCGGTTGTCGAGGGCGAGCGCCCGCGCCGTGCCGGCCTCGCGGTAGCGAACCATGTCCGCTTCGGCCTCGCCGTAATCGACGGGCGGGGCTTCGTAGAGCGCGAGCGCGGTCATTTCAGCGGTTCGCCGCTGCCGGCTCGAAGGCGTCGGCGCGCTCGTCCCGGCCGGTTTCCGCCAGTTCGCTTGCCGGATCGCCCGCCACCCGGACATGGCGCAGCACGCGGGGCTCGCTGTAGTCGTAGGGCATGGCGCGGTGCAGGATGCAGCGATTGTCCCAGATCATCAGGTCGCCCGGCTCCCAGGAATGCGAATAGACGCGCGGAGCACGGCAGGCATGGTCCAGCAATTCGTCGAGCAGCGCCTGGGCGTCCCCGTCCGCCATGCCGGGAATGCGGAAGGCGTGGCGGCCGATGAAGAGCGACTTCCGCCCGGTCACCGGATGGGTCTTGACCAGAGGCCGGAGCGGCGCGCCCCTGGTGTGGTAGCCGTAGCCTTCCCCCGTCTTGAACTCGAAGCCCGCCTTCGCCTGCGAAGCGTAGAGCGAGTGGTAGGCGGAGAGGCCGGCAATGCGCTCCTTGGTATCGTCGTCCAGCGTGTCGTAGGCATCGCGCATGTCGGCCAGCTCGGTCTCGCCGCCCTTCGACGGCGTTATCTCGGCGGCGAGCGCGGACGCCTTGGCGGCAAGCGGCATGTAGGAGCTGTCCGTGTGCCAGCCTTCATTGCCGCGCAGCGTCTGATAGCGCTTTTCCTCCGGCTTCATCAGGCTGCCGTCGTCCTTCCTGTTGGAGACGCGCACCGCCTTGGCCCCGTCGCGCAGGATCTCGATGCCGCCGAACCGCTCGCCGAACGCGATGTGCTCCTCGTCGGTCAGGTGCTGCGCCGGGAAGACCAGCGCCCCGTATTCGTGGAAAGCGTCCTCGACCTCGCGCCATTCGCCATCGCTCATGCCGCCGAGCGCAATGTCGGTGATCCGCGCGCCCAGGGTGCTGTCGAGGGGAACGACATCGACCATGAAACCTCTCCTCGCCGGTCTGCCGGAATATTGCGACGGCGCCGGCCCCGCTGCAAGGGTGCGCGCCAACGCCCGCCATGCCAGAATAAGGGCGGCGCCGGACTCGGGGAGGGGAGGGGATGACCGCGAAATTCGACTATTCGGGCAGGCTCGTGCTGGTGACGGGCGGGTCGAGCGGTATCGGCCGGGCCATTGCCGTCGGGTTCCGCGACGCCGGCGCGGACGTCACCGTCCTCGGCACGCGGGGCGGGGCGGAGGACTATCCGGACGAGCTCTCGGGCATGACCTACCGCCAACTCGACATGATCGACAATGACGGCATCCTCGCGCTCGCCGCCGACATGCCGGCGCTCGATGTGCTGGTCAACTCCGCCGGCACCACCGTGCGCGGCCCGGCGGCCTTCGAGCCGGACAATTTCGAATACACAGTGCAGGTGAACCTGAACGGCGCCTACCGCATGTCGCATTCCTTCCGGGAGCAGTTGAAGGCGTCCGGGGGATCGATCGTCAACATAGCCTCGATGACGAGCTACTTCTCCTCGCCGCGCGGGCCGGGCTACGGCGCATCCAAGGCCGGCATCCTCCAGTTGACGCAGTCGCTCGCCTCCGCCTGGGCGGCGGACGGCATCCGCGTCAACGGCATCGCGCCCGGCTGGATCGCGACCAAGCTCACCGCCCCGGTGCAGGCCAATGAGCCGGTCAACCGGAAAATCATGGAGCGCACGCCGATGGGCCGCTGGGGGCAGCCGGAGGAAATGGCCGGGACGGCGCTCTTCCTGGCCTCCGACGCCGCAGGCTTCGTCACCGGCGTCACGATTCCCGTGGACGGCGGCTGGTCCGCCGAAGGCGTCTGACGCCCGCGCCGTTCCCGCACCATCCTCGAACGACCGCAAATGGAGAAAGCACACCCATGACCCTGTCCAGCGTAAGCGACGTCGACGCCTCGTCGCCGAAACATCTCCGGGGGCGCTACGCCGTCGCCGGGGTGGGGGAGACCGACTATATGCGCGGCTCGGAATACTCGACCCGCTCGCTTGCTACCTGGGCGATCAGGAACGCGATGGACGACGCCGGCCTCGCGCCGGGCGATATCGACGGCATGTTGAGCTATTCCGGCAACGACTCGATCTTCTCGCCCTTCGTCGCCGGCGACCTCGGCATCCGGCTGAACTTCTACATGGACGTGCATGGCGGCGGGTCCTCGACCGAGGCGCTGATCGGCATCGCCATCGGCGTAATCGAAGCCGGCATGTGCAAGACGGTGGCGATCTTCCGGTCGATGAACGGCTACAGCCAGGTGCGCATCGGCGGGACCGGCGCGCGCTCGGCCGTGCCGATCAACGGCGACCAGATCCACCACCGCGCCTATGGCTGGCAGAGCGCCGGGCAGATGTTCGCGCCGACCTTCCTGCGCCACATGTACGACTACGGCACCACGCCGGAGCAGGTGGCGGCGGTCAAGGTCGCCCACTCCAAGCACGCCTCCAACAACCCGAAGGCCTATTACAAGCGCCGCTTTACCGTCGAAGACGTGGTGAGCAGCCGCATCATCTGCAAGCCGCTGCACCTGCTGGACTGCTGCGTCGAGACCGACAACGCCACCTGCATCATCGTCACGAGGCTGGACCGGGCGCGCGACTGCCGCCAGCCGCCGGCGGTCATCCAGTCCGTGGTCGGGCGCTGCTGCAAGCCGCGCATCGACATGCACTACCAGCACGGGCCGATCTCGACCGTCGCGGGCCACTACGCCAAGGACATTCTGTTCCCGAATGCGGGTGTCTCGCCGGAAGACATCGACCTGACCGGCTCCTACGACGCCTTCACCTTCACCACCATGCTGCAGTTGGAAGACTACGGCTTCTGCAAGAAGGGGGAGGGCGGCGACTATGTGTCGTCCGGGATCATCGAGCTCGGCGGCAAGCGGCCCAACAACACCTCCGGCGGGCATCTCTGCGAGGGCTATACCCACGGCATGAACATGGTGATCGAGAACACACGCCAGTTGCGCGGCGAAGTGGATGACAGCTGCCCCGTCGGTCCGGACGGCAAGCGCCAGCACACTCACGACTACAGCGAAGGCGGCTGCCGGCAGGTGAAGGACGTGGAGCTGACCGCCAATCTCGGCTGGGCCATGCCGGGCACCGGCTCCGCCATGATCATGGCCAAAGACGCGCGCTGAGGGGGAGACAGGACGATGCCGCTTCAAGGCGAATATATGGGCATGATGCTCACCGTGGACGATGTGGACCGCGAAAACCGGGAGTTCTTCGCCTGGTGCGACAAAGGGGAGTTCCGGCTCCAGCGGAGCCCGGAGAGCGGGCTGCTGCGCTACCCGCCGACGACCGCCTGCCCCTGGAGCACGGACCGCGACTATGAGTGGGTCCCGGTCGAGGGGAAGGGCGCGGTGCATTCCTATGTGGAGGTGCACCACCCGATCCAGCCGGCCTTCCGCGACAAGGTCCCCTACATGATCCTGCTGGTCGATCTCGATACGCAGAAGGGCGAGCCCTCGGAGCACGAGGCGCTCAGGGTCGCGGGCAACCTCGTCACCGCGGACAGCGAGTTCGCGCCGCCGGAGGCGATCCGGTCGGTCGGGATCGGCACGCGCGTGCGCATGGTGTTCTCGAAGGTCGCGGACGGCTTCTCGCTGCCGCAATGGACCATCGACGAAGACGCCGAACAGCCCGAGGCGCCCTGGCGCTACCCGCAGGAATAGGCCGCAAGCGGCTCAGGCGACGGCGTAGTCCCTGAGGACTTCCGGGCTCGGGTCCGACCCGAGTCCGGGGCCGTCCGGCACGGCGATGCGCCCGTCTTCGACCTTGCAGAGGTCGCCGAAGATTTCCGCCTCGTGTATGCCGAAAAAGCGCTCCACCGGCTCCTCGACATCCGCGACGGCGAGCAGGTGCAGGGTCGCGAGGAAGCCCGGCCCGAAATAGGGCGAGTGCGGCACATAGCGGGTGTTGTGCAGGTTGCAGAGCGCCTCGACCTTGCGCATCTCGGTCACGCCGCCGACCTTGGTGACGCTCGGCTGGGCCACATCCACGGCTTCCGCCTCCAGCATGGCCTGGAACTGCCATGCGGTGCAGAGGTTCTCGCCGGCCGCGATGCCCATGTCGAACCTGCCGCGCAGCTCGGCGAGGCCGGCGAAATTCTCCGGCGGCCAGATCGGCTCCTCCAGCCAGTGGACGTCGTGCGGCTCGAACGACTCCGCCTTCGCCTGGGCCTCCGCAAGGGTCCAGGGGCAGTTGGTGTCCACCATCAGCTTCGCCTCGGCCGGAATGGCGGCGCGGGCTGCGGCGACGGCAGGCTCCATGCGCTCATGCAGCTTGACCCAGCCGTAGCCCTGCGCGGCGGCGTCGGCGCAGCGCTCGCCCACGAGGTCCGGCTCGAAATAGCGCAGCAGGCTGGCATAGGCTTCCAGCGACATGCGCTGCGCGCCGCCGAGCAGGCGGTGGAGCGGCATGCCCGCCGCCTTGCCGGCAATGTCCCAGAGCGCGATGTCCAGGCCGGAGAGCGCGTAAATCGTCTGCCCGTAGCGCCCGAAAATGTGCAGCACCTTCTGCAGTTCGGCATGGAGCGCGGCGATGTCGCCGGCGTCCCGGCCGATGACGAGCGGGGCGATCATCGTCTCCAGCGCCGCGCGCGTGGAAGGGATGGCGTTGAACCCGAAGGCCTCTCCCCAGCCTACATGGCCTTCCTCCGTCTCGACGCGCACGAGCAGCGTGTCGAGATTGCGCCATTCCGTGCCGCCGAAGCCCGTGGGCGGGCCGCCATGGTCGAACGGGATCGACAGGGTGACGGTCTCGACAGTCGCGATCTTCAAGGGTTGGTCCCCCTCTCGGCCTCGATCCAGGCGTCCAGCATTTTCTCGATGCCCGCTTGCGACAGCCCGTCGCCGATGAAGACGAGCCGGCTGGTGCGGTCGTCGGAAGGCCAGGCCTCCAGGATCGCCGGCGGATGGAACATGTGTTGCACGCCATGCACGGCGACCGGCGTCTCCAGCCCCGTGACATTCAGGATGCCCTTGAGCCGCAGCAGCGAATCGCCGTGGGAGGTAATCAGCGCCTCCAGGAAGCCGACCCATGTGTTCCAGGAGCATTCACCGTCCCGGCGCAGGCAGAAGGAGGTGAACCGCTCGTCATGGCGGTGACCGTGGTGGTGGTGGTCGTGGTGATCGTGATGATCGTGGTCGTGGTGCTTGCTGGCCTCGAAAGCCTGCTCCCTTAGCCAGTTGCGGACATCGGCGGACTTCGTCTCCGGGTCATAGAGCCCCGCGCCGAACAGGCGGTCGGGGTCGATTTCGCCGTGGATCGCGCGGTAGCGGGGCGCGCTCGGATTGATCCCGGAAAGCCGGCCCTCGAGCGCGTCCAGATCGTGTTCGCCGGCGAGGTCGGTCTTGGTGAGCAGCAGCCGGTCGGCCATGGCCGCCTGCTTCAGAGATTCCTCGTGCCGGTCGAGCTGCCCGCCGCCATGCACTCCGTCCACCGTCGTCACCACACTGTCGAGGCGGAAGCAGGTCGCCACCAGCGGGTCGGCCATGAGCGTGTGCAGCACCGGGGCGGGGTCGGCGAGCCCCGTGGTCTCGATCACCACGCGGTCGAAGGCCGGGATTTCCTCGCGCGCGCGCCGGGCGAACAGGTCGCGCAGGGTCTCGGCGAGCTCTCCCCGGATCGTGCAGCACACGCAGCCCGAATCCATCACCATGATGTTCTCGTCGTTCGAGGCCGCAACCAGCTCGTGGTCGAGCCCGACTTCGCCGAATTCGTTGATGACGACGGCGGTTTTCTCCATCCCCGGCCGGCGGATCAGGCGTGAAAGCAGGGTGGTCTTGCCGCTGCCGAGAAAGCCGGTGATGACGCTGACCGGAAGCGGCTCGTGCTCACCGCCGCTCACCGGAACGCCTTGAAGGTAATCAGGGTGAACGTGTCCGTGACGCCCGGCAGGGTCTGCAGGCGCTCGGTGACGAAATGGCCGGGGTCGGCGCCGTCCTCCAGGTAGCATTTGACCAGAAGGTCGTACTGCCCGGAGGTGGAATAGATCTCGGACGCCTGCTCCACGTCCTGGGCCAGCCGGTCGGCGACTTCATAGGCCTTGCCGAGAGAGCATTTCACCATGACGAAGATCGGTCTCATCGGGGCCTCCCGGCCGTTGCCGGCGCGTTACGCCGATGTCGCTTCCCCGCCGGGGCGCAGCAGGAATGCGGGGATATGCTCGCCGAACGCCGTGTCCGGGGCTGGCGCCTTGTCCGGTGGAGGAGCGGCCGCCCGGCGCCGGCGCTCCTGCCCGGCAGGCGGCGCGGACCGGCGGCGCGGCTTGTCTCCGGGTACCGGAGCCGTCTCCGGCGCCGCCTCCACGGCGGCCGCCCTGCCGTTGCGGCGGCGGCGCTTCGGCCGGTCGCCCCAATTGGCGGTCTCGACGGTCTGAAGCTCCCGCCTCGGCACGTCGCGCCCGATCAGCTTCTCGATCTTCTGCGTGTGCAGCGCGTCGTCCGGCTGCGCGATGGTGATTGCCGTGCCCGGCCGCCCGGCCCGCCCGGTGCGGCCGATGCGATGCACATAGTCCTCCGCATGGATCGGCACGTCGAAATTCAGGACGTGGCTGACCCGGGGGATATCCAGGCCGCGCGCGGCGACATCGGAAGCGACCAGCAGCCGCAGTTCTCCCGACCGGAAGCGGTCGAGCGTCTCCGTGCGCCGGAATTGCGGCATGTCGCCGTGCAGCGCCGAAACGTCGAAGCCGTGCTTTGTCAGGGACTTGACGAGGATATCCACGTCGCGCTTGCGGTTGCAGAAGATGAGGCCGTTCTCGATGTCCTCGGCGCGCAGGATTTCGCGAAGAGCCGCGCGCTTGTCGTCGCCGGCGACGAGCGCCATTTGCTGGTCCACGGTCTCTGCCGGAGAGGCCGGCGGATCGACCGCGATCTCCTTCGGCTCGGTCAGGAAACCGTCCGCGAGCTTGCGGATTTCGGACGGCATGGTGGCGGAGAAGAACAGGGTCTGGCGCTTGCGCGGCAGCAGGCCCACAATCCGCTCGATATCCGGGATGAAGCCCATATCCAGCATGCGGTCGGCTTCGTCGATCACGAGCACCTTGACATCGCTGAGCAGCACCCGGCCCCGCTCGAAGAGGTCGATCAGCCGGCCGGGCGTGGCGATCAGCACATCGACGCCGCGTCCGAGCGCCTTTTCCTGATCGATGAAGCTCTCCCCGCCGATCAGCAGCGCGGTGGTCAGCCGGTGGTACTTGCCGTAGCGCTCGAAACTCTCGCTCACCTGCGCCGCGAGTTCCCGCGTCGGCTCCAGGATGAGCGAACGCGGCATCCGCGCCCGCGCCCGCCCGGTGGCGAGCATGTCGATCATCGGCAGGGTGAAACCGGCGGTCTTGCCGGTGCCCGTCTGTGCGCAACCCAGCACGTCGCGCCCTGTGAGCACGACGGGGATCGCCTGTTCCTGTATCGGCGTCGGCTCGGTGTAACCGGAGTCCTCGACCGCTTTGAGCGTATCGTCGCTCAACCCAAGATTTTGGAAAGCCATGCGTTCTGTCGAATTGTCTCTCATCAAATAGAGTTGCTCCAGTCTCTTATGTTGAGTCGGCGGAATGTCAAGGACTCACGGCAATTTCCATCTCTCCGGGCGCGTTTTCCGGCAAGGCCGAATGTCGCAGAGGCGCTCCGGCCCGGCTGCCAGTTCCCCGGGGAGTGTTACGAGATGTCATGGAATGTCATGTTCCACATGCTGCTGGCGCATATGCAATGGGCATTTCATGCATGAAACCGCCGTTTCGGGCAGGGCTCCCGATATTCCGTCCGGCATCCCGGCCTTCGCGTCTTCGGCATAGGGGCTTCCTTCCGGTCTCATTTCGTTTCTCCCGCTCCGCCGCCGGCCGAGCCGCGCGGCGGGACCCCAATTCGCGCGTTATGCGCGCCGGCGCCCACCCGCGCGCGCGCGTTTCGCAGCGGCGCGGTTTGCGCGCCTGATTGCGCCTGTGCGCGCCCGCGCGCGTGAGCCCAAGCGCAGGACGAACCTGTCCCGTCAGTTCCTCCACGGATTTTTTCGCGCCGGCGCCGGCGCGAAAGACGAAGCGGCCTCCGGATAGCGCCTCGTCCGTTCCTATCTAGCTAAAGAATTCAGGAATTCAAGTTATTTTAGGAAATATTACGAAAAATAATGAACATTACTCCATAACCGGCCCGAAGGGGCTTCGGTTCTAGAGCGTGATGATTTTATATTGAAGCGTATCCAGCGTTTGTGAAGTAGTTGGCGCATTCTTGAGGAGAGAAGCGTTCGATGAGGGTTCCGATGCGTTTCCATGTTGCATCGGATGTGCGTTCGGCCGCTTGTCGCAGTA
>JAJEIH010000018.1 GCA_022827685.1 Alphaproteobacteria bacterium
TCCTGCCGTGGAACTGGGTTCCGGAGCAGAGGCTCGATCAAGCCGCATAAGCCGGCTCACGCTCAAAACCACTCCGCTCCGCACGCACTCGCCGCAAAGAACGGCCTGCCTACCCCTGCGGTCTTCGGCGGACGCATACGACTCAGATTTGGTACAGGCATCGTGTAGCAGCCGCTGGATATGGGCAGCCAGGAAGGGAGGTCGCCTATGGCATCGGAGTTGCAGCGTCGAGGATTTCTGCCGAAGGACACGGGAGTTGAGCGTGTCGAGTTGACGGGAGGCCGTGTTCTCATTCATGCCTTTTTCCAGGTGTGCTGCGGCTGCCTGTCCACGTTGCGGTCCGCTTTTCCGGCGCCGGCGCGAAGGCGGCGGGCGAGCGGACCGCGCGGTGAGCTGCGGACTGACCGACGCCCATCGACCGAACGGAATTCAATCTGAGGTGCCTCCGACCGCTTCGTCCGTCGCGCCAGGTGCGGCGGCAGACGGAACGGCCGGTGGCTTCGCTTGCGGACCGTGCCGTGCGGAGCCGTTCCAAGAGGCGCCGGGGGCGTCTCTCGCGCACGGGCGGCGTAACCGGCGCGGCGCAGGTCGGCAGGCTCACCTCGCTTGATTCCTGCCTCGGTCAGGGGATATCGGCGACTGTTCCACGAGATCCAGAGGCCAACATTGATTCGCCGATTCTCCCCAATATTGGGGAATACAAAGTGCGCAAAACGCATATCATTTCATACGCATTTCATGCCTTGGCATTGCGTTTTCCGCGCCCGAAGGCGGTTCCACAACCAAGCGTGACTTGGATGCACGGAACAGGAAGCGGCGGCGTGGAACGGAGCGAACATGAGTGAATGGGAAATGTTCGAATCCGTCCTCGCCTCATTGCACAACGCGGCGCTCGACCCGGACGGCTGGCCGGATGCCGCCGGGCTGATCGACCAAGTTCTCGGCACATACGGCAGCACCCTGGCTTGCGGTGACGGAGAGTCGGAAGATGACTATCGGCTCTACTTCCTGTGGACCTGCCTTCACGGAGAACGGCGCCGCGACCGCGAACGCCTCTACCTTGAGACCTACTATCCCGTGGACGAAGCGATCCCCCGCCTGCGGCGTCTCCCCTTCGACAAGCTGATCCACATCACCGACGTCTACACCGAGGAGGAGCTGAAATCCTCCGAGGCATACAACGCGCTGCGCAGCCTTGCCCATGCCGGGCACGCGATCAACGTGCGCCTGGAGGCACGCGACGGCCTGCGTATCATGTGGCAGTTGAAAGACCCGGTCGACGGGGAAACCTGGTCTTCCGCGCAACTCGACTGGATCCGGCGTCTCCTGCCGCACGTCCGTCAGTCTGTGTCCATCCGGCAGACCCTGGCCCGCGTCGGTGCGCTGGGCGCGACGCTGACGGAAATGCTCGACGCCACCGGGCTCGGCATCATCCAGCTCGACGCGCGCGGGCGGATCGCGGCGGCGAATGACAGGGCCCTGGCTCTGTTGAGAGCCGGCGACCGCCTGTTCGACAGGAACGGTTTGCTGTTCGCCTGCTCGCCGCAGGATAACGACGACCTCCAGAACCTTCTGAGCCGTGCCTTGCCGCCTTCCGGAGCACGGGGCGCCGGCGGTTCGATGGTCGTGAGCCGCTCGGGACCACTGCCGCCGCTGGTCCTGCATGTGAACCCGGTGGGCGGCCTGCACCGATCGAACTATCCGATGCCGCAGGCGGCGCTAGTGCTGGTCCTTGACCCTGCGGCCGAGGTCGATATCGACCCCGCCGTGGTTGCAGAGGCCCTCGATCTCACGGAGATGGAGAGCCGGGTGGCCGTGCAGCTGGCCCAGGGCATGAGCGTGCATGAGATAGCTGCAGCGATGGGTCGCAAGGAGAGCACGATCCGCTCGCACGTGAAGCGCACATTCCTCAAGCACGGTCTCTCTCGCCAGATGCAACTGGTCCGACTGGTGCAGCCTCTAGTCGGACTTCCAGGGTCCCGAGGCCGGGGAAGGTCCTGAACCTGTTGCGGCATGCCGAGGTTCTACACAGCCGGAGCATGTCGATGGCGAACACGGCCCGGCCTGCGCCACGGAATGACCGGAACCTGCCTGACGCGCGACTCCGGCACGCCGTCCTGGCGTTCCCGCCGGATCTGGCGGCAGACCGTCGCCGCCCGACGGCGAGAGTCGGGCTTCGCCCATGCTCGGGTGGTTCTCGGCGGGGAGAGCTTCACGGCGCTCGCGGAAGAGCTTCAAAGCGCGCTCTGGTACCTTGGCGGCGCGCCGCGCGAACGCCGCATCGACAGCTTCTCGTCCGCCTTCCGCAAGCTTCGCAACGGAGAAAAACTCCGGTACAGACTGGACCGGTGCCGAAGGCGTCTCGAACACGGCCCGCCGGACACCCCTCCCGCGGGCCGTCGTCCGTCTCGCCATCAACCCGCCGCGCGACAATCTCCAACGCCGCCAGAACCCTCGTTTGTCGCGCCGCGACAATCGAAATCCTCCGCGATCGCCACCCTGATTGTCGCGCCGCACAGGCCTCAAGACCGACCTTCATGAAGGCCCGACGATTCAAGACGATAGTCCTCCCGTGGTTCCGCAGCGGCGCGTTCAGGAGAACCTGTGAACCCCTTCCCGGAACTGGACCGTCATCATGATCGCTTGCCGCCTGATCCGGCTATTGCCGAGCCAACGAAAACGCGCCTGCAATCCCGTCACGCTCGAACACGCCGCCGGCTTCTTCATGGTTGGGGCCATAGAAGCGGCCCTGAAGCCCTCCGCTGCCGTTGAACGACCCGTTCTGCATCGAAACGCCCTGCCAGCGAATATCGTTGCTGGAGACGCCGGAAGTATCGGCGATGTTCGTGAACGCCAGGTCGAGAGACGCCGCGGCGAGATCGGCGGTCATTTCCGCGTCGCCGATGACTTCCGCCTCGAGGCTTGAACTGCCGATCCTCACGCCGGCCATCGCGCCCGTCCATATCGCGCTGCCGGATACCGGGTTGGAGCCGCTAACCATGCCGAGGGACACCGGAAAGGCGAACTGGACATCCACGCCCTGAAGGGTCGTCGAACCGCGAAGCGGCGTGCCGGTGTTGTAAGTTCCCCAAACGCCGAAGGTGTCGAAATTCAGTCTGTCGCGTGCGGTCGCCCGGCCTGTCTGCACACCGTTGCGGGTCTGCTGGCCGGTCACGGTCACGTCTGGAGCGTTCGGGTCTATGTCGAGCAGGTCGATGGTCGCGCGCTCGCCCTGGAATATCACCGTGCAGGCCGAGGCGCTGCACGAGGAGTCCGCGCGGAACAGTTGGCCTTGCGCGACTACGAGCGCATCGCCGAAAACGACGGTATCGGGCACAGGGACGGTCGGGCCGGTCGGACCACCATTCAAGGCGGCCCCGCTGCCTCCACCACCTCCGCAAGCCGCGAGCAACAAGATGGCGGCCGCAACCGCGACTGGCTTGGATATCGTCATGGGAATCCTCCCTTCACTGTACCAACACGGAAATCTGTGCGCTCGATCCGGCCCCTCCACGGTGTTGCCAGGATTGCGTTGCACTATTGGCGCCTGTCACGCGCATTTCTCCAGTGTTCGCGTTCTCATGGCTGCAAGAAGATCCCTTGAAACCGGTCCCGTTGACCCCAAGCATCGAGATCGGGTTCGGCCCGGGTACCACCGGAACGGTGTAACAGGACCACGATTTGCAGAGTTCTCCGGAAAACACCTGCGCTCCGTCGACGATGACGGAGATCCGGTCGCCGTCCTCGCATTCGTGCTCGCGCACGCACAACTCCACCTCCCGCTGACCGGCCGGCTCGGCGACCGTGTGATGATCGGCGTCGAGTTGACCATCAGCGTCCCGCGGTTGGATTCGGCGTTCTCGATCAGGCAGCCGATGGCCTTGCCGCCGCCGCCCGACATGTTTTCATGGGATGCGCTGCCAATGATGCCGGACTTCGTGAGGGCCTCTCCGGTGCCGCGAGCCGTACCGTCCCAGGCGCCGCCGGCGCCGCCCGGGATCAGGAAATGAAAGCTGTTGAGGACTTTCCCGGCGCCCTGCGCCGGCGCCCGCGACCCGGCCGCGGCAAGGACGGCCAGACCTGCGCGTTGGGCGGGAATTATCATCACTCCTCTCCGCTGGTTCGAGAATGTTCTCCATCGAATACCGCTTTCCTTCGAGAGGAACTTTCGACGGGCGTCATTGCCCGCCGGCGATGGACTGCCTTACCGTCCGGGAGAGACTCGTTACTTTGGTGAAGATAGTGCAGTCGCGGACTTCTGCGCGCCCCCAACATTGGGGAGAATTGGCCAATTTAATGTGTGCGAGCGTACGGGACGCAGCACGGCTCAGGCGCTGATCGACCCACTGCGGCTCCCTCGCCGCCGCAGGGCAGCGCAGAGATCGTCGGCTCTCTCGCGATCATCCTCCAATTATTCAGTCTCAAGATCGACCGGCATCGGCGGGCGCCCGTTTCTGTTGTTCGGCTCTGACCCTCCATGATCGTATGTGATCAATCGCTTATGGCGTTGATCGGCGTCCAAGCTCCCCGCCGGGCGACAGCCAACAGGTTGCAGCGTCGGTGCTCGGAAACAAAACGGCATCTTGTATGCCGCCTTGTCCCTGTTGAAGATCAGTCTGCATTGGACAATAGTCGCGCCAGAAAAATCAGCCTCTTGTCGAGGGTCCGGCCGAAGGGATTTACTTGAGACAGTACGCTGCCGTCCTCATCCGCACCCGGACCTCCACGGCCGACCAGTACTGGGAACCCAGGTCAGCAAACTCTCGGCTTTCGCCGAGCGCGGCAGGTTCGAGGTTCTCGGCATCTGCCGGGAAACGGCCTTGGGGGCCAGGAGCAATCGGCTCGCGCACACCCGGATCCTCGAACTTGTGCAGGCACGCATGGTCGATATCGCTCTGGTCACCGAACTGTGCCGGCGGCGGCGGTTGGTGCAGAACCTCCTCGACACGCTCTACAGGCTCGCCGGACGCGACGTGTCCCTGGTCGCCATGAGCGGCATGACCTCCGAACTCGATACGCCGCATGGACGGACGATGGCTGGGATTGCGCGATTCAAGCACGACCTGCTCGGCGAGCGCACGAAATCGGATCCGGCGACCGCCCGGGCGCGGGTCCGAAAACTCGGGCGACCGCCGGGGGCAACGGCCCAAATCGGATCGGCTCGCACCGAAAATGCGCCGGGCCGTCGCCGACAGGAGACGCTACCCTTGTATCGGCCGCGATCTCGGTTTCTCCAAGAATCCTGCCGCCGGCAACATCAAACGACATCGTGACGAGTAATTTGCAATGCCGTTCCCTCTCCTGCCCGCATCGACCCGATGATACGCGGCGCGCGCCGACAACTGCTGTTCGGGTTGCAGACCGTGCTGGGCTTCGCGCGGCGCGGTTTCTTCATTCCCTACGCGCGAGCGGACAGCGTGGCGCCGCCGGGACCACTCGAATGGATCGAGGCGCGCTTCGAGGCTGCCGTGCCGACATTCGCAGCCGCGATGGACGACATCGACGACTTGGCCCCGGCGCTCAACGCCATAGGCGGGGAACCGCCGCCGGAGCCGCGCTGGAACCAGGACTGGTTTCCCCGGCTCGATGCCGCCATGCTGTATGCGCTCGCGCGCCGACGCCCGCCGCGTCGCGCTGTCGAGGTTGGCAGCGGCCATTCCACACGCTTCCTGCTTCGCGCGCTCCGGGACGGCGGCACGGAGGCATCTGTGACTGCGATCGATCCCGCGCCGCGCGCCGACCTCGCCGGGCTGAAGGGCCGCCTCGAGCTCTTGATGCGCACGGTGCAGGAGGTGGGGCGGCAGCCTTTCGAGGCGCTGGAAGCGGGCGACTGGCTATTGATCGATTCCAGCCATATTGCCATGCCGGGCACGGATGTGGATTTCCTCTTCGGGCACATCCTGCCGGCATTGCCGCCGGGCGTGCTGGTGCATATCCACGATATCTTCCTGCCGGACCCCTATCCGGAAGACTGGGCCTGGCGGGGCTATAACGAGCAGTTGGCGGCGGCGTTGCTGCTTGCCGGCGGCTGGAGGCCGGTCTTTGCAAGCCGCTACATGGCAACGCGGCATCCAGATCGCATCGCGAGCTCCGCCGTGGCCGCGCTACCCATGCCGCCCGGAGCCCGGGACACGAGCTTCTGGCTTTGCCGCGAGCCCGCGTGACCGCCCGCACGGTTCGGCGTTTTCCCGGCTCGCGCCAGCGGTGGATGGTGCAATGATCGATATCGAGCAATGATTCGGTGCTACGGAATGCCCTTGCACGCACAATTCGAGAATCGTGAAGAGGGCGCCGCAGGAGCGGCAGACAACTTCGGGATTTGGACTGAACAAGGCGACCAGCATGCAACGAAATTTGTGGCAAGGGACAATATCAACAAATACAGCATGTTAGATAAATGTTCTATCCCAATCCAGCGGCGATTCTCCGGAAACTGTCCTTGGAGTAACCGCGACAATTGCCGCGCCTTGCTTTACCCACCGCCGGTGCCGGGAACCCGCAGCATTCGCATTCCAGCGAACCGATATGCTCCGAGGCCAGCAGATCGCTTCCGTACAGTGAAGCAGATTCGCCGCAGCCGTGCCGACGATATGGTCTTTCCGGGACCGTTGCCGGGAGAACTGCCGCGTTGGCCAGTCCCGTCGAATCAATCCAGCAGCATATTGTAAAGGCGTTCCCGTTCCTCTTCCGACAAGTCGTGCCGCAGCGCGGCAAGCGCCATTTCCACGAATCTCATTGCGATAATGCGGCTGTCCTCCCGAGGATCCCGTTCCCGGAAATCGCCCTCGAACATCAGATCGTGCGCGTTCATGGCCTTGATCGCCTTCGGCAAAAACGCGCGGCCGGCTTCCGTCAACTGTGCGCGCCCGGTTTGTCCTTTGACGAGAGGACTGCCCCTTTCCAGCAGGCGTTGGCCGACAAGCTCTTCCACGGCCGAGAGATGGGCCAGGACGGCGGTTCTGGTAACTCCGAGACGGCGAGCGGTTTTTTGGGTGCTTCTTTCCTCGACCTGTATGAGGAATGTCCGCAAATACTTCATGTTCACGTCAGGCATATCCCGGCTCTCCGTATGGCGTCCCGGCCCTCCATATGGCGCCACCGGGATGATATCGCACCTTGATCGTCGCGCCGCAATCTCGGCGCGTCTTCCTCGGAATTGTATGACGAGACTGAGTTTGCCGCGGTTTCGCTTGTAGCCGAGGGCCTGGGCGTTGGCGTCGCACTCCTCGCGGATGAGCGAGAGGCGGGAACTGAAGCCGAGCACCGTCACGGCCCGGTTATGCACCAAGAGCGAGGGCGTCCGCCTCTCGTCCTCGCGCGGCTTGCGGTCGATGGTGCGGTGGGCGAAGCCGTTTCCCTGATATTCCGTGCGCCGCAGGGAGGCGCGCAGGCCGAGGGTGAAGCCGGCCGGCAGCGCCAGCGTGGCGCCGAGGCCGGCCTGCAACTCGTCACTGCGCCAGTATTCGGCGTCGGCGCGGACCCAGCGCCAGCCGGCATTGCCACCGCGATTATGTTCCGCATATGGGCACCCTTGCCAAATGGGGTTTATGCTGGTTGCTTTGCCAAGGAGAAGGAAGAGATCGCGATGAGGACGTTCCTGACGGCGCTTTTCGTGGTGGCTCTGCTGCAAACAAGCGCGGCCGAGGCCGGTTCCCTCGCGCCGGCCCCGCGCGTCGTGGCCAAATATGACAGGAACTTTATCGAACGCTCTGGCGCCCAGACGCTGCAGGAACTGCTGGACACAGGTATCATCCGCTACTTCCTCACCGGGGGCCAGTCACTGCTCGTCCTGGTGAACGGAAGGCCCTACAGCACCACCGGCGGCGATCTGGAACCGCTGCCGCTCTCCGCCGTGGAGCGCATCGAGGTCTTGGGCGGCGACAGCCTTGGCTCCATCGGCGGCACCTTGCGCGGCGCGCTCAATATCGTGCTCAGGACCGACCTGGACGGCTTCGAAACGCGCACGGTGACGCGCGCGCCGAGCCGCGACGGCGGCGACGCCTGGCAGGGCAGCGTCTTCTGGGGCGGGGCGGTCGGCAAGGGCGGACGCATGACCCTTGGCGTGGATGTCCTCGACCGTCAGGAAATCCCCGGCAGTCGCCGGGAGCACAGCCGCTCCTCCTGGCAGGAGGGCGGCAGTTTCAGCCAGGCCAGGAATGTCAGTGTCGGCGGCAATACCGTCTATGTGGTCCAGAGAGACGAAGAAGGTGATTTTACCGGCGTGCGGTCAGTGGCGTTGGGAGAGTGCGACCCGGCGCAGGGCTATACCGGCCCGCTCGGCAACCCGCCCGGCATCCGCAACGGCGACAAGGGTTGCGGCTTCGCTTTCGGTAAATTCTGGTGGGACACCCCGAGCCGTGAGCAGCAGAGCGGGATTGTGAACCTTGACCATCCGCTCGGCGAAGACGCGGCATTGCATCTGGACATAAACATCACACAGGGCAACGGCGCGTTCCGATATGCCCCGTCTGTCGATGTTTTTTCTGTCGCCCCCAACCAGGATTTACTGGATGCAATCAACGCTGCCGCCGGTTCGGCCTTCCAAGCCGACGACAACGACAGGTTCGCAGTAGGGCACCGCTTCGTGGCCCACGGCAACCGGGACTGGGAATGGGATACCGAGGAGTACGATATTTCCCTCGGCATTACGGGCCGGCTGGCGGAGGACCTCGGCTACGATGCGCGCATCGACACCTACCGTTTCGACAGTTTCCTGACCGGCGACACCCTGGTGCATGGCCCGACGATCCAGACAGCCGTTCGGGAGGGACGCTACAACCTCGCGAACCCGTTTTCCCAGGAACCGGCCCACTTGCAGGCCATAAGGGACAGCAGCCTGCGGGAAGAACAGGATGCCGGCGCGGAGAGCCTTTCGACCCGGTTTGCGCTGGAGGGATCCGGTTTCGCGGTCGGCGGCCGCGATGCGGCATGGACCGCGGGAGTCGAGCTGGGGACAATCGAGGTGCACCAGCTTCTGCGCTTTCGCGACAATGCGGGTAAGACCCACAAGGTGACCGAGGTGCTCGGCTCCGGCGGGGTCAGTTTCGCCGGCGAGCGCAACACTGCCGCGGCCTTTGCAGAGATGTCCCTGCCGGTGGCCGACAGGCTGGACCTCAGGGTCGCGGGGCGCGGCGTCGAATATGACGATGTAGGCGGGCTGGGGTCCTGGCGCCTCGGTGCCGAATACCGCGCGACCGGCATCGTCACGCTGCGCGGCTCCTGGAGCGCAGGGGAAGGCCCGCCCTCGATGGAGGATCTTTATGCCACCGAGGACCAGGGCCATCCCTATGTCCAGTGCGATCCCGGCGCCGGGCCTCCACCCCGCACATGCGCGGCATCAAGCCCCCGGCAGGTGACGCGCGAGGTCTCCGGCAACCCGAAGCTCGACCCCGCGAAGTCGGAGAGGCTTTCGGTCGGCGCCGAGGCGCGCAAGGGGCCGTTCTTCCTGTCTGCGGAATGGTACCGGCTCTCGATTTCCCGCGCGCCGGGGTTGAACACCGCCACCTGGGCCATGCTGAACCTGCCTGAATGCCCGGATGGCGGCAACGACTGCATCCGGCGCAATGGCGGCGACATCACCATCCACCAGAGCTACGACAATGTCGCGGGATCGGAAATCTCGGGTGTCAACACCCGGTTCGGCGGGGGCATGAGAACGAACTGGGGCGTTGTCGGCATGCGCGGCGCCTGGCGCCATGTCCTCGACGCCGAAGCGCGGGTTGCGGGCGTGAAGGAACGCTATGTCATCGCCCGGAACGCTGTCCGTGCGGGGTTCCTGGCGCGGCGCGGAAACCTGACCGCCATCTGGACCGCCAATTACCGCTCCGGCTTCAAAAACCAGGATGGTAGCGGGGAGTTCAAGTCCTGGACCGGCCACGATGTGTCGGTGGACTGGGCCGACCCGTTGGGGCTCAACGGCGCCCGGGTCTCGGCCGGCGTGTTCAATCTCACCGACAAGCAACTCACAACCGACACCGCCAACCCGTCCGCTACGGACGGGCCCACTGCGGCGGGCTGGGGCCGGACCTTCTTCCTTACCCTCAACATGCGGTTCTGAGACCCGGGGGCCCAATCTGATGGGGCTTATATGCGAAAGCGTTCAAACCCCGGCTTGTGATGGCCGGGGATCCCGCCTGAGCTAGTCCCGCTCGTCTTCGCGGCGCGGCGGCGCAGTCACAAGCGCGCGCAGCACATTCTTCCGGGCTGTCGGGTAAGGGGTCCGGCTCCGGCTTCTCGACCGGGCGTCCGCGCTTGCGTTCGGCCATGCCGCCTCCCTGATTCGACGCCTCCGCCAGAATCGGTTTAGTGCGTATGGGAGGCGCGGTGGCAGAGCGGCCATGCACAGAGCTTCACGATCTTCGCACGCCGGTTCGACTCCGGCCCGCGGCTCCATCAGTGGGGAATACTATCGCTTGCCGGCTGGCAATTCGCTTATAGTCGTTCCTGCAAACACGCATTGGGCTTCCCGCTCTGTCGCGTCGCCCGCCGAATAGAACAGCCTGATACCCGGCAAGGGGTCGCTGCCCGCGCTTGGGGAACAAGCGGGAACCTCCTCTATCCAAGGTGTGTTTGCAACGGCCCGGCACCAGGGCCGGGCGGGAAGGCACGGCATGGTTGACGACCCATACACCGGACACTTGCAGCGTGACTCGGCGCTTGCGGTTCTCGCCGCGAAAGTCCTGATCCTGGAAAAGGCCGTAGCGCTTCTGTTCGGCGCAAGCTTCTACCAGCATCGCGACCCCGTGCGCGGCCTCGCCGCTTACGAGGAGCTTCTGGATTTGCGCGTGGCGCAGGTGTGCGAGTTCCTTCCACCGACCGTCCGCCCGGACGCCGAGGAGGCCGCCCGGGAGACGCTGCGGGTCCTGTTCCAGGAAGGACAGCTCTTTGTCGACCAGATGCTGAAGGAGCGCGCGCAGCGCCCAGAATGAAGCAGGCCGACATGCTGTGGTGGAGACGGAGAGTTCACAAGGGGATTTCCCGGTTGAAGCGGTGGGGCCCGGCCGGGCCGCGGATTGACCGGTGGCTGAACTATCTCCACGCATGGAACCGGCTGCCATACCGGCCCGACCTCCGGTCCCCCCGCTCGTTCAACGAGCTGATCCTGGCGAGCAAGCGCGACTTCAGGGGCGACATGACCCTTGCGCGCCGCGTGACAGACAAGATCGGGTTCAAGGAGTGGCTGGAGGAAACGCCGGAGCGGCGCCCGCTCATCGTGCCGACCCTGGAGGTCTTCGACGCCCCGCATGAACTGGAGGGCCGGACCTTCGCGCGCGACACGATCCTGAAGCCGACGCATATGAGCGGGGCGTTCCTGCTGATCGAGGAGGCGCGCCGGCTCACCGCCCGGGAGATGCGGGCCTTCAGGCGCTGGCACAGGCGCGACCACTACCGGCGCATGAGAGAGCCGAACTACAAGGGGGTGAGGAACCGGATCATCCTCGAACCGCTGTTGCGGGGCAGGGACGGGCTACCGGCGGAGGACTTCAAGTTCTTCATGATCGGCGACCGCCCGGTGATGATCTTGTTCGCCCAGGACCGCCACACGGACCAGACTGACCAGTTCTATTCTCCGGACTGGGAGTTGCTCGACTTCCGCCGCGCCCACACGCGCCGCCCGGAGCCCTATCCCCGGCCTGCCCTGCTGGATGCCGCGCTCGAGGCGGCGGCGGACCTGGCGCGCCCCTTCCCGCTTTGCCGGATCGACCTCTATCTCCTGCCGGACGGGGTCATCAAGGCCGGAGAGATAACCTTCTTCCCGGACGAGGGCATTTTGCCGTTCACGCCCCCCGAGGCCGACTTCGAGATGGGCCGGATCGCGCGGGCGCTGATGGTCCGCTAAGGCCCCTCAAAGTCAAACTGAAGACACTACCCGCTTTCGACATCCACGCCGGCCTCCTCCTTCCGGCCGACATCTTGAATCGCAAATCCCCGGCCCCGTGACTCCCCTTCGATTCGATCAGGTCCTGCCGGCCCAGGGGATGAAAAACTTCAAGGAAGTTGCTCCCTATCGGATAAAGTAACCCGAAACCCGCCAGATTCCGTCTTGTTCCAGCATCGGCGTGACAGTCTCGACGGTGCTTTCCTTGTGCTCGAAGGCCGCGCGGTAGCGAATGACGACATATTTTCCATCGGGAGCACCAGGGATCCTGGTCTGGTATGCAGCCCTCAAGAACGACCTTGACCGGACCATGCCAAACGGGGTCCGCGTAGATCGAACCGCATCCACCCATTGATCCCGTGAAACCCTGCTCTTGAACAGGAATGCGGCTTGTCCCCAGCTCGCTCTGTATTCGCCGTCGTCGATCAGTGCGAGCCATGCCAAAGCGGCTGTCCGAGCCTTGTCCTGCCAGTCAGGGCCGCCTGCGGCCGATGCACTCATGGAACCTTCTCTTGTCGTCCGGTTTCAGTCATCTGTATTTCAGCGTTGAATTCAACGCCGAATTACATTTCCGGCATGCCCAGCCTCCCAGGACGTTTGCTCCGGCAGTGGTGATTGCCGATCTTCCTGCAGGCACGGGGCCGTCTACGGACCGGCCACGCGGGAAAACCCTCGGAATTGGCTCGGGATTGAAAGGGAGGGGAATTCCGCCTCCCGCGTTCAAATTCCCGGTTTTCGGGCCGACTCCATGCAATTCGACTGCCTGGGAGCCCCGTTCAATACGTTTCGGGCTCTTCCGGATTTCCTGATACCCCCGGGAACCGGGGAAAACCGGCGTCCCGGCCTCGATAGCCCGGTTTCCGGTTGTGCTCGACATCCCGAAGCTGAAGAGCGCCTTGACGAGATCGAACTGGTCATGAATACTGGTCATATGCAAAGGATCAACGCATCCGACTTCAAGGCGAAATGCCTCGCCATCCTCGACCGCGTTCATGAAACCGGTGAGCGGGTGGTGATTCTCAAGCGCGGCCGGCCGGTCGCCGAGCTGTCGCGACCGACCGGCGGGGGAAACCGGTATCCCCAGGCCGAGTTGGAGGGAACGGTCGCTATCGTGGGCGATGTCATGGAACCGGTATTCCCGGAAGATCACTGGGACAGCCTGAGAGGATGAATGCGCTGCTCGACACGCATATCCTGCTCTGGTGGCATGGGGACCGTGATCGGCTGTCGCGGGGCCAGCAGCAGGTAATCGCCGACGCCGACGCCGATGCACCGTTACTGGTGTCCGACATATCGCTCTGGGAAGTGGCGATGCTCCATGGCCTGGGGCGCATCCGCCTGTCGATCCCCCTGCGCGAGTGGCTGGAGAAGGCGGTCGCACCGCCTCTGGTACAGCGCCATGGCATCTCGCCGGCGGTGGCAGCCGAACTGGCGTCGCTGCCGGAGTCCTTTCATCGCGATCCCGCGGACCGTATTCTGGTGGCGACTGCCCGTGTGTTCGGCGCGACGCTCCTGACCCGGGATCGCAGAATCGTCGAAGCGGCTCTGGTTGACACGCTGGTGTGATGCAGGCGCTGTCGGGCCTGTCGGTTGTTGGTAGGCGCAAGGTCCTGACCCTTCAGTATTCATAAGACGCAGGCGCGTTGCCGCAGCCGGCTGCTCCTCCCGACGCTTCCCCGAACGGCAAGGCCGGCCGGCCCGAGGTCACCAGCCGTGGCACATGTTCGCGATTTCGCGGCCGACAGCGCCCGCGGCCTCATTGTCGAGTCCCGGCCGCTTCAGCATTTGAATTCCGATCCTGTCCAGCTTGGGCAAGAGCGAAGGCCGGTTAAGCACCGTCAGATCGTTAGGCACGAGATTTTCCGGCATGGCGGCAATCGCCCAACCCGACCGGACGGCGCAGTCCAGGACACGGTCGTTCCAGCTCGTCAACGCCACACGGTAGGCCACGCCCCGGTCCTCCAGCGCGGCCAGCGCCGCAGCCCGGACAGGGCAACCCTCCGGATAGCCCGCGATAGGGATCGGTCCGTCCTTGCGGAACGCGAAGTCCGGAGTGCCCACCCACTGCAATCGGGGTTGGCTCAACATCGTCGCCGAGGGCATTTTTTCCGTCTGGACAAGGAGGGCGAGGTCCAAGCTGTCCGTCTCGAGCGCCTGCCGAAGCCCGGCGCCGAGATCGCAGACGACTTCCAGCTCGACTTCCGCATACCGCTCGCAAACGCGCCGGGGAAGCTCAGCCAGCAGGTCCGCACCGAAGCCCTCGACCGCGCCGACCCGGACGGGGCCGGCAACGGGCCGGGCCGGCGCATCGGGGAAGAGGCGGTCGTGCTGGTCAACAAATGCTCGTGCTTTCGGGAGAAAGTCCTCACCCGTTGGCGTCAGCCGCACATTCAACCGGGACCGGGAAAACAGGCGCACGCCGAGCCGCCGTTCAAGCGTCTGGACACGAACCGATACGGTCCCTTGGGAGCAACCGATGAGCTGGCCAGCGGCCACGAAACTCCGCTCCGCGGCAACAGCTATGAATGTGCGCAGAAGTTTGATCCCGATTTCGGGCGTTGCCACTCGGTTGTCTGGTATGGCTCGCGGTCCCCTCGCTGATGGCCTGTGTCTTCCGGAAATACCTCAACCGGACCTTCCATCTCCTATCATTTCCGGGCGCAGTGACCAAGCCAAGATCAAGCACGGCGGGCATAGTGCGAGATGCAACACCCATGCCGTCTGCATCTCGATCTCGCCTGTCACGCGGTTTTTGGCGCGCTGGCGGGTTTTGTGGATATTCCGGCAGACTAGGCGGATCATGACGCCCCTTTCCACGGGACTTGGGTAGCAAAATCCGCAAAAAGTGCTTGACGCCTGTTTTCATTGGAGATATATAAATCCGCAGACAGCGGAGAGACGATATGCCGAAGGCCAAGGGAACAGCGGAAACGATCAGCATCCCGCAGCTTATGGACATGTTTCCCGACCAGGAAACCTGCATCGCCTGGCTTGAGCGGGTGCGCTGGAACGGTGAGCCGCATTGCCCTCATTGCGGGGCAATGGACAAGATCAGGGAGCCGCGCGCCAGCAAGCCGCACACCTACTGGTGCGGAGGTTGCCGCAAGCATTTCCGGGTCACGACCGGCACGATCATGCACGCGACCAAGACGCCGCTGCGGAACTGGATTATCGCCATCTACAGCGTCATGACGGCCCGCAAGGGAGTCTCCGCCATGCAGCTCTCGAAGGAACTCAGCGTCCAATATCGCACCGCCTGGTACATGCTCCACCGCATCCGCGAGGCTTGCGCCTCCGGCGACTTCAAGCTGGACGGCGTTGTCGAAATGGACGAGGTCTATATCGGCGGCAAGCGGTCCAATATGTCGAACGCCAAGCGGAAGGCGCTGGCGGACACCGGGCGCGGCGCGGTCGGGAAAGCGGCCGTCATGGGCGCGAGGGAGCGCGGCGGCAAGACCGTCGTCAGGCCGGTAGAGAACGCGGACGGCGAGACGGCGAACAAGTTTGCGGCCGAGACAGTGCAGGCCGGAGCGACCATCTACACCGACGAGTCACGCATCTACAACGTATGCGTCCGCCGAAGACCGCAGGGGTAGGCAGGCCGTTCTTTGCGGCGAGTGCGTGCGGAGCGGAGTGGTTTTGAGCGTGAGCCGGCTTATGCGGCTTGATCGAGCCTCTGCTCCGGAACCCAGTTCCACGGCAGG
>JAJEIH010000022.1 GCA_022827685.1 Alphaproteobacteria bacterium
CCGGGTTCGTATGAAGCCCCACAACGGCGTTCGTCGCGCGCAAGCGCACGGTATGAGTATCCCTTCACGGCGTTCATGCGGTACTTGGCCGAAAGCGGCGTCGTATCGAGCGCGCTCGAACCATCCAACGCTGATGCCGACTGTTGTCTCGCACATTATTTGAGTGCGAGCTTCCTGGATTATTTCGAGCGGCGCAGGTCCGGATTTCCCGGATTGTCGGGTCGTTTTGTTTGAGTTCTGTGGGGGTGTCGGGCGGCTGTCGGCGCGTCAAGCCGCTGCGCGGCTCCTGCGCTTCGCTTCGGCCCTTCGGGTGACCCGCCGCCATCCGCCCGCCTGAGCGCCTTCATGGCCGTAAGCGGAGCTTTCGGCCAAGGGCCGATCGCCCGACGCATTGCGGTGGCTGGGTCCTGACGGTCGGTTGTGTGGCGGTTCCCGAGGGCGGTTCCGCCTCGAACCCCTAGGCGTGAGGGGCGGGAACCGGGAACCGGGCTATGCCTGGACCGCTGGTGTTGGCGGCCGGCGCGGCGTTTTCGGACTGGCTTTCGGCGAGGCTGTAGCGTCCCTCGGCGTCATGGCGGATGCGTTGCTCGCGGACGAGCCTTTGCAGGACGGCGCCGACGGTCTTGTTCCGGGTTGCGGCGCGTTCGCGGATCTGGCGCTGCGAGAGCGGCGTGTTGGCTTCGGCGAGGGCGTTGAGGATGCGCCGTTCGGGGGTTTCGCTCTGGGGCGCCGCGCCGGCCGGGGGCGGCTGGCGCAGGCGGAAGGAGGGTTCCTCTCCGTCTTCGCCGAGCTCGATCTCGATGTCGTCGAGACCGCGGGCGGCGCGATGCTCGACGGTCATCAGGGTTTGTCGGTCGCGGCGGCGCAGGTAGAGATTGGAGTCCCCCCAGGCGTGCAGCTCGCTGCTTCCCCGCAACGCCTGGCCGGGGCGGGTAGCGCCGCTCTTGCGGGCGTGATGGACGAGGAGTACGGCGGTCTCGAAGCGGCGCTGGATGTCGCGCAGGAAGCCGAGGATGGGGGCGACGTCGGCGACGGCGTTTTCGTCGACGCCGTGCAGGCGGACCAGGGGGTCGAGGATCAGGAGGCGGGGTGCGATGCGCTGCACGGTCTGCTGCAGGCGGCGCCGGTCGTCGGGATGGTCGAGGCGCAGTGTCGGCACGTCGATGACGGCGATGTCGAGGGTCTCGAAGCGGGCGCCGGCGGCGCGGGCGATGCCGTGCAGGCGCTTGCGCACGAGGTGGCCGGCGTCCTCGGCGGCGAACATCAGGACCGGGCCGGGCCGGTTGGGGGTGAAGGGCCGCAGGCAGGGGACACCGGCGGCGACCGCGACGGCGAGGTCCATCGCCAGGATGGACTTGCCGCATTTGGGCTCGCCGCCGACGATGCCGACGGCCTGCTCGCCCCACAGCGTGTCGACCAGCCACTGCTGCTCGCGCGGCCGGTCCTCCAGTTCGACCGGGGCGCGGGTCGGGAAGCCGTGCGTTGCCATGCCCTCGCTGCCGGCGCCGGTCATGGCGCGAGCTCCTCGAGCGCGTGCTGGAGGTGTTCGGCGTTGACTGTCTTCGCCCCCTCCAGGGCGGCGGCCGACAGCGCGTAATGGGCGATGCGGTTGATCTGGCGCGGCAGGCCGCGCGCGCTCTGGAACATTGCCTCGACGGCGGGCGGCTCGAACAGCGGCAGTTCGCATCCGGCAAGCCGCAGACGGTGCTCGATATAGGCGTCGACCTCGTCGCGCTGGAGGCCGGTGAGGTGGTGCCGGACGACGAGGCGCTGGGCGAGCGACTCGTGCATCGCCATGGCGAGGCGGCGCCTGAGCTCGGTCAGCCCGACCAGGATGAGGCACAGGCGCTGCTCGGCATCCATGGCGAAGTTGGTCAGCAGGCGGAGGTCTTCGAGCACGTCGTTGCGCAGATGGTGGGCCTCGTCGATGACCAGCACCGGCATCTGCTTGGCTTCCGTCACCAGGCGGGAGACCTCGTTGCGGATCGCCTGGCGGGCGGTGGCGCGGGAGCGCTCTATGGGCAGGCCGAGCTCCCATGCCACCTCCTTGTATATGTCGAGCACGTTGCCGGTGGTGAGCGAGACGTAGTGGACGCGGTAAAGCCCCGGGTGGAGCCCGGCGGTGAGGTGGCGGCACACGGTGGTCTTGCCCGAGCCGACCTCGCCGGTGAGCAGGCCGATGCCGCGCAGGTCGATGAGATGGCCGAGCCGGGCCTCGGCCTCGCGGCGGGCGGCGGACCCGAACAGCTCGTCGGTCTCCGCCGGGGTCTCGAAGGGCAGCCGGGTGAAGGCAAAGTGCTTGCGGTACATCAGTCGTCTTCCTTCCTGTCCGTGAGGTTGCGCAGGCTGAGCGGCGAGGGCGGCGGCTCCGGCGGCGGCTCGGCGGCTTCGATCTCCTTCGCCGGGTAGGTGCGCCGCACGGCGGTGTTGGCGTAGGCGTCGAGACGCCTGGCCTTGCCGGCCGGCTTGCCGTCATGGACCACGTCGAGCGGCCGCGAGGGCGGCGCCTCGGGGTCGTAGCGCAGCGTGACCTTCTCGCCGATCAGCAGGGCGTCGACCTCGTAGACGCGGCCGTTCAGGCTGACGGTGCGGTCCTTGTAGACGCGCCGCCGGGCCTCGAAGAGGAACAGGTCGTCGAGGTCCATGGTTGCGTCCGGATAGCGGACCGCGCCCGAGGCCAGCGCCCACTGCTCGAGCGGCGTGCGCCCCTCCAGGCCGCGATGCGGGGTGTGGTGATACTCGCCCTCGATCCAGGCCCACAGGCTGCGGTTCAGGGTCTCCAGGGTCTCCCGCTCGCCGGCTTCGATGTGCGCCAGCCAGCCGGCGCGCAGTGTGCGGAAGAACCGTTCGATCTTGCCCTTCCCCGCCGGCTGGAACGCTCTGGCGTGGATCAGCGCCACCCCCAGCTTCGCGCAGACCAGGGAGAGATGCCGCGAGCGGTAGGCGCTGCCGTTATCGACGTACAGCCTCGCCGGGAGGCCGCGCCGGATCAGCGCGTTCCTGAACACCGGCAGGAAGGCCGAGGTGTTCTCGGACATGGCGAAGGCCGCGAAGGGGACCACCCGGGTGGCATCGTCGATGAAGGCGATCAGGTAGCTCTTGCGCCGGACCCGGCCGTGCCGGACCTTCGGCCCGTGCATGACGTCGGACATCCACAGCTCGCCGGCGTCCCTGAAGGCGAAGCGGCGCCGGTCGGCGCCGTCCGGCGGCTTCCTGTCGAACAACCCCTCGCGGCTGAGCAGCCGATGCACGGTGGACGGGGCGAGCGGGTCCTCGATGCCTTCGTCGCGCGCCATCCTGATGATGGCCCGCACCGAACAGCGCGGGTTCCCGGTCTTCAGCGCGACCAGGCGCTCGGCGACCTCGGGCGCCAGGCGCCGGGGCTGCCCGCGATCGGTGCGCGCCCTGGGGTAGAGCGCGTCGAAGCCGCCGCGGCGGTACAGATTGACCCAGCCCCGGATGGTGTTGGCCGCGACCCGGGTCCGCTCGCTCCCGGGTATGACGTAGTTCCGCTCCGCCTTGGCGCGCATCAGCGCGCCGGCGCCCGGTGCGCCCACCGGCAGATGCACCAGATCGGCGATCACGCCGTATCGGAACAGCGCGATCTCCTGGCGAAGGTCGTCATGCGAGTTGTTCATGCCGCGGTCCTCGTTCGGGGGGCTCTCCGGCCCCGGGACCGTGACGCTACGAGGCGCCCGGAGGCGGATCAGGCCCCATCGAGTGTTGGAAGACCGGTTTGCGACCCGGCACGCCCCTGCCGCGCGGTTGGAAGCCCAACGGGGAAGGCAGCATCCGAAGCTGCGCCGCTACCAGACCGCGCAGCTGCATCAGCGCGCCGGCGCTCCCGAGACGCGCGCGCACCGCCACCATCGTCGCCGCGCAGCCCGACAGACGGTCGGGGATCAGCCCGATGACACGGGCAAGAACGTCATGCACCAGGCGAACCCGGCGGCGAACCCAGCGCAGTGCGCCGGGAAGCTCCACCGCGTCCCGGCGCACGTCGTTCGCCGCCGCCTCAAGGCTCGACGACCCCTCGGCCGCCACCACAACCGACTCCAGATCGTCCAGCGTGCCCGGCAGATGCGACGACAGACAGTCGGCCAGAAGACCGATCGTCGTATGGCTCTCTCGGCAATACCAGCGGGGAACCTTCGCGCCGGGCGGCGTCTTCCGACCATAGGTTCCGTGCCGCGCCACCGAACAGCCGCCGTGAGGATGGTTCGGGCAGCGCTCAAGCCTTGCCTCGCGCCACGCCTCCGTCCTAACGTATTCCTCGCCGGTAAGCCCCGTCTCGTAACGAAGCTGCAAGCCGGCCATGGCCCGGCGGGTCTCTACCCCGCGCGGGCCTCCTTCTTGTGGGTCACCGTCAGAGCAACACTACGGACCCAGAACGACACCGCCAAGACCAGGAGCCCGCCCGCAACCGTACCGCATTCCCCCACCAGCCAGGGGAATCCCAAAACCGATCAAACCGACAAAAATCGCCCTCCTTCTACCCGGCTAAACCGGGAGACAACAGCAGGCTTCCGATCGCGCCCGGCACGTCCGGCTTCCTGCAGGTAGTTCTCGAGCGATCCCGGAATGTCAGCATGGACGACCAGGCGCACATCCGGCTTGTCGATCCCCATGCCGAAGGCGTTGGTCGCCGCGATGATATCGAGTTCACCCTCGACGAAGCGCCGCTGCACATCCTTCCTGACTTCCGGCGACAGGCCCGCATGGAAAAAACCGGCCTTCGCCTCCTTCCACTGGAGGAATTCTGCAATTTCCTCGCACTGTCGGCGGGTGGCGCAATAGACGATGGCGCCGCCTTTCCCCGCGGAAAGGCCGGCCTCAAGTACCTGGTGGAGATGAGCGAACTTCTCGCCGCCCGTCGTCGGCAGAACCTGGAAATTGAGGTTCGGCCTTTCGGCGCCGCCATCGAATATCCTGAGCCCGATGCCGAGCCTCTCCCGGAAATGACGCGCAATGTCCTCCACCACGTCCGGCTTCGCGGTCGCCGTCAGGCACAGCACCGGCGGTATCGGCTCCGCGCCTGCCTTCTCCCGAATGAATCGGGCCACGTAGCGGTAGTCCGGCCTGAAATCGTGGCCCCACCGCGACAGGCAATGCGCCTCGTCCAGAACCCAGGCGCCGATCTCGCGCTGGTCAAGCGCCCGGCGCAGCGACCGCGACCGGAGCTGTTCGGGCGACGTGATGAGAATGCCCGCATCCCCGAGGCGCACCCGGTCGAGCGCATCGGCCCGCTCCGGCATCGACAGCATTCCGTTCACCGTCACGCAGGA
>JAJEIH010000102.1 GCA_022827685.1 Alphaproteobacteria bacterium
CTTTACCCGGGCGATCATTTCCATCAGGGCCCGCCCGCCGACGAGGCGCACGGGCTTGCCCTTGGCAAAACCCCACGCGTCCCGGGTGAATCCACCCGAACAGACGATGACGACGCCGGCGGCACCCTCGTCCATCATCACTCCGCACATCTCCCGGACGACGCCCACGCCGACCCGGTTGCGGTTCCAGTTCTTGCACTGGACAAGGAACAGCTTTCCGCCCCTGCGCAGCCGGATGTCCACGCCGCCGTCCGCGCCGGCCTTCACGTTCTCGACGACGCTGTAGCCCTCCCGCCTGAAGGCCTCGGCCACGAGCTCCTCGAATTCGCGCCAGGAAAGGCTCCGGATCGAAGCTACCCCCGTCCTCGTATCCAGCAGCCGCCGTTTGCGCCGCCCCTCCCGCCACGACGCCAGCGCCCACAGCAGGAAGAACGCCGCCGCCGCCGTCGCCGGCGCCCACGCAAGACGATCCGTGACGATACCGAGCTGTCGGCCGGCAACCGGCAGCCCTGCCAGCGCGTCCGGCAGGACGTATGCGATTCCGACCCAGGACCCTGCCGCCAACACGACCCAAAGCCACCAGGGCAGGCCGGCCGGAAGGAGGGCAGGGCGCCGCTTCCTTCCTGCCATCTGCGCAAGCCCTCCGCCGGACCCGCTTCAGGCCGCCACCGACAGCGACCTCTCCTTGCGGATGACATAGGGGTTGGGGTCCGCCAGGACCGCGATCTCCGGCATCTGCCAGTACCGGGCATGCTTCACGCGGATCACGTCCCGGGGCATGTCCTTCGGCGAGGCGATGACCAGCTGCTCGTCCGGCTCCATCCGCAGGATTTCGTCGGCCGGGACCAGCTGCTCCTTCACGACCGACAGCGACTCCTGGATCGAGCCGGTCCCCCGGGCGGCCAGCGCGATATCCTGCGCCTGCCCGGACCGGCTTTCGCTGCGGTTCTCGAATGTCGCCGCGCCGATCGCCTTGGACAGGAGCTCGGCCCCCTCGACGGCCACCCGGGACCACCCGAGGATCTGGACCAGCTCCGCCAGTTCCATCAGCGTCTTCCGCGCCTCGCCGCCCCAGGTATCGTCGAGCGCGCTCACCGACTGCGCAAAGGTCCAGTAATGCACCCCCTTGCCGGCGGCGAGGTTGTATCCGTCCATGACAGGCCTGAGGTATCCGAGCGCCGGCAGCTCATCGATCACGATGAGCATGTCCCGCTGCATCGCGCGCCTGGACGCCACCGCATAGGGGATCGAGATCCAGAGCCTGATCCAGCCCTTGACCAGTTCCGTCATCTCGTCCGGCACGACCACGAAGATATCCATGTCGCCGTTTGCCAGGTCGAGCGGATCGAAGGTCGAGCACCTGGTCTGCTCCGCAATCTCCGGATAATTCAGGAAGGAGAGCTGGTTCGAGACCGTGGTGAAGTTGGAGCCGCCTTCCTCCTTGCCGACCCGCCTGGACCGTTCCATCGCCAGGTGCATCAGGCCGCCGCAGAACGGCTCCGTCGCCTCGACCTGCGCAAACAGGGCGTCCCGATCGTCGTTCCCGAGCGACAGCAGCCGGTAGAGGGTCTTCAGGTTCCGCTGGTCCGGCGGCATCTGGAACCGCACCCATGAGAGGTACCCGCTTATCAGCGAGCGCGCGGATTCGTAGAAGTGCTTGGAGTTCCCGCCGTCGCCCTTCGGTCGTTCCATGAGCGCCTCGACCAGGACGCCGATATCGCGGACCGCCTCGTCCCCGTCGCGAATGAAATCCAGCGGGTTGTAGGAGTCGCTGTTCCAGACAGGCAGATGCAGCAGCGCATCCTTGCCGAAATCCGCCAGGCCGCCCTCCAGCTCCCGGTGCTTCGCGACCATGCCGAACGGGTCCAGGAGGATCGGCCGGCGCCCGAGGGAACGCCGGCGCCGGGCAACGATCGGATAGAGCTCGCCGCGCGGATCCACGACCACGGTCGAGCCGGGCCAGCCGCGCCGCCCGGGCGAAAGATAGTTGAGCGCGATCGTCGCGCCCTTGCCCGTACGCGGCGGCGCGAAGGAGATCGCGCTCCCCTCGAGCGGATACGCCACCAGCCCCTCCCGGCTGGCGCCCAGCAGAATGCCGTGGCGCTTCGCAAGCGACTTCAGATACCGGCGCTCCAGGAACCTCGCCTTGCCGAAGAGTTCGGACTGCGACTGCTTCCTGCCCTTCTCCTCCCGCAATTCCTTCAGGAAGCCGCGAACCACCTCGAGCCAGAACAGGGCGAACAGCACGAACCCGCCGAGCGGCAGCACGATCGCCAGGAACAGGACGACCGACCCTTGCAAGGCCTCCCATGCCCCGCCCCGCAACAGCAGCAGACCCCAGAAGAGCGGCGAGTCGACCGCCTGCACCCAGGCTCCCGCTCCGCAAGCAAGCCAGGTCCCGAAATACACGCCGAAGCGCAGCCCGGCCGTCTCGGCAGTCCGGTCCAGAACCGTGAACACGGCCATCCCGCAGGCGAACATCGCCCCCACGGCGACAGCCACCTCCGCGGCTCCCGGATCGGCCATCAGAAGCCCGGCCGCCACCGCGATACCGGCCGCCAGCGCGGCTGCGCCCACACCGATTCCCGTCTTCTTCGTCATCTTCCGCCCTCCTTCCGGTTTCTGCGACTAGCCGCCCCCGGCGCCACGATCCGTCGGCGGCGCACCACCCCGTGCGCCGCCACCGCCGCCGCGAGGAGTCGGCGCGCCCGTGCGCTGTGCGCCCCCGGACGCCGCACGAAGCACGTCGTCCGCGCCGCCCCACGACCTCATGCGGGAGCCGATCCACTCCATGACGCCTTCAGGCAGCGCCTCGATCAGCCTCATGCACGCGTTGAGCATCCCCCAGGCGACCATCACATAGATCGCGAGCCAGGCGGCATATCCGATCAGGCCCGGGCCGGACGCGCCGGCCGCCTCCCGCATCTGCGGAAGCCAGACCGCGTTGAACAACCCGATGGCGACCGAGAAAACGAAGTAGCCCAGCACGAGGCCCAGGATCATCAGCACCGGCCGCAGCACCACACCCAGCAGCCGCTTCAATCCCTCCATCGTGGTCGGCGTCAGGAACTCTCCCCGCCCTTCGGCCGGCGTCACCTGGACAGCCAGCCACACCATCACGGCCACGACCGCCTCCGCCACGTCGAGCAGCCAGGCCACCATCCCGAAGAGGAACCTTATGAACGGAAGCGCCGGCGCCCCGTATGCCAGGATCATCCCCGCAATCATCATCAGGTTCAGGAGCAGGGACATCATGCCGTCCACGACCGGCCAGACGGCCTCGAACACGTCGAGAGGGAGGCGGAACCCGAAAAACGACGTGTCGCCGATGTTCGACGTCATCGCCATCGCCATGAGCGAGCCCTGCACGGAGAGCACATAGGTGATGAGGTTGTCGCCGATCACCGCGAGATCGAGGATCGGATTGTCCTCCCCCACCTGCAGCACATCCTCGAAATCGAAGAACAGCCCCCAGATCAGCGTCCCCAGAGCGCCGCTCGCGCCGCCCCCGCTGCCTTCCCCGTCCGCGGAGAAGTTCCCGAGCGCGAGCTCCCTCCCGCCACCGACGCGCACGATCTGCTCGCCGAGCCGCAGGACGACCTCGAACACCCGCCTGTCGTATTCCTTCAGCTCCACCGCCGGCGCCGACACCTCGGGGCCGCTCACGGCGCTCCAGTTGAACTCCGAGACCCGCCGGGCCATCCGGTTGAACAACGACCCCGCCCTCGTCCAGCTCCCGTCGCTTGCTTCTTCCCGCGATACTTCCTCGACCGCCTCCTTGTGCCACTTCTTCCCGGCCTCCTCGATCACGCCGTCCACCGTCTGCGAATAGACCGCATACGCCCGGTCGATCGCGGCCCTCACCGCATCCTCGTCCAGGCCCCTTCCGTAAGCGTCCGCCTCCTCCGGCACGAAGGTGCGGCTCGCCTCCTGGCCCACCGTGCGCAGGATCACCCGCGCCTCTTCCAGCCCCTTCCTGTGCGCCCGCGCCACCTCCCCGCGGTAACCGTCCAGCTCCACCCCCGGAAACCGCACCTGGCCGCACAGGCTCCTGAACTCGTCGCCGTGTCTTCCCTGGGCCACGCCGTAGCGCCAGGCCACCGCCTTGTCCCTGTTGTCCGCCCAGGGCCACCGGCCGCCGTTCGACCCCACCGCGACCGGCCCGGTAGAGCCGCGCGGACCCGCGAACGCGTGACAGGTCTCGACGACCATCAAATTCACGATCATCGTCCGCCTGGTCCCCTCGCTGCCCCGAGGCGCCACGACCGCAGCGTCTCCGAGCAGCGTGCTCGAGAACGGCGCCCACACGCTCTGCGCGAAATCCCCTCCGAGCCTCGCAAGCCCGACCACCACCCATTGGCCCGACGAAAGCCCGTAAGGGATCGGCGCCATCAGGGCAGCCGCAACCACGAGCCGCACGATCCCCCAGCCGCTGAATCCCATCAGGCCGCGCCTGCCGGTCTCGACCACCCCGCTCACGACCTGGTAGAGCAGAATGACGCCGACCAGCCCGAAGATCCCCGAGCAGAAAAAGAAGAACATCCGCCCGAGCGCTTCGTACTGGCGCTCGCCGTCGCCGCCCGTCAGGAACGACAGCAGCCGGCGCCCCGCCTTGTCGACCGCATCGAAAAGGCCAGGATCGTCGACCTGGGCCCTGGCTCCGGACACCGCGAGCAGCACGAAGACGGCGAGCATTCCCGATCCGACAACCGCGACCGGCAACCCCGTCCGGCTCAGGAGCCGCGCGGCCCTGGGCCTCCCGCCTCTCCGAAAGCCTCGCAGCGAGCCCAGCTGGCCGCCGATCCGGCCCAATGACGCCTCGACCCGCCGCGCCGCCCGGATGAACTCGATGCCGTAGAAGAACTTCAGGGTCCGCCAACCCTGGCCCGATATCCCGGGCTGCCGACCGCGGTCCTCCATCACTCGATCACCGACAGCCCTTCCGCGAGGCCGGGCAGCCTGCGCATTTCCTCGGCCGCGATCGCGAGCCGCGCGGCCTCCATCGACCCCCGCCGCTCGCCCTGCCTGTACTGCTCCCACCGGACCAGCAGCGAGGCCGCCTTCATCATCAGCAGTTCGCGAAGAAGCTGGTCCGTCGTCATCTCCTGAAGCCTCAGCGCCCACTCCGGATCCTCGAACCGCCGCGAGGCAAGTATCTCGAGCAGCTCATAGCGGCTGATGTCGCCCGTGACGCCGGCGCCCGGCGCCATCGCGGCCGCCCACGCGCCGAGCCCCGCAGCCGGCTCCCGCCTTCCCCTCGCCTCGCTGAACCAGTCCACCGCCAACAGCGAGCGCGCATCGGCGGAGCGCAACAGCAGCGCGGTCCGCTCGTCCTCCGGCGTATCCACCGCCCGGAGCGGTATCGGATCCCACACCACCGGCGCGGCAATGTTTCTCGCGAACTCCTCCGCAGCCTCCTTCCCGCCATCATCTCCGAAGGTCCGGATATCCAGCAGGCTCTCCGGCTTCAGGTCAGCCCCGTGCATGGCGTCATCGCCCCTGCACACGCCACCGCCCGCCGCCGCGCGCGCGCTGCTGCAGTATTTGTCCGTCCAGGCGCCGAACCGGCGCCTTGCATCCTCATTCCGCCCGCCATCGGCCACAACGGCCTTGTCCCCGGCGATCCTGGCCGTCTCGACGGCCGTCCCCCTGCCGGCCGCCGCCTCGCTCACCGCGCGCCCCGCCCTGAGGCCGCGCATGCCCGTCACGGTCTCGCATCCGGACCGCGTCGGCCTGTGCCCCAGCTTCGACCTGGTCTCCGCTTCCTCGCGGGCGATCTGGGCCAGCAGCTTCGTCTGGGCGTCCAGGGCCTTGCCCGTCGATTCGGCCGCCGTCGCGATGTATCCGGATATCTGCGCCGTCTGGAGCTGCAGCTGCTCGACGAGCTTCGCCTCCATCCTGTCGATACGCAGGTTCACCTTCCTGACGGTAACGCCCGAATAGGTCCTCGACGCGCTCCAGGCGCATCCGCAGCAGCCGGCATCGGCCGGCGCCGCCGAACCCGCCCAGAGCCCCATCACCGCAGCGGCCCCCAGGACCGTCCTCAACCACGCCCGGATCATTGCCCGCTCTCCCCGCTAATCGCCTTCCGGAACACATCGGCAGCCCGCCCCGACCCCGCGGGCCTCACGACCACGCCCCCGCTCGGGCCGAGACCCGGAAGGCGGTCGATATCGCTGCCGATGCCGTAAATCCCGCGATCGAACTTCCGCCCGACATTCCGCCGCCACGCATCGCGCGCCAGCGCGCAGGCGCGGCGCTTCAGCGTATCGATCAGGTCGCCGAGGGTTGGAAGGCCCACATGCGCGTCGTAATCCGGAAACCTGAAGAAGTCGCAGTCGAGATCGAAGATGCTGTCCGGCTCCCCGATCCCCTCGTCCGGATGGCGAATGACCGTCAGGTCCCGCTCGACCCCCTCGGCCGCCGCGTTCAGCAACGCCGCCTCGACCTTCGGATCGCAGCCGTGACCTCCCTGCGCCGTGCCCGTGTCCGTCTGCGCCGCCGCCGGCGCCGCCATGAGCGCCAGGGCCAGCGCCATCCCGCAAAACCTCATCATTCCCCGTCCCCACCGCCGTCGCGCGCTTCCAGCGCCGCCCGCACGGTCTCCTCGGCCAGTTTCTCCACCACGCCCGCCTCGGCGGCGTCCTTGTCCAGGCCGCGGCGTTCGAGCTCGGCAATGTCGGCATCGAGCCGTTCCTTCGCGGACCCCGCCGGAAACAGCCTGGCAAGCGCCGCCCGGCTCGCCGCCGCGCCAAGCCGCTCCTGCACGCGCCGCCTGAGCGCCACGTCGCGGGGCGCCGTATTCAGCGCCCACAGCTCCCGCGGCCCGACCGTGTTCACCAGGACCTGCTCACGCCGCCCGCCCTCGTCCTTCAGGATGTGCAGCGCCGGCGCCCCGTTCCGTCCGGGGCCCGTCAGCCGGTATTCCACCGCCTCGAGCGCCGCCTCGCCCAGGCCGAACAGGCTCTTCAGACGCTCGTATTCCGTCTTCTCGGCTCCGCCCCCGAGCACCCAGTAGCCGCTCGCCCGCCGGGTCAACCCGCCCTCGAAGTCCTCGAACTCCTGCGAGGCCAGGATCAGCTTCACACGCTGCTTGCGCGCCTCCCGCGCGTCCCGGTCCACCTGCGCCCTGACCGCCTCGGCGGCCAGCGTCCGGTGGAACTCGTCGAACACCGCCGTCTTCGGCGCTTCCGATACTTCCCGCACCCGGGCCGCGTGCCAGGCGCGGTACTTCTCCGGAACCGCGCCCAGCATCTCTTCCCCGATCCACCAGTCGCGCGTCAGCGCGTAGCGCGCCATCAGATACATGACGGCCGTCTGCTTGTCGTTCTCGGGACTCCCCTGCGGCGCCAGCGCGGAGAGATCCACCGCCGCGATCCTCGCGTTGCGCAGATCGAACACGGTCGGCCCGAACAGCACCGGCCAGTTGCCGGACTGCGCATTCAGGATCCGGATCACCGCGCTCGTCACGCTCTCCTGTCCGGTCCCGTATCTCGCGTCCCCGACCAGGCTCTGCACCTCGGCCCCTCGGATGACTGTCAGGCAATCGCGCAGCGTCGGCACCGCGTAACGCTGCGCCCGGGCTGCCGCGTCCAGCTCGCCGGCCTCGAACAACAGGTCCACCGCCTCCCACCAAAGCGGCTTCTCCGAGAGGTTCAGCCCCCGGCGGCCCAGCGCGACGTCGACCTCCGGATCGCGGCCCGGTGCGTAACGCTGCGGCTCCTGTCCCGGTCGGTCGTCCGCGCGCATCCGGTAGATTCCGTCGATCACCGGCGGAATCGTCTGGGCCACGCCATCCGGCACGCCCTGCATGCCGACCGGGGTCAGCAGCATGCCGAGCAGGTTCGTCAGGAAGTCCCGGTCGGCCGGCAGGGGGTAGCGGCAGCCGAGCGGCGTATCGCAGGGGTTGACCGCATAGTCCGGCGTCATCTGCAGCGCCGCCCATACCGCCTCGTGCCGCCGGCCCGCCGGCAGCGCCTCGCGGATCAGCGAAATCAGCCCCGACGAGCTCGGGCCGATATCGACGATCGCCATGTAGGGCAGGTCGAGCCGGCCGCTCCGGAGGCAGAATGCCAGCCCCAGCGATCCCAGAAGCACGGATTTCCCCCGGCCGGGCAGTCCGTAGACCAGGTCCAGCCCGTAATCGCCCGACTCCTCGAGCGAATATCCGAGCGGCTTGCCGTCCTCCGACCGGAAGAGGTAGTCGGAACGCGCCGTCGCCGGCGAGGCCGGCCTGGAAACCGGCATCATCCCGAGAGCCGCCGTCAGGGGCGCCGCAGACGGCTCCCCCGTCGCGCCGAACGCGAACCCGGGCACCGAGCACACCAGGGCTTCCACCTGGTCGCCGATCATCGGCGTGAAGGTGCATTCGCCCCAGCCCTCGGCAATCTGCTGCAGGCGTCCCGCCCTCCGGCGCAGGATCTCGCTGCCCTCGCCCTCGTTCGACCAGGTCAGCATCCCGACCCGCAGGCGGACGACGGCCCGCTCCTCGCCGCGCATGTCCGAGAGGCCGCGCATGGAGTCCCTCAGATGCCGGCTGTCCTGCGACGCAAACGCGAGCACCTCGGACGCCACGCGGCTGAACGCGATGCCCTGGCCCTCCAGGCCGCCCCCCTCGATGAACATCGAGAACCGGAAGGGCAGGGCCGCCTCGGCCATCCGGTTCATCAGCTCCGAGAACGGCCGCTCGCGCCGGGGCCCGAGCGTCATGTCCAGGCCCGCATAGCGCCGCAGCCCGATTTCAACCTCCCCTGCCTTCGCGACCGGGTCCCGCACCAGCAGTTGCGGGGCGAGCGCCGGCGGCCATTCCCCGAGCCCGGGCGGCTCCGTCACCCTCGCCCGGCAGCGGTCCTCCGGACCGAACGGCAGCCACCCGTCCGGCGTCGTCTCCGCGCCGTTCAACAGCCGGCGGATCGAACGCGCCGCCTCTCCCCCCGACAGCTGCTTCGCGACCAGCCCGGTCTCCCTGAACAGGGTCTCGACGCTTGCGACGATCGCTTCGTGACGCGGCGGCAGGCTCTCCAGGACGTCGGCGGGACACTGCGACTCGCGCTTTTTCGGCAGCCACTCCCTGAGCCGCGCCTTGAGCTCCTTCTCTTCGCGCGACTTCACCGCGCGCGGCAGCAGCTGCTCACGGCTCCACACCGCCACGATGCATGTCTCGCCGGCGAGCAGCGCCCCCAGCCTCCGCGAGCGCTCGCCGAAGAGATCGCCGAGGTCCAGGCCCAGCAACGCCGCCTGGCGCGCCTGGCGCCGGGACACGGCGTCGGCCACCGCCGCCCCGCCGTCCGGCGCGCGCTCGAACATCACCTGCAGCGCATGGCCGCGTCCCAGGAAGGACGCATTGAGGCGGCGCGACCCGAGCTCGACGAACCGCGCCAGCTCCCCGCCGCCCCAGATCGAGCGCGTGCCCTCGACCTCGAACAGCGTCACCAGGGAGCCGTCCCGGCACAGCAGGCCGTCCTCAAGCACGGCGACCGGCGCCATGAACGCCTCGATCGGCTTGCGCCGCACGGTCCATGCGAAACGGACCGCGTCCTCGATCTGGCGCAGCATGACCGGCCCGCTAGTTGCCGGTGCCCCAGCTCGGCCGGCCGCCGCCGGTATCCCCGAAACCCAGGGTCGACGCGAAGAAGTTCAGGGCATACGGTCCGAGCGCCAGCGCAACCCCGATCAGCACCGTTCCCCAGGCGCCGCCCGCCGACTGGTCCCGGCCACCGTCGCCGGAGCGCCGCACCTTGATCCAGCCCCAGATGAAAAAGTAGAGCCCTCCGGCCCACATCAGAACGGTCAAGGCGGGGTGTACCTTCTCCAGGCCCGCCCCCAGGGTCTCGAACATCGTTCCGAGGTCCTTCGCGGCCGCCGGCGCCGCCCAGGCCACCGCGACCGCAACCGCCGCCACGGCCGCCGACCGCGACATGGCATTGTCCATGTTCTTCATGCTTCTTCTCCTCTGGTTGGAAGGCCTCTCATCCGGAGCTCCCGCCGAGCTCCCCGATACGCAGCGGCGCGATGCCGAGCGTGTTCTGCACCGCGTCGATCAACGGCAGGATCCACCAGCCGCAAATCCCGCCGACCAGGTGCGCGAATCCCTGGCTCGCCGTCGCCCCGCGCGTCCCGTCCGCCGCGTCGCGAAGCACGAACCAGGCCTTCAGGAACGCGAACAGCCCCATGAACCTCACGATCTGGAAAACCGCCCAGAGAAGCTCCTCGTGCTTCTCCTCCCCGCTCCCGTAGGCCAGCACCGCGGTTCCCTGCGAGGGCAGGAAGCCGAACAGGCTCCGCCCGCCCGCATCCAGCAATTGCGGAAACACGAACAGCACGGCCGATGTTGCGAAGGTCAGGAACGTCCCCGTACCCGACGCCCCCTGTGCGCGTCCGTCGCCGTGCCGGATCACCCGGAAGCAGCCCGAGAAGAACACGAAGAAGCTGGCTGCCCAGCAGACCAGCAGCACCACGAGCTTCAGCGGCCCCGTCAGGTTCCGCACCAGCATTATCAGCACGTCGGCCAGGTCCGCTTCGCTCACTGCAACACGCCCCGTCCCGTCACGACCACCGGAATCGGACCTCCTCCGCGGCCGCGAGTTCCGGCCTCGCGGTCCCCGCTTTCATCCGCTTCAGCCGCCGGCACCGGCGGCGCAGCCGGCACCCGGCGCCAGCCGAGGCGCTCCACGAACATCACCGCGAGTTCGGTGTTTCGCGGGATGACCACCGTCTGCCTGGACGGCGCCTGCTCGAGCAGTATCTCTCCCACCCGGCCCGCCGCTGCCGCCGCCCCCGCATGGAGCGCTTCCTTCCTCGTCGCCGCGCGCTGGTCGCTGACGACGCCGCCGTCATTCGTCTCCACGATCCGGCGCTCCGGACGCGACCGGGCTATCAGGAAGCTCTCCACGAACCCCGTCGCCGCCGGCAGGATCACCCGGTCCCACCAGTGGTAGGACACATCCCCCGCGAGCCCGTAACAGGCGCAGTCGAGGCCGACCGCCACCGCATCCACGGCGACCGTCTCGCCGGCGATGTCCATCGTCCTCACATTGACGACCAGGCGGTCGCGGACCAGGCGGAACTCCCCGCGCGCGACCGCGCCGTAAAGCGGGCGCTGCAGCAGCTGCAGCATCACCGGGCCCGGATAGTCCGAGTTGACGTCGTACAGAACCCGCGCATAGAGCGCGTCTCCGGCCCCGACATCCGGCAAACCCGGCGAAACCGGCTCGCCGGCGCCTCCGTCCGGCCCCCGCCTCTGCGGCGTTTCCCCGTTCCCCGCATATTCGACGATCCGCATCTCGGGAGCCCTGTTGAACTCGTCGATCAGGAAGCCGATATACGCATCCACCCCGGCCTGTTCCCGGGCCGCGGGCTCATACACGGCCGCCGGCTCCGCCTCCGCCTCCCGGCCGCGCCACTCCGGCTGCTTCTCCGGCTCCGCAGCCACCGGCTCCCGAGCCTCCCCGGCCTGCCCTGCCTCCTCCGGCGTCACCACGTCTTGCACGGGCTTGCCCAACTCGGGAGGCCCCACCGCCTTGCCGCCCTCTCCCTCCGGCGCCCGGACCGGCACGTCGGTATGCGATTCCCCTTCCCGGGCCGCTTCCTCCTTCTGCTGCCTTTGCCGCTTATCCAGCGTCCTCCGGTACTCGGGGTCGCCGCCGCCCTTGCCGGCATCGAGCTCCAGCTGCCTGTTGTCCGGGAAATCCCACGCCAGCACCGGCCGCACCGGACCGGCCGCGGCCGCCAGGGCCAGCAGCGCCGCCACAACCGCCGCGCGGAACGCGGCAAATGTTACGAATGGCGGCGTCAGCGCCGCCGCGCCGCCCGCGGTCATTGCGTTCCGTCCCCGGACGCGCCCCACAAGCCGGGCCTACGATCGCGAACCGTCAGGCTGTGCTCCCGCCCGTCGACCGTGACCAGCACCCTGGGCGTGGACGGCAACCGATAGGCAACCCGCCCCCCTGAGCCCCTCTCCGCCGCCCAGGGGCCCGGAGAAAGCACGATCCTCCTGGTAACCAGCAGCAGGTCCTCGCCAAGCCGCCAGCCGCGATCCCCGGACCCTCCGCCCTCGACGTCCACGCGGACCGCCCCCTTCGGGATCTCTCCCGCCAGCAGGCCGGCAAGCATCCTGTCGCCTGCATGGAAATGCCCGGGCCGCACCAGGGCCGCCGCATCCACATTCGGACCCGGCCGCGTGATCCTCACCTCGACCCCGAAATCGCTCGCGCCCGCGCCCAGGTCGCGCAGCACCAGCATCACCGGCTCCGCCAGATCCTTCAGCTTCACCACCATGTTTCCCTGAAGGAACCGCTTCTGCGGCACCAGGTAGACGAGATTGCCCCTCCCCGGCGCCGTTCCCTGTCCGCCCGTGAACGCCTTGTCGACAAGCACATGCTCGATCGGCCAGGTCGAACCCGTGGCGTCGCGAAAGTCGATCACCGTCGCCAGGCGGTGCCTGACCTCGATCACCGGCACCGCCTCGCCCGCGCCCGGCTCGATGACCACCTTCCGCACCCGCCCCGCCGGCTCCGGCCCCCGGCCCTCGGCGATCGCCTTCTGCACCTGCTGCAGAAGCGCGCCCACCTCCCTCAACTGCTGCTGCGTAAGCGGCAGGGCGGATCGCGCCCGCTGGCCTGCCTCCTCGTCCGGAAGCGCATATTCGGGCCAGACGTCCTCTCCCGGCGCACGCGCGCCCTCTCCCGGCCGGACGGGCACGATCCCCTCGCCCGCCGCCGGCGCCGCCGCACCCGTCAACCCAAGCGCCAGGACCCCCGCCATACACGCTTTGCGGACCTTCGAACCTGCCACCCGGACGGGTCCCGTCCTGCAGGCTGCAACAGGCCTCACCACCGTTTCACCCCCGTCGCGATCACCCACTCGATCGCCAGCCCCGTCGGCCGCTCATCGAACGGCACCCGGCCCACCACCACCTCGACGTCGTAGCGCTTCGCCTCCTTCTCCTTCCCGGACAGAAACGTCACCAGCATCGGAAAGCGCAGCTTCCAGCCGAGCCGCTCGCCATCCAGCATGCCCCGGTCCACGATCCGCGGCGCGCCCTCCGCGACCGCTGTCGCGACCTGCCTGTGGTCCCGCAGGATCGGCAGGTACTTGCTCTCGTTCAGGCTCTCGACGAACTTCTCGTAGCCGCGGTCGCTGAAGTCCTCGCGCGCGTCCGCCAGGCGGCGCTGCCAGTCGTGATGGCCGAGCGTGTAGGCATCCGTCACCGCCCCCACGACCCAGTTCCCGAGTTCGGCATCGCTGCGCACCGGCTCGTCCAGCCCGCGCACCGCGATGACCCGTCCGTCCGACGTGGCCGCCAGCGTCACATAGACCGTCGAATGAAAGTGGATGTACCCGACCAGCGCCGCCGCCAGCAGCAGGTTCATCAGAATCGAAGCCGCCGCGATCCGCCGCCAGCCGTGATGCGCGGCCCTCTGGAACGAGAACGCCTCGCCGGCATGCGCCACCGCCTTCGAAAGCCCGCTCACGCGCCCCTCTCCCGCGTCGCCGTCACCCTCTCGATGCCGATCCCCGACAGGCGCTCCTCGAGCGGCACGCGCCCCACGACCACCCGCGCCACGTAGCGACGCCGCACCACGTCCCGGCCGGCCTCGAACGTGATCAGCATCGGGAACTCGAGAACCCAGGCCCGCCGCCCGCCGTCCACGAGCGCAACCCCGACGATCACCGGCGCACCCTGCGCAACGGCGGACGCGTTCTGGAACTCGTTCCTCAGCACCTCCAGGAACCGGCTGCCCCTGAAACGCCGCTCGAACGCCTCGTAGCCGCTCTCCGAGAAGTACCGCCTCACCGCCCCGAGCCGCTCTTCCCAGTCGGAATGGCCCAGCGTGAAGACCTCCGTCGCCGCCGTGACCACCCAGTTCCTGAGCGCCACGTCCGTGCGCACCGGCTTCTGCAGAAGCTGCGCCTCCAACGCCCCGCCCCCGCCGGTCCTGGCCAGAACCACATGGTCCGTCGAAAACAGCAGCACCGCCCCGAACAGACCCACCGCCAACACCCCGTTGGCCGCCATCGACAGCTCGGCGCACATCTTCCAGCGCAGATATCCGGCCGCATCCGCCGGCGCCGCCTCACCGCCCCGGAATGCCTTCCAGGGCAATTTCACGATCCCTCCCCCCGCGCTTCACGGATCAGGCCGACCGCTATCTTTCCCTGACTCCGGGCGTGAACACCCACACAGGCCGCCGCCGTCACCGAAGCCCCCGCCAGCCCCCACCAACCCCACTCGACCGTCGCCTCAAGACCCAACGTCACGGCAAAAATCCCCCACGCGGCCGCCACGGCCGCCGACCCGAGTGCCTCAAGGAAAAACAGCTTCAGCCAGGCCCGGCGCCTCCCCGTCAGCCTCCCGAAAACCGCCATGAACCCGCCAGCACAGGCGACGATCCACCCGCAAATCCACAAGACCGTCGCCCATCCCGTGGTGGCGCTCTCCTCCTCCCAGAAGTCCGGCATATCCTCCACAAGCGGGAATAGGCTCCCGAGGAACGCACCGATCACCACCAGCCAGGCTGCCCACCAGAAACCCCAGCGCTCGGCATCCGCCAGATCCATGTCCATCAACGCCTTTATCTCGGCGCCTCGAACCACGCTTCGACGTCCAAACCCACCGCCGCCGAAACCGCACCCTCGTCCCGCCGCAACAGCGACCAGGGGACGAACTGCGACCCGCTCCTCAGAAACAGCCTCCCGTTCAGCTCCACTGCGGCCCGCGCCCGGCCGCTTGCCGCAGCCGGCGCCCTGTCGCGATCGCCCGAAAACCAGGCGAGCGCCCCGTTCTCCGATGCCACGACCGCCTCCGCGAGCCGCCGCGACCTCTCCCCCAGCATCCCGACGGGCACGACCTTGAGCCGCAGTTCGCCATTCACCGCCCGCTTCGCCAGCATCGCCACGGCCGCCCGGGAAGGACCGCAGGCGGGGTCGGCGAAGGTCACGACCTCCGGACCCGTCTCGCCCAGCTCGAACCCCTCAGCCACCGCCCCGGCCTCGAACAGCGCCGCCGGCGACGACACGGCCAGCGATACCGCTCCCGCTTCCGGACCTGCTGCTGCAGTTCTTCCCGCAAGCCGCGCCGAAGGAGGAAACGCCGGGGCGACCGTTCCCGCGCCCGCCCGGCCCACGCGCATGTCTTCAAGCTGGACGCCCGTTACGCCGGACCCGTCCGGCGCATACAGCGTCCCCAGCACCGCATGGCCGGTAGGGTCGACGTAAAGCGCATAAGCCTCACCCGCCGACGGCTCCACCCACCAGCCGTCCATCGCCCCGCGCCTGCCGAGCGACGTCACCGCCGCCCCGCTCTGCCGGAGCTGCTCGACCAGGCCCGCGCCCGGCTCACCGCCGTTCGCAGGCCCCGCGCCCGCCGCGCATGCGATTGCCGCTGCCAGCGCCAGCGAAGCCGCGACGCGTACGCCCGCGGTCCCAAGGCAACGTCCCATCAGCCGCTTCCCCCCAGATACAATCTGCGCCGCTCGCGGCGCGCCTCGCGCCAGTCCGCCCACTCCCGGCCCAGAGGAACCGTCCTCCACACGCGAACTCCTGTCCTGGACTGGACCGCCCCCACCCAGAGCCCGTCCGTCAGACCCGACGCCCCCGCAAGCGATCCCGTCGTCAGCACCGCAATCGCAAACCAGGGGCGGTCCCATCCCGACACCGCGGCGAAAGCCTCGAAAAACATCGTCAACGCCTCATCGGCGAGCAACGGCGCCTCCCCGCGCGCCTCGAACCAGGCGGCGAAAGCCCCCATCGCGTCTGCCAGCAACAACACGACCGCGAACGGCGCCACGATTGACAGCGCCGGCCGCATGTCGTGCCAGGCCACAGCCCGCGAGGCTGCCCGTTCCAGTCGCCCCGGCGCCGCCGCCTTCACCGCGAATCCCGTTCGCCGCCCAAGGCAGAAGGCAAGGCCGTAGACGGCAACAACCCAGAGCGGCGAGAACCAGAACAGCGAAATGCCGACCGCTACCGCCAGCGCGACAAGGCTCCTCTTGAACGAGAGCTCCAGGTGGGCCCGCTCGAAGTCTGTCATCGCCGCCGCATCGCCTGCCTTCACGTCCATGCCAGGCCTCCCAGGAAAATCACCGTTCCGGCCACCACGCAGACCGCCAGGACCCGCGAGGCCGCCACACGCCGAAGCCCCGCCAGAACCCTCATCTTGCTTGCTCCTCCCGTTTCCCCCGGTGCATCACGGCCAGGGTCGTCATCCCGTCCCTCGGAACCGCCGCCGGCGCGCTGGACACGCCCGACAGGGCGCGCATCAACTGCTGCACCGCCTCCGACCAGGTCCCCCGAAAGGTCCGCGCCTCGTGAAGCCTGTAACTGCGGTCGGTGAGCCAGAGCAGATCGACCCCGGCCCGGGCGCCCCACCGCGCGAGCACCGCCTTCAGCGTCTCTCCGGCCTTCACCCGCCAGTCGGCCACGCCCTCGTCCACCGACGCGAGCTGCACCTCGCCGGCAGGCAGGCCGGCCGGGCGGACATGCACCTCATCCCCATAGCGGTCCCACCCGAGGCCCGCATCGAACAGCAGCGCCTTCCAGTCGCCGTAGACGCCGCGCACGCTCTGCCCGGCCTCGACGCGCCGGTCCCACCGCAGCTTCACGCCCGCCGGCGCAAGCCGCCGGGCGACTTCCACCAGCGACGTCCCCGAACGCTCCTCGACCGCGACCGTCCGCCTGTCCGAGGTGGCCGGCGAATATCCGAACCCCGCGAGCGCCGGCGCCAGGCCCACCGCCGAAACCGCTACGACCCCACAAACCGCCGATAGTGCTCGAGATGCAGCGCGTAGCGCCGTCCGGCCAGCAGCGCGCGAACGCCCCTGACGGCCGCCCGTACCCGATAGCCCCTGGCCTCCGCCACCCGGAAGCCGATCACCGCGACCAGGAACGCAACCAGCGTCACCAGGTAGGGGAAGAACACCAGCACGAACAGCATCACCAGCAGCCGCGCATCGATGCCCATCAACCTTGCCGCCCGCGCGCTGTCCCGCCACGCGATACCCGACTCCGCCATGCCGTCCTCCCGGTTTCCCGAACTTCATGCCGCCCCTCCTCCGCCAAGCCGCGAGGCCCTGATACGCGCCAGCTCCCGCGCGCCGAACCGCCCCTCCGCCGCGGCAAGCTCCGCCCTCGTGACCAGATCCTGTCCCGTCCTCTCCAGCTCTTCGCCAATCAGCGCCGGCCACGTCTCCCTGGAAGACCCGTGAAGCCTGCCCTTCAGCTCCCGGTCGAAGCAGAGCCACTCCCTGACGGCCGTTCTTCCCCCGTCGGGAGCGGGCACCAGGATCTGCGTCACCACGAGGTTCAGCAGGTCGACAAGCGCGGTGGCCCGCTCGTCCCGCTCCTCCTGACGGAACGCCGAGAGCAGCCTCCGGATCGTCTGCGCCACGCCCACCGTGTGCGTCGTGCTGAACACCGCCATCCCCAGATCGGCCGCGTTCAACGCGGCCTCGATCGTCTCGCGGTCCCTGGCCTCCCCGACAATCACAACCGCCGGCTTGCGCCGCAGCGACGAACGCAGACCCTCCGCGAAGTTCTCGAAATTGCGCGGTATCTCCGACGACGACATCATCGCGCCGTCCCCGCCTATTCCGTCGAAGACGAACTCGATCGGCGCCTCGTAGGACTGTATCCGCCCGACGCCGTCCTCAAGCATCTTGCGGGTCCCCGCCGCCAGCAGCGTGCTCTTGCCGCTCCCCGGCACGCCCGTGACCAGGGTCAGCCCGAAGGGATCCTCGAACACCTTCGCCACCTCGTCCTCGATCCCGAGCTCGCCAAGCGCCGGCGGCTTGCCAGGCAGGATCCGCAGCGTCGCGTTGATCCCGAACCCGTGCTCCACCTGGACCGGCGAAAAGTTGCAGCGAAACCGGATGTCCCGGCTCCGCTCGCCTCCCACCCAGACCGTATGGTTGCAGTCGATCGACCCCCCGGCGCGGAGCGTCCCGTCCCCCGTCGGACCGAACAGCCTCTCCACGATCGTCCCCATCGCGGTGCCGTCCAGGATCGCCCCGGTCGCGCGCCTCAAAACCCCGTCCACCTCGATCATCGCCGGCGACTGCGTCTGGAAGGACACGTCCGACGCCTTCTGCGCCCATGCCCAGACCAGGAACTCGTCCAGCCCGTCCAGCGGGAATACATGCTCGGCCGGCTGCCACAGCGAACTCATCGCGTCCCCACTCCCCCGCGCCACCACATCCGCAGGAGCAACCCCGTCGACGCCATTGCCGACATGCCGAACCGGCGGCCCACTTCCCTCGCAGCCCGCCCGTCGTCGCTTCCCCCGAATATCGCCGCCGCGATCAGGACATCCGGCGCCAGTTCCATAAGCACGGGCGACCCGAAGGCGAACGCCCCGACGCCAACCAGTGCTACCGTCTGGCGGCTTTCCACGAACGTCCCGCTGCTTGCCTCCCGACACTCCGGACCCTGCCGCCGGCCCAGAACCCACTCAAATCCGAAGAACGCTGCATAGCCGACGCCCGCCACCGCAAGGTGCGCCCAACCCAGCGACCCTGCCCGAATCCCGCAACCCACCGCCAGGCCCAGCAAGACCGCCGTCAACAGAAGCGACCCGCCGCCGTCATTGCCAAATTCGTAGGCTTCTTCGCTCTGCTCTTCGCCGTCTGCTGAGCGTGTGACATTCGGATCCCTGCTCTCTCCGTTCACCGCCCTTCCTCCAGGGGCGTCTCGTCTCCCGGTCCCTTCACGACCAGGCGCCATTCACGAGGCCGCAGATTGAGCTCCGCCGGCCGGCCCATGCGCACCAGTGTCTCCTTCACCCGCATGACCCGCCCGTCCCCGGCGACGCCGGACCGGCTCACCTCGACATCCGGGCCTCCGATCATCCGCGCGTCATGCATCCAGCCCCACCGCGCCAGCCCCTCGAACGTCGCCGACAGCCGGTCCACGTCCGCCTCGTTGATCTCGTCGGCCTGCGCACGGCCCGCCTCCCAGCCCTTCGCCACCCAGCCGGCCCAGGCCGCCTTCTCCGCCTCGTCGCGCGGGAACAGGACCGAGACCGGCTTCTCCACCGGAGGCCAGCTCCGGATCAGGAAATCCCGCCAGTCCGGCGGCGCGCTCGCCAGCCGCTCGCCCTCGACGATCCGGACAACCCGGGCCGCAGACGCCGCGCGGCTCCCGTCGGCCGCAAACCGCACCGCTTCCCGCGTCTCACGCACCACCGGCGGCACCACCACGAAGCCGTGCCTGCGAACCGTCAGCGCCCGAAACCGGTAAATCCGGTCGAGCTCCGCCGACCGCTCCTCCGTCAGCCGCTGAATCTCCCAGGTGCGCCGCGCCAGCCCCGCCTGCGCGCCATAAGCCAGCGCCGCGGCGCGCATCGCCTCCCGCCGCTTGTCCTCGGCGAACGAGCCTTCGAACTCCTCCGATGGCTCGGCCTCCAGAACCTCCGGAAGCAGCGGCGGGGCAGGGCGGTCTTCAGCCAGTGCCGGCGACATCGCCGCGCCGACCGCGAACAGGACCGGGAAGAGGAACGCGGCGAGCCTCATGGTTCGCGCGCTTCCCGGCGCCAGCGCTCGACCTGTTTCGTGTGTTGCCGGGCGGCCATGCCCGCCAGCAGGACACTCCCGCCGAGAAAGCACACCTCCAGCGGCCAGACCCCCACGAGCAGTCCGCCGATTCCCACCCAGCACAGGAACGCCAGCAACGCCATGCGAAAGCAGGAGACGACGGCCACCCACGACAACACGGCTCCACCGACAACCGACCACAGCAGCAGCAGAACGGCGCAGATCGCCGCTCCCTGCCAGTGCTCCACGCCGGCTCCGATCATCGCCCACACCAGGCTCGCGAGGCCAAACCCCCCGACCCACTCCGCGACGGCCAGTCCGAGCCCCCAAAGCCACGCCGGCACTGCGAGCCCCTGCCGCTCTCCGACATCGTCCAACCTCGCACTCATCGCCGTCGCAATCCCTCACCCGGCCGTTCCCCGAACGAGGTCCTCCTGGCCGCATCCGCACGATCAATTCGCGCCAAATCGGCAGACGCGCCGAGCGCCCGAGAGGCCAGCGGCCTCCCCCCGCTGCCGTTGATCCAGTCTCCCCAGCAGCCCCAGATCCGCCTGCAAGCCCCGGGGATCGCCGAGTGCTGTCCGCCGGCAAGGCGACGGATACAGACACCGTCGACCATCCCCGCGAGCCAGACAGCACCGGCCAGCGCCGGCCCCAACATCGTGCTGGCGCCCTCGATCCCCCAGACGCAGCCGAACAACGGCACAAGCACGATAGCCAGGCGGCATTCCGCCAATGCCCAAATCCGTCCGTCGGCACGCCGGCGGCGCCTTGCCTCGAACCACCACGCCGTGCAAAACAACACCGCATACCCGCCCAGCGCTGCGGCGAACTGCAATTGCGCAACGACATTCCCTTTGACGACCGCCGCCTTCAGCGCGTATCCGAACAATCCCGCCAAAGTCGCAGCCGTCACCGCCAGGGAGAGCGCCCCTTGCTCCCGAGCCCGCCCCTCCTCGTTCTCATCGATCCCTGGCTCGACGCCGCCGCTCTTGTCATCGGCATAGCCTGCCTGATCGTTCTCCTCCTCCACCTCATGCATCGCCCCGAGGGAGACCGGAGCAGCCTGCTCATCTTCCCGTGCATAGCGCTGTTTCCCGTTTCCAGCGCCTACCGCTGCGCGACCTGAAGGACGCCGCTCCGACATCACCCCGGCCCTCCATCGCCCTGTTTGTCCGGAGGCGCCGTATCGCCGTCCAGCCAATCCAGCCGCACCAGCATGCGTCCGGCATCGACCGTCAGCAGCGCCGCTTCACCCGCCTGCATGCCGGCATCGTTCAGGACGAAAATCAGAGGCTCGTCCTTCACGTCCACTTCCACCATGACCGGAACCGGCGGCCTCGCGCCGACAACCACGAAGTCGTAGCCGGCCTCGTCCGCCAGACGCTCCGCCACCGTCTCGAGGGGACCGACAAGGTCGACCGTCACCTTGCGCTGCAGTTCCGGAACCACGTGACGCGGGATCTCGACCGGCCCCGGCATGTCCCGGGACCGCGCCTCCGCCAGGCGCGACAGCGCCTCGAGGGCGCTCTCGCCCGCCTCCGCGAGGCGCAACGCGGCCGGATCGGAGACCGCCGCATTTTCAGGCTCGGCCGGCCGCTGCTTCATCCAGTCCATGTCGAGCGACTGACACCCCGCAAGCGCAAGCGCCCCGAACATGGCTCCGCCCACGGCGGCTCCCATGCTCATTGCCCCGAACTCCCCGCGTCCCGAACGACCAGCCATCCGTTCGGATAAGCCGTCGCCGTCAGCGTCCTGCGCATTGGCCCGATCGCCAGCAGCGCATCCGCCGCGCCCAGGAACCCGGCCTCCTCGCTCTCGCCCGCCGGAAACGTGGCCGCGGCTCCCACCTCGAAACGCCGCTCACTCTTCCAGGCCAGCTGCCAGCCGGCCCGCTCCGCCCAGGACCGCAGCACGTCCTCCACGGTCGCATGCGCCTCCGGGATCACTGCCCATCCTGCCGGCTCCGCCGGCGCCCTCTCTTGCGCCGGCGCTTCGCCTTGTCCTTTCACCGGCGCAGCAGCGTCGGGATCCACCGGCCTTCCTCCCGGCTCCGGCTCCCCTGGAACCCCGGACGCCACACGCCCCGCCTCAGACCGTTCCTCGGCATCGACACGCTCCCTCGTCTCCGGAGAAACCTCGCGTTCTTCCTCGACCGCGGCCGGTGCCTTCACCTCCTCGCCCGCGACCGCAGCCAGCACGCCCACCGGCACGCCGCCCGGCATACGCTCCGGAGCCCGCTGCTCCACATCCGCGTAGCGGTAGAAGAGGAGCCGGCCGTCCTCCCAGCCCCAGTCGTATCCGGACAGCCGCGCGACCTCGTCGAGCACCTCCGGCACCCTTCCCGTCATCGACAGGCCGAACGGCACCGGGTCGTTCATCGCCACGTCCCCGTCCAGAACCCGCCCCGGGCGCTCCTGGATAGAGGCCTCGACCCCGGCCAGATCCGCGATCCGCCCGACCAGCTCCCGCAGGTCCAGAGGCGTCAGCTCGTTGACCGCGATCTCCTCTTCCGCGAGCCCGGCCGGAAGGGCCCGCGACGGCGCATTCACGCTCACCGTCGCCGCAATCGGCGCGATATTCCACGATTTGCCGGTCCGGGACTGCGCCAGCGCACCTGTTGCGCAAACTCCGATCAGCAGCATCAGCAGCAGGAGTTCGCAGCCCGTCCGGTCCGCTCGCTTGCGCCGCATGTCCCGGGTCATCCGCATCTCTTCCCCGCGTCGCATCACTCGCCGGCCTCCGCGCAGCGGCGCAAGGCCGTGCGAGCCTCCCGGTTCGCGTCCTCCCCGATCCGGTTCCAGATCGAGTTGTGCCCGTTCGACACCAGCGAGCCCGGCGCGAACGCCGCATCGATGAAGTGCAGCACATCCTCGCGGCTCGCGACCTTCGGGTCGTGAAACCCTGCAGCCGGACCGCCGCCCCTGACCGCCGGACCGAAACGCTCAACCCGGCCGCCCGGAACCCCCGCAGCCGCCTGGACGCGCTTGTCCAGGGGAACCGACCCGAAGGACATCAGCGCTTCCAGATTGCCCGATGCCCGCTCGCAACTGACCGCGAAGCCGATGCGCAGGCCGGCGCCGGCGCCGGGCAGAGGCTCCGCCACGCCGAACACGACATGGGTCCCCTCCTCGACCCGGATCGCGAACGACCGCGCCTCGGGCGTCTTCACCGTTTGCGCGCCGGCGCCCGACGGCGGACTCGCCGCCGCGGCGGCCAGCGCCAGCATCGCCAGGACCCCGCGGCCCGTGCGAGCGGGCCATCTCCGATTACCGTTCCGCACCGAACGCCTCCCCCTTCACCCGAAACGCCTCCCGGCTCCCGAGCCCGGCAAGTCGCAGCGAAACCATCAGTGCCTGCCAAAGCGAGAACTTGTGAATCGAGGCGATCTTTCCGATACAAACACTCTCGATCAGCGCCCCTGCCCACAGTCCGGCCGTCAATGTCGCGAACGCGAGTCCCGAGGCGCCGATGTCCGTCCAGACAACCAAAGCGATCCCGAACAGGAACATCGCCGCCCTGAACAGGAATATTCCACGGTAGCCATCGCTCACGATCGCAGAGCGGTCGCCCGCCTCGCCGGGGCCGTAGCTCAATCCGGCCAGCCAGAGAAACGCATACACTGCCGCGGTTAACGGAAGTTTCATCCAATCGACAGGCGCTCCCATGATTTCGCCTGCCACAAGACTTCCCGTGACTACCGCCAGACTCATCACTGTCATCACCAGCGACCAGCCCGCCCGCCAGACAGATATCGGCGCCCGCTCCAGCGCCTCAGCCACCTCCGACCTCATTGCGCCACCTCGGCAACAACGTTGAAACTCACCGCCCGTCCTCCCGTTGCGCACCGAACGCTCCCACAATCCCGTTCCGCTCGAACACGCCGCCCGCCTCTCCCTGGCCGGCGCCGTAGAACCGCCCCTCGATCGAGCCGGTTGCACCGCTTGACCGGAACGCGCCCCGCGCCACGGGGATATCGTCCCAGCGCATGTCGGACCTGGCCGCGCCGGCGCTATCCGTCATCCCGGTGAACGCGATATCCACCTCCGGAGACGCGAAATCCCCGATCCGAAGTTCCGCAG
>JAJEIH010000089.1 GCA_022827685.1 Alphaproteobacteria bacterium
CTTTACCCGGGCGATCATTTCCATCAGGGCCCGCCCGCCGACGAGGCGCACGGGCTTGCCCTTGGCAAAACCCCACGCGTCCCGGGTGAATCCACCCGAACAGACGATGACGACGCCGGCGGCACCCTCGTCCATCATCACCCCGCACATCTCCCGGACGACGCCCACCCCGACCCGGTTGCGGTTCCAGTTCTTGCATTGCACGAGAAACAGCCCGCCGTTCCTGCGCAGCCGGATATCCACGCCCCCATCCGAGCCCGCCTTCCTGTTCTCCTCGACCCTGTACCCCTCCCGGCGAAACGCCTCGGCGACGAGCTCCTCGAACTCGCGCCACGACAGGGTCCGGATCGACGCGATCCCGGTTCTGGTATCCAGAAGCTGTCGCCTGCGCCGGCTCTCTCGCCGAGACACCCAGGCGCAAATGAGAAAGACTCCTGCCAAGACCGTTGCCGGCAACCAGCCAATGCGCTCCATCGCCTGGCTGAGTTGCAGACCGGCAACCGGGAAATCCCTGACCACGCCAGGAGCCAGGAACACGATTGCGACCCAGGATGCCGCGGCCAAAAACACGCCGACCCACCACGGAAGCCAAACGAGGAGCTCCAGCAGGCCCTCTCTCCTCCGCGCCATCTGCCGGGCCTCCGCCAGCCCCGCAGATCACGCGGCCGCCGCCAGCGACCGCTCTTTCCGGATCACATACGGGTTCGGGTCCGCCAGCTCCGCGACGCCAGGCAGCATCCAGTAGCGCGCATGCTTCAGTCGGAGCACATCGCGGGGCATGTCCTTCGGCGACGCGATGACGAACTGGTCGTCCGGACCCATCGACAGGATCTCATCCGCCGGCACGAGCTGCTCCTTCACCACCGACAGCGACTCCTGGATCGACCCCTGCCCCTCGGGCAGCAATGTCGCTTCCCTGATCTGCCCCGACCGACTCTCGCTCCGGTTCTCAAACGTCGCCGCGCCGATCGCCTTGGAGAGAACCTCCGCTCCCTCGACATCCATCCGCGGCCACCCGAGAATCTGGACCACCTCGGCAAGGTGCATCAGCGTCTTCCTGGAATCGGCTCCCCACGTCTCGTCCAGCGCAGACACCGACTGGGCGAACGTCCAGAAATGAACGCCCTTGCCCGCAGCGAGGTTGTAGCCGTCCATCACGGGCTGCAGGTGCCCCAGCGCCGGCAGCTCGTCGATGACGACGAGCATCTCGCGCTGCATGGCGCGCCGGGACGCCACCGCATAAGGGATCGAGATCCACAGGCGGAGCCAACCCTTCACCAGGCTTGTCATTTCGTCCGGCACGACCACGAACACGTCCATGTCGCCATTCGCCAGGTCGAGAGGATCGAAGCTCGACGAGCTCGTATGCGCCGCGATCTCCGGATAGTTCAGGAACGACAGCTGGTTCGACACCGTTGTGAAGTTCGAGCCTCCCTCTTCCTTGCCGACCCGCCTGGACCGCTCCATCGCCAGGTGCATCAGCCCCCCGCAGAACGGGTCCGTCGCTTCCACCTGCGCGAAGAACTCGTCCCGAGCATCGTTGCCGAGCGACAGCAGCTCGTAGAGCGTCTTCAGGTTCCTGCGATCCGGCGGCATCTTGAACCTGACCCAGGACAGGTAGCCGTTTATCAGCGAGCGCGCGGACTCGTAGAAGTGCTTGGAGTTGCCGCCATCGCTCTTCGGCCGTTCCATCAGCGCCTCGACCAGGACGCCGATATCCCGGACGGCCTCATCACCGTCGCGGATGAAGTCGAGCGGATTGTAGGTATCGCTCTCCCAGACCGGCAGATGGAGCACGGCGCCCTCGCCGAAATCCGCCTCGCCGCCCTCAAGGTCCCGGTGCCGTCCCACCATGCCGAAGGGATCGAGCAGGATCGGCCGGCGCCCGAGCGAACGCCGGCGCCGCGCGACGATCGGGAACAGCTCACCCCTCGGATCGATCACGACCGACGAGCCTGACGACCCTCGCTCTTCGGGAGACAGGTAGTTCAACGCGATCGTCGCGCCCTTGCCGGTCCGGGGCGGCGCGAACGTCATCGCTGAGCCTTCCAGCGGATAGGCAATCAGCCCGTCGCGGCTCTGTCCGAGCATCACTCCCCGGTTCTTCGTCAGACCCCGAAGCCACCGCCTCTCAAGGAACTTCGCCTTTCCGAAAAGCTCGGACTCGGACTTCTTCCGTCCCTTTTCGCCGGCAATGCGCCTCACCGTCGTCCTGGCCGCCTGGCCCAGTATGTTCACCACGACGAAGGCCCCCGCCACGGGCAGCAGGTGAACGCAAACCGTCTCCCAGCTTTCCCAGAACCTCTCCCAGGCCCCGCCGCGGAGCCGGAGGAGGCCTTCCCATATGCGGGACTCGATGATGTAAACCCACGCACCGCCCGACATGACGAACGCCATCCCGAGCCCCAGCCCGAAACTCCGCACCTCGCCGGCACGCGACCGCCCGCAGAAGCACCAAGCCACCAGGCCGCCGACAAGCACCGCGAGAAGCAGTCTCGCTGCCATGTCCGCTTCGGGCCTTCCCGCCACCAGCCAGACCCCAACGCCAAGACCGAGCACGGTGAAGACGCCTGCCACTCCAAAGCCCTTCCACCTGCCACCCATCAGACGCTCCTTTCAACTCCGTTCCGTTCATCGCCCGGAAGCCCGACAATCGGGCCGATCCGCCCGATCCTGGACAAAGCCGCCTAGCCCCCGACCGGCCCGCCGGCACCAGGCCTGTTGCGCACGCCTGCACCGAAGCGGCTCGGCGCGACGCCGCCGAGCCGTCCCGTGCTGCCCGTGGCGACACCGATCATCCGGTCCGCCTCGCTTACGCCCGAAGCACGCCCGCCGATCCAATTCATGACCGCATCCGGCAGCATCTCGATCAGCTTCAATGATGCGTTCAGGAGCCCGTAGGCGATCATCACGTAGAGCGCGACAAACACTGCATACTGGATAATTCCCGGCCCGATCTCGCCGGCGCTCTCCCTCATCTGCGTCAGCCAGATCGCATTGAAGAGCTCGATGACGACGGTAAAGACGAGATAACCGACGACCAGTCCGAGGATCATCAGCGGCGGCCTCAGCACCACGCCCGCCAGGGTCACCAGGCCTCCGACCGTCGAGTTCGTGGTCAGGCCGCTTCCCTCCGTGCGCGCCGTCTGCGCCGCCAGCCACACCGTCATGGCGATGAACGCCTCGACCACCGCCAGAATCCAGACCAGCAGCCCGAACAGGAACCGGATGAAGGGCAGCGCCGGCACCAGATAAGCCAGCACCGCCCCGCCGATCAGAAGGGCCATCAGCACCATCGTCACGATGCCGTCGATCACCGGCCAGGTCGCCTCGAAGAGATCGGCCTTCAGCGAAAACCCGAGAGCCTGCACGTCGCCCAGGTTCGATACCGCCGCGACACTCATCAGCGTGCCCGACGTCACCAGAACGCCGGTCACAAGGTTGTGCCCGATCGCCGCCAATTCCGAGATCGGATTGTCCCCCTCCACGTCGAGCACGTCCTCGAACGAGAACATCACCGTGTAGAACAGCTGGCTCAGCATGCTGCCGACGCCCCCACCCGATGCCCCGGCCCGCGGTGCCCGGCTCCCGAGTGCGCTGACCGGCGTGCCGACCGCCGTCGATATGTCCTCCGAAATCTGCAGGAGCGCCTTGAAGGTCTTCCGGTCCCGGTCCTTCAGGGCCAGCATCGGCGGCGTTACCTCCGGGGCGCTCACCACGGCCCAGTTGAACTCCCCGATCCGCTGCGCGACCCGGAAGAACAGGCTGCCGGCCGTCGTCCAGCTGCCGTCCTCCGCCTGCTCGGCCGCCAGCTCCTCCCGCGTTTTTGAACTCCGCGCCGCGCCGGCCCTTTCCACCGCGGCATCCACTACCGCCGCATACGCATTGACCGCGCCGGCAACCGCCGCGCTCACGGCCGACCAGTCCATCGGGTCGCCGAACCGCTGCCCCTCCTCGTAGGGCTCCGCAATCTGCTTCGCGACCGGCACCAGGACCTTGCGGGCTTCTTCCATGCCATTGAGGTGCGCCCTCGCCACCTCCCCCCGGGGCCCCTCGCGGTCAAGCCCCGCGAACCTCACCTCTCCGCAATGGCTCCTTATGTCATAGCCCCTGGCCCCCTGCGCCACGTCATAGCGCCAGACCTGCCCGCCCCTCGCCGTCGTCTTAACCGGCCCTGTCGCCAGCCGTTTGCCCGCCATCTCCCGGCAGACCTCCACGACCAGGAAGTCGACCATCATCACTTCCCGGCCCTCCGTGGACGGTTTCGGCACCGACACCGCCGAACTCCCCAGCAGCGAGCTCGAAAACGGCTTCCACACCGACTGCGCGAAATCCCCTCCCACTCCCGCCAGGTCCAGGACAATGTGCTGTCCGCCGGACGGCCCGCCCGGAAGGGGAACCAGAAGGGCGATCGACGCGACGATGCGCACGATCTCCCAGCCGCCGAAACCCAGGCGGCCGGTCCGGCCCGTATCCATGACGCCGGCGGCCGTGTGATAGATCAGGAGGACGCCGACGAAGATCAGCACGCCGGCATTGAAATAGCCGACCATCTCGCCGAGCGCCGCGTAGGCGGCATTGCCGCCGCCGTCGCCCCCGCGAAGCAGATTGAAGAGGTCCCGGCTCGCCTCGTCCACGATATCGAACAGGTCCGACTGGAAGCCCTGACCCCAGGCAAGACCCGTGCCCAGCGCGGTCCCGAGACCCACCAGCGCCAGCCCGGCCGCGAGCCTGGCCGCGCCGCGCCGCGACCGGAACCGGTCGACGCCGAGCCGGCTCCCTTCCGGCAGGCGCCACAATGCGCCGACCGAGTCCCCGATCCGCCCCGCCGAGGCCCTCATCTGACCGAGCGACCGCCCGAACTCCGGAAGGAAGAGCAGCCGCAGCAGCCACATCAGCGCTGCACCTCGAGCCAGTCGGCGAGGCCCGGCAGCCGTCGCATCTCTTCGGCCGCCGCGCCCAACCGCGCGGCCTCCATCGCGCCGCGCCGCTCGTCCATCTGGTAGCGCTCCCAGTCGAGCATCAACGACGCCGCCTGCAGGAACGCGATCTCGCGCAGCAGATTGTCCCTGTTCATCGACTGCAACCCGACCGCCCAGGCCGGGTTCTCGAAGCGCCGCGAGGCCAGGACCTCCAGCAGCTCATGCCGGCTGACCCGGCCACCGCTTCCCGCCGCTCCCGGCGCCAGGGCCGAAGCCCAGCCCGCGAGGTCCACAGCCGGCTCGCGGGCGCCGCGCGCCCGGGCGAACCAGTCCGCGGCGAGAGCCGAACGCGCGTCCGCCGAACGCGCCAGCATCGCGAGCTCGCGGTCCTGGTCCGTATCGACAGCGCGCAACGGAAACCGGTCCCACGCAAGCGGCGCCGCGAGATTGCGCCCGAGCTCCCCGGCCGCCAGGCGCTGCCTGTCATCGCCGAACGTGTCCACGTCGAACAACGAGCCGGCTTTGATGTCAGCGTCATGCATCGACGCGTCCCCGCCGCAGACACCCGCGCCAGCCTTCAGACGGCTCTCGCTGCAATGCGCGCCCGTCCAGACCCCGAAACGCCGTTTGGTGTCCGCCGCCAATCCCGCCTGGTCGCCGACCACCGCGGCATCGCCGCCGATCCGTCCGGTCTCCCGGGTCGCGGCGCGTTCACCCGCCTCGGCGCCCCCGGCGCGACTGGCCGCAAGGCCCGCCATCCCCGTAACCGTCCGGCACCCCGAGGAGGTCGGCCGGTGCTGCAGCTTGGACTCCGTTTCCGCCTCGTCACGCGCGATCTCCGCCAGCAGCCTGGTCTGCGCATCCAGCCCGTCCGTCACCGACTTCGCGCCCTCGGCGATATATCCGGAGAGCTGCGCCGTCTGGAGCTCCATCGTCCGGACGATGCTTGCCTCCATCCGGTCGATTCGGGCATTGACATTGGAAATCACGGTCCTTGCCGCCGACCTCGACGCGCTCCACGCGCAACCGCAGCAACCGGCATTCGCCGGAGGCGCCGCAAAACTCAGCGCCACCGCAACGAGCACTGCGGCAATACCCGCGCGCATCACGACTCCTCCTCCTCACCGCCCACGATCCCGCGAAACACCTCGCCCACATCCGGATCGACCCCCGGCAGCCGGCGCGTCCTCGGTCTCACATCGACATCGAGACCGGGGAGTACGCCCAGTTCGCGATCGAGGCCGTAGATCGCCCGGTCGAACGGCCGCGTGACCCTGTCCCGCCAGACCGCCCTCGCGGCGTCGCAAAGCTGCCCGAACAGGTCCGGAAGGGATGGCAACCGAACCAGCGCGTCCCAGCTCGGAAAGTTCAGCAGGTCGCAGGACAGGTCGTAGATCGAGTCCGGATCGCCGATCCCCTCCTCCTGGTGGCGGATGAGGACCTGGTCGCGCTCGACACCGCGCACGGCCGACTCTTCCAGGGCCTTCGCGATCTCAGGATCGCAGTCGACCTGACTGCCCGACTGACCGGCCGCCGGCGCCGCCGCCAGCAGCATCGCAACCAGGCCCGCCGCCGCCAGCGTCCTCACGGACCTTCCTCCGCGCAGAGACCGGAATATGCGCGGGCGACCTTCGCCTGCAGCCGCGCCGCGCAGACCGAGCACAGGTCCTCCTCGACCCACCAGCACGGTCCGTCATGCATGTCCACGCAGGCATTCCAGTCCCAGCACCCGCATTCCCGGCAAACCGGATCGCCAGGCGCCGGCGGGGGCACCGGCACCTGAAAGACCGCCTCCGCAAGGGCCCGCCGCAGTTCGTGCTTCTCATCCGGTCCCATAGCGTCACTCCTTCGCTGCTCCGATATCCGCATCGCTCACTCCCCGACTACGCAGCCGCGCGTGCGGTCGCCCGCACGGCTTCTTCGGCAAGCCCGTCCAGGATTTCCCCTTCCTCGACCGACGCCTCCATTCCCCGCCCCTCCAGGGCGCGAAACTCCGCATCGATCCGGTCCCTGGCCGAGCCGGAAGGGAACATGGCGGCCAGCGCCGCACGTCCCGCCGCGGCCCCGAGGCGCCCCTGGACCCTGTTGCGAAGCGCGACGTCGCGAGGCGCCGTATTGAGCGCCCAGAGCTCGACCGGCCCCACGGAGTTGACCAGTATCTGTTCGAGCCGCCCGCCGGCGTCCATCGCCACATGCAGCGCCGGCGCGCCCGTCCGCGACGGTCCGGTGAGGCGGAACCGGATCGCCTCGACCGCCGCATCCCCCAGCGCGAACATCTTTGCCAGATGCCTGGCCTCGTCCTCGGTGGTTCCGCCCGAGCCCAGGATCCAGAACCCCGTCGCCAGCTCGGCCAGGTCCCCGAAATCCCCTTCGCGCTGCGAGGCCAGCATGAGCCGAACCCGCTGCTTGCGCGCCTCGCGCACATCGCGGTCCACCTGGGCCCGGACGCCCGGCGCGGCAGCCGTGCGGTGATACTCGTCGAACACGAGGCGCTTCGGCGTCTCGCGCACCTCCCTGATCCGCTGCCTGTGCCAGTCCCGGTAGCGCTCCGGGACCGACATCAGCTCGTCCTCGCCGATCCACCAGTGCCTGGTCAGCACATGCCGGGCCAGCATGTACATGGCCGCGGTCTGCCGGTCCGCCTCCGGCGTCCCCTGCGGCGCGACGGCCCCCAGGTCCATGGCTGCGACCCGCACCTGCCCGATATCGAACGCCGTCGGCTCGAACATCAGCGGCCACTGCCCGGAAAGCGCCGTCAGGATACGCACCACCGCGGCGGTCACCGGCTCCCCGCCGGACCCGTAGGTCGCCTTGCCGACCAGGTCCTGCACTTCCGCCTGGCGCACTGCCGTCAGGCAGTCCAGCAATGTCGGCACCGCATAGCGTTGCGCCCGGCCGGCCGCATCGATCTCGCCGGCCTCGAACAGCAGGTCCACCGCGTCCCACCAGAGCGGATCCGCCGACAGGTGAACGCCCCGGCGATCGAGGGCGGCATCCACCTCGCCGTCCCGCCCGCGCGAATACGGATGCGGCTCCGCGCCGGGCCGTCCGTCCTCCCGCATCCGGTAGATCACGTCGATCATCGGCGAGATCGTCTCGGCCACGCCGTCCGGAACCCCCTCCGCCCCCGCCGGCGTCAGGATCAGCGACAACAGGTTCGTGAGGAACGCCCGCTCCGGCGGCAGCGGGAACCGGCAGCCAAGCTGCGTGTCGCAGGGATTGATCGCATGTTCGCGCGTCATCTGCGGCGCGAACCACCCGACCTCGTAGCGCCGGTCCTCCGGCAGCGCCTCGCGGACCAGCGACATCAGTCCCGACGAGGACGGGCCGATATCGACCACGGAGAGCAGGGGCAGGCGCCGGCGCCCGCCCTGCAGGCAGAAGGCCAGCGACAGCGACCCCAGCAGCACGCTCTTGCCCCGCCCCGGTATCCCGTAGACCAGGTCGAACCCGAAATCCCCGCTCTCCTCCAGGCTGTAGCCCAGCGGCTTGCCGTCCTCGCTCCGGAACAGGTAGTCCGCGCGATCGGCCCTCACCGCCGAGGCCGGCCGGAACAGCGGCAGCATGCCGAGCACGCTCGCCAGCGGCGCCAGCGCCGGCTCCGCCGTGCCTCCCGCCGCAAACCCCGGCACAGACCCCGCGAACGCCTCGAGCACGTCGCCCACGAGCGGAGAGAACTCACACTCCCCCCAGCCCTCGCAAATCTGCTGCAGACGCCCGAGCTGCCGCGCCAGGCCGGCTTCGCCTTCCTCACCGCCGACCCAGGTCAGGAGCCCGATCCGCAACCTCACGACGGCCTGCTCGTTCGCCCGCAGCGCCCTCAGTCCCGTCAGCGCATCGCGCACATGCCGGCTGTCTTCGGACGTCACCGCCAATACCGAGGCCGCCGCCAGCGCGATCGACGGTCCCGAGCCCGTGAGGCCGCCGCCTTCGAGCAACAGCGAGAAGCGGAACGGAATCTCCGCCTCCGCGAGCCGGCTCATCAGCTCCGAGAACGGCCGCTCGACTCGCGGCCCGAGCACCATGTCCACCACGCCGTAGAGCCGGCCGCCGATGCGCAGCCGACCCGCCTCCACATGCGGTTCCCGAACCAGGAGCTGCGGCGCCAGCGGCGGCGGAAACGCGCCCAGTTCCGGCGGCTCGGTAAACCGCGGCCAGACCTCGTCCTCCGGACCGACCGGCCGCCAGTCCGGACCCGCCGCATCCGGGCCGTTCAACAGCACCCGCATCAGCCGGACCGCTTCGCGCGAGTCCATCACCGCCGCCATCAGCCCCGCTTCCTTCAGCAGCGAGGCGACAGTCGACACGAACGCTTCATGCCGGGGCGGAAGACTGTCCACGACCTGCAGCGGGCATTGCGATTCCCGGATCCCCGGCAGCCATTCCTTCAGCCGCTTCTTCAGCTCGCGCTTCTCGCGGCGCAGCTGCGGACCGGGAACCACGTCCGGCCTGGTCCAGCAGGCAAGCGCGCAGGTCTCGCCGGTCAACAGGCCCGCAAGCCGCTCCGAGCGCTCCGCGATCACGTCTCCGAGAGAAAGACCCAGGCGCTCGCTTTGGCGCCGTTGCCGCTCCGCCGCCGCGTCGATGGCCGCACGCGCCGCGTCGGGAGCGCGCTCCAGCACGATGTGCAGCCCGTGGCCCCGGTCCAGAAACGAACCGTTCAGACGCCGCTGCGCGAGTTCCACGAACCCGCCGAGCTCCTTCGACCCGGTAATCGACCGCGCGCCCTCGATGCCCACCAGCGACACCAGAGAGCCGTCATGGCAAAGCAGCGCATCGCCGGCGAGCGCCACGGGCTCCATGAACGCCTCAAGCGGCTTGCGGCGCACCGTCCACCAGTAGCGGACCGCGTCGTTCAGCTGCCGGAACACAGCCAGCCAGGCCCCTACTGCATCTTCGGCCGGGTCAAGGTGCCGCCGCCCTGGAGATCGAGCGTCCCGCCCAGCATCTCTACTCCCGCCGGGAAGAAGATCATCGCAACGCCGACCAACGCGGTCACCACCGCGCCCATGAAGCTCTGCTGTTGCGGATTGTCCTGCATGCGCTTGAACTTGTAGAAGCCCATCAGCACCAGGAAGCCGCCGACCACGTAAAACAGGATCTGCACGACCAGAGGGAAACTCTCGAGCGCACCGGCGCTCTTCTTGGCCATGTCCCCAAGGTCCTTGGCAAGCGCAGGCTCCACAGCCAGGACCATCAACAGTCCCAGAGCCACCGCGGGCGCCACGCCCGGCCCGCCACCGCGGGCCCGGCCGCGACCGAGCTTCCACAGCCCGAACAGCACCAGTGCTCCGCCGACCGCAACAAACGGATAACGCAGGAACTCGCCAATCCTCATCCCGTCCTCAACCGCCCGCTCCGCAGCAACCGCCACCGCGTTCACCGCTTCGGCCTGCATCGCCCAAAGCCCTCCGCCAAGCGCGAACGCCGCCGCGACGAGCCAGACCGTCATCTTCAACGAACCCATTGTCCTTCTCCTTTCAGGTCCGGTTTTCTCAACCTTCCGTTATGCTGAGCGGCGCGATCCCGAGCGTGTTCTGGACCCGGTCGATCACCCACAGGATGTGCCAGCCGCAGACGCCGCCGATGATGTGCGCGAAGGCCTTCCCGGCCGTCGCTCCATTGCGCCCCTCCGCCGAATCGCGGAGCACGAACACGCCGCGCAGGAACGAGAACAGCCCGACAAACTGCACCACCTTGAACACCGCCCAGAGCATCAGCTCGTAACGGTCCGACCGCTCGCCCCGGGCATAGGCGAGGCTCGCGGCCGCGCCCTGCCCGGTGTCCCCGAACAGCGTGTGCCCCCAGGCATCCAGCCATTGCGGAAAGGTCAGGAAGACGATCGCGACCAGGAATGTCAGCGCCGTGCCCGCGCCCGACGGCCCCCTGAGGCCTTCTTCCCCGGACCGCATCAACCGCAGCAATGCCTGCAGGAACACGACCCCGCCGATCACGTAGCAGGCGATCTCCACCAGGAGGCTGCCCGGCACCAGCAGCACCGCGACCAGCGAAACCAGAGCCTCTCCGATCCCCTGGCCGTCCATCAGCGCGGCTCCCCGCCATCGCCTGCCGCTCTGCGCACCCGCTCGACCCTCGGGGGCGCCGGCTCCCTGGCAGGGCTTCCCGCCGCCGGCGCCGACGACGCGCGCTGAAGCCGCTCGGCAAACATCACGGCCACTTCGGCATTGCGCGGAATCTCCACCGTCTGCCTCGACGGCGCCTGCTCCAGCAGCACCTGGCCGACCCGGCCCGCCGCCGCCGCGAGCCCCGCATCCCGCGCCTGCCGCGCGCTCCGGGCGCTCTCCTCCGTGACGACGGTTTCGCCGGCCACCGACACCACCCGGCGCTCCGGTTGGGGATTATATACGAAAATCACCATTTTCTGCTTGACCCTGCCGCGACTCCTGTTACAGTAGAGTCACCATTTGGAGGCAGACATCATGGCACGCAAGGGACCGGGCAAGGCGGATAGAGAGGGCATCAGCCTGACGAAGCTGATGCGGATGTTCCCGGACGATGCTGCCGCGCAGGCATGGTTCGAGAAGCAGATTTGGCCGGAGGGACCGCACTGCCCGCATTGCGGCTCGGTCCATATCCAGCACCCGACGAAGCACCGGAGCATGACGCACCGCTGCCGCGATTGCCGGAAGGATTTCAGCCTGAAGACCGGGACGCTGATGCAGGGCAGCAAGCTCGGCTATCAGACATGGGCCGTCGCCATCTACCTCGCCATGACGGGCTTGAAGGGCGTGTCGTCGATGAAGCTGCATCGGGACTTGGAAATCACGCAGAAGAGCGCATGGCACTTGGCCCACCGCATCCGCAAGGCGATTGCCGGCGGGGAAGCGCCCATGTTCACTGGCCCGGCGGAAGCCGATGAGACCTATATCGGCGGGAAGCGCGCCAACATGAGCAATGCCAAGCGCAAGGCACTGGCGGAAGCCGGGGCCGGGCGAGGCGCGGTTGGCAAAGCGGCCGTCGCCGGCGTCAAGGATCGCGCCACCAACCGGGTAGCGGCGCGGCGGATGGAAGAGACCGACGCCAGCGCGCTCCAGTCCTTCGTTCGGGAGCATGTCGAGCCGGGCGCGACCCTCTACACGGATGAGGCAAAGGCGTATGCCGGAATGCCCGAATATGACCATGAGGCGGTGAAGCATTCCGCCAAGGAGTTCGTGCGCGGCATGGTCTCGACGAATGGCATGGAGGCGCTGTGGAGCATGTTCAAGCGCGGCTATGTCGGGACCTACCACAAGTTCTCCGAAAAGCACCTCGATCTCTATGTCGGCGAGTTCTGCGGACGCCACAACATCCGCGCCGCCGACACCGAAGACCAAATGGCAATCGTCGCCCGGCAGACCGTTGGTCGCCGCCTCCGCTATGCGGACCTCATCGCGGACAATGGCCTGCCGTCCGGGGCGCGGTCATGACCCTGCAAGCCCGCCTCTTCGAGGCCGATAGCCTCCCGGCGCCAGAACCGGAAGCTGCCCCGCAATACCGCCCGTTGAGCAGCGTATGGGAGGGAAGCGACGGCGCGCTGTTGGAAGAAATGCTGCGCTTCTACCCGTCCATCGATCCCGAGCCGATCCTTGATGCGACCTTCAACCGGGGTCGCTTCTGGAAGGGATCGACGCGCCGCGTCGTCTCCATGGACATCAACCCGAAATTCAACCCGATGATCGTGGGCGACAACCGGACCATGGAAGGCGTCGCGGACGAGTCGTTCGGCGTCGTCGTCTATGACCCGCCGCATGTCGGGCCGCAGGGCCGCGACAAGAGCAGCAAGCGGTTCGATGAGGACTTCGGCGCAACCGTCGCCTGCGGCAAGGAACAGGGCTGGAAGCTGTCCTACCTCTACCCGCCGTTCCTCGCACAGGCGAAGCGCGTCCTGAAGCCCAAGGGCCTGCTGCTGGCGAAGATCACCGACATGGTGAACTGTCACCGCTCGCAGTGGGCGCATCTGGACTTCATGACGATGGCCGCGGAGGCCGGGTTCACGGTCTGCGACCTCATCGTCAAGGTGCGGACCGGCCCCATGGTCTCGACGAAGTGGAAGACCGCGCACCATGCCCGGAAGCGGCATTGCTTCTGGATCATCTGCCGCAACGGCCAAAGCTGCGAACGCGAGCGGTAGGGCTACGGCTCGCGGGGCGGAAAGAGCGTGTCCCAGGCGCTGACCTTGATGCCGGGGCGGCCGCGACCTGGCGTCTTGCTGCCAAAGCCGCTCGCGTTCCATTCGGGGCGGTAATGGTCCATCAGCGCATATTCCGCCGCGAACACCCACCATTCGCTCTCGAAGGTGAGATAGCGGCAGGTCACATCGGCGAGCGCAATGTTCTGCCGTTTCTCGATCTTGCCGACATGCTCATTGAGGCGGACCCGGAGCGTTCTGGCGCTCTTTGTGGTTCCGCTCGACGCCTTGCCGACATAGACGAGGGATCCCCGGAAGAAGAGCGCGTAGATGCCGCTCTCCGCCGGGGCCGCGCCGCGCTGGAGCGCTACCACGGGGCTTGCCTCCAGACGCTCGACGAGCTGATCCCGGATTCCCCGATCCAAATCGAACTCGAAACGGTGCGGATCGTCAGCCATGCCCCATTATCACCGACCAAGGGAGGAAAGCACCATGACGCAGGAGCGCCCGGAAGTGCGAGTGAAACCGCATCGCCATCAGCCGACGAAAGCGGAGATGGAAGAGACTATCGAGCAGCACAAGGCGGACGGCTCGCGCTGGACGCCGGAGGAAGCGGCCCGCGCCTTGCTCCGGCCCGTCAATGTCGTGGAGGACCCGGAGGCTTGACAGGCGAATCGGGGTTCGATTCGATGCGAACCGGGACCAGCGATGCCGGGGCGCTACCAGCTACCCCGGCAAAGCCCCCGCCCTTACTCCCTGCCGCTCATCTCAGGGAGCGGAAACAGTGCTCGGCTAAGAGCCTCCACGTCCTTCATGGACACACCTCCTTTCCGCCGCACACGGCGGCTTGGGATAGCCCGGCAGGCGGTCGCACGCCTCGCCGGGCTTCATCTTGGAGGTTGGCCGATTCGGGCTACCGGATCAAGGAAAATGGTGACTTTCGTATATAATCCCCCTCCGGTTCGGCGCGCGCAATCAGATACCGCTCGACGAATCCCGTCGCCGCCGGCAGCAGCACGCGATCCCACCAGTGATAGGAGACATCGCCGGCCACCCCGAAGCAGGCGCAGTCGAGACCCACCGCGACCGCATCCACCGGCACCGTCTCACCGGCGACGTCGAGCGAGCCGATCCGGATCACCATTCTTTCCCGGACCAGCTGGAACTCACCGCGCGCCACTGTCCCGGCCAAGGGCGGCTGAAGCAGCTCGATCAGCACCGGGCCCGGATAGTCCGAGTTCACCGCATGCATCACCCGCGCATAGAAGGCATCGCCGGCCGCAACCCGGGGCAGGGGCCCCTTCGCCGGCGCCACCGCCCCGCGCCGTTCGCCGCCGGAACGTTCCACCTCTCCGGAGGCGTATGCGATACGCCGTATGTCGGGCTCGCGGTTGATCGCCTCGATCAGAGCCGCAACGATCGCATCCAGGTTTCCTTCGTCCTCGCCGGTCCCGACCGGAATGCTCGAAGGATCCTGCTCCCATTCCGGCCGCTCCTGCACACGCTCAACCGGAACGACAGCGGGGTCTTCCGGCTGTCCTTCCCCCGCCTCCCTCCGGACCGAAGTCACTTCAGGCGGCTCCACCGCGTCCCGCCGGCCTCCATCCGCCGCGCCCGACAGAACGTCGACATGAGACCTGCCCTCATCGCCGGCTTGCCGATGACGCTGAGCGTCCCGCTTCTTGATGGTCTCGCCGAACTTCTGCGTGCCGACACCATCGCCAGGATTGAATTTCCCCTCCGGCACGAGGCCCTCGATCGCCCACGCGGACGACAGCGCCGCCAACCCCAGAACGCCGCCGAGGAGGAAACGTGCCAACATCATCCGCCGCCCTCGACCGCAGCACCCCACAACGGCGCACCCGCATCCCGGATCGCAAACCGCCGCTCCCGCCCGTCCAGCGAGACCCACACCTGCGGCGTCGAGGGAAGCCTGTACGCCCAACGTCCTCCCGAACCCCGCTCCGCAGCCCAGGGACCCGGCGACAACACGACATGCCGGCTCACCAGCAACAGGTCCTCTCCCTGCCGCCAGGCGCGGTCGCCCGCCTCACCGCCTTCGATCTCGACCCTGACCGCGCCGACCGGGGCCACGCCCGACAGCAGCGCCGCAAGCTCCTCGTCGCCGGCATGGAAGCTGGCAGGGCGCATCAGCGCCGCCGCATCCACCCCCGGACCCGGACGCCCGAGGCGCATCTCCACCCGGAAATCGCTCTCCGCCCCGCCCGAATCCTGCAGCAGCACGGCCATCGGCTCGGGCAGGTCCCGGAGCTTCACCACGAGATTTCCGCTGAGAAACCGACGCTTCGGCGCGAGATAGACCAGATGACCGCCGCCGCCGTCCCCGCCGCCCTCGCCCGGCAGGAACTGCGAGTCCACCAGCACCTCCTCGATCGGCCAGGGCGACCCCGTCGTGTCCGTCCAGGACAGCACCGTCGTGAACCCCTGCCGCACCTCGACGGCCGGCACTTCGGCCCCCGCGCCCGGATCGACCGCAACCCGCCTGATCCGGCCGCGCGGCCGGAACCCCTGTCCCTGCGCCGCCGCCCGCTGCTGCTGGCGCACGAGCTCGCCCAGCAGCCGGATATCCTCCTGGGTCAACGGCATCACCCGACGCCCGGCCGTCGCCGCTTCTTCCTCCGGAACCGCGTATTCCGGCCAGACATCCGGTTTTCGCGGGGCCTGACCCTCCGACACGCCCGCAATGCCCCCCACGGCCAATGCCAGGACCGTCGCGGCAATATGCACACGCTTCATATCCGCCTCGCCTTCGTCGCGATCACCTGCTCGATCCCGATCCCCGCCGGCCGCTCGTCGAACGGCACCCGCATCACCAGAACCTTCGTCACCATCTTCGTGGACGAGGTCTTCCGGCCCGCGTGAAAGGTGACGATCATCGGAAACTCGAGCTGCCAGCCCGCGCGCCCGTCCGCGAATATCCGCGCGTTCGTCACCACGGGCGCTCCCTGGGCTACCGCGCTCGCGACCTGGAAATTGTCCCTGATCCGGTCGAGATAGAGGCTCTCCTCCAGCCCGCCGATGAACGACTCGTAGCCCTCGTCCGTGAAATACTCGCGAACCGCACTGAGACGCGGCTGCCAGTCGTGGTGCCCGAAGGTGAACGCCTCCGTCACCGCCGTCACCGTCCAGTTCTTCAGCGAGGCATCCGTGCGCACCGGCTCGTCCAGCCCCTGCGCCTCGATGATCTTCCCGTCCGGCGTCGCCGCGATCGTCACATAGACCGTGTCATGCAGGTCGATATAGCTCCAGAGCGCCACCGTCAGCAGTACGTTCATCCCCAGCAGCACGAAAGCGATCCGGCGCCAGCCGTGATGGGCGGACCTCTCGAATGAGAGGCTCCTTGCCGCCGCCGCAACCGCCTGGCGAAGGCCGCTCATCGCACCCACCAGGGCGCCCGGTCCGTCGCGACCCACGCCTGCAGAACCTCCCGAACGGATATCCAGCCTCCCAACAGGAAGACCGCACACAGCGCATTGACGACCAACCCGCCCCAGTCGGAACGCTGCCAGGCCCGCAAGGCATAACCGCCACAAGCCACCGCCGCCAACGGCAACACCACATCCAGGACCCAGCCAGGCCCCCTTCCCCCCGGCTTCCACCGCAGCAGCAGGTCCTCAGCCTTGCTCCCGTAGCTGTCAGCCAGACCGGGCAATGCGATCCCGATGCACACAACCGCCAGCACGGCCGCCGCCGGCGCCGCCCCGAGGCCTACATCAGCCGCACGTTTCAGCCGGACGCCCATCGTTCAATCCGCCAACCAGACCGGCGCGGCCAGCGGGGCAAAGAGGGGCACGTCCGCCAGCGCCCAGGCCAACACCCAGAAGCACACGGCCCCCGTCGCGGGCACGACAATCTTCGAAACCCTGAACGGCCTTCCGGCATCGAGGCCGCCCTTCAGCCCCGCCAGCAGCCAACCGGACAGCCCAAGGGCGAACACGAGACATATCAGGAAGAGAAACCAGACCGGCGACGGTCCCTGCCGCCACAACAGATCCTGCGTCATCCCGTGGTACTGCGCCGCAAAGCACGGCGCCGCCCCGGCAAAGCACCCCGCCACAAGCAGGCCGGCCAGGTTTCTCCGCACCGTCACCGGGCTTCCCCCTCACCGAACCATTTCCCGAAGTCGGCGCCGATCATCGAGTGGATCCTCCCGTCCTCTCCCCTCATCAACGAGTAGGGAACGAACTCCGAGCCTGTCCGCTCGAACAGCCGCCGGTTCAGAGCCACGCCGCCGGCAGAATCCGCTCCCAGCGCCGGCCACTCGTCTTCGCGATCCAGCGTGAACCAGCCGCGCGCCCGGTCCTCCGAACCCAGCACCAGCGCCGCCATGACCTCGGCCTCGGCACCGCGCGCGCCCACAGGCACCACCCGCAAGCTGATCTCGCCCGCAAGCGCGCGCCGCGCGAGTTCCGCCACCGCCGCCCGCGACGGCAGGCAGCTCGGATCGGCGAAGATCGCGACCTGCGGACCGGCCTCCCCAAGGTCGAACCCTTCCACCGCCAACGCCATCTCGAAAATGCCCGGCAACGACGCCGACACAGACGAGGCCTGGCTACCTGAAACCCGGCTCGCTCCCTCGGCCGGCGCTTGCCTCACATCCGCCAGCAGCGCCCGGTAAGCATCTCCGGGCCTCGTGTGACCCTCCGCCTGTAACCGGCCCGTTGCAGCCCGAACAGGCGATACTTCCGAGCCCGGGTCCCCGAGATTCCGTCCCCGTTGCCCTTGTTCCGCACCCGCAGGAGCCGTCCTCTCCCGGAACTGCGCAACCTGTCGGCCTGTCACCTCACTGCCGTCCGGAGAGAACAGCAGGCCCATCACCCCGTAGCCGCTCCCGTCCACATAAAGGGTGTAGGGCCGCTGCCCACGAGGCGTGACCAGCCATCCCTCCAGCGCTCCCCTTCGACCGAGCGGCTTCACCTCCGCCCCGTTCGCCCGAAGCCCTGCCACAAGCGAACCGCCCGCCTCCTGGCCCAATGCCGTTTTGGTATCCATCGACCATCCGATCATCGCGACACCGACCAAGGCCGAAACCGCCCAGGCGCACGTCTTCTTCACGCCCATGCCACAACCCCCAGAAACAGCACCGTCCCGGCGACGACCGACAACGCCAGCAAGCGCGAGCCCGCAACCGCCTGCATCACCCTCACGGTCCTTGCCTTCATTCGCTCCCCTCCCTCGCTACGGCGCCCCGTCCGACAGAACATCCGGATGCAATCCGTTCCTGTCCTCACGGCGGCCCAGATATTCTTCCGGCCCGCCTCGCCCTCGAGCGGCCTCCTCGTCTTCCTCCAAGCCGGGAGGCACCACTATTTGAGGACGCTCAGTGACAAGCGGCGGCTCGACCAAATCCACCAACGGACTCTCTTCGCGGCCACCGCGAGGCAACCGCGTCTGCGGCCATTCCACTCGCCCTTGCGCCCCACTCACCGATGCCGGTTCCAGCTGCCGGATCCCCCGCAGCTCGTTCCCGTCAACCAGCCCGAAGGCCACCGCCAGCGTCGCGCACAACAGAAAACCGCCAATGCCCCCGGACACCGCCAAAGCGGTCGCACCGCCCGCAGACCTCCTCGACCGAGGCACCGTGCCCAGCGTCCCCGCAGTCGCCGCGCCCCGTTGCCATGCCATGCACTCCCGCAAGTACCCGAACTCGTGGCGTTGATTGCTCAGAACGTCCTCAACGTCGAACTTGCGCGCCAGGTCCTCCGGCACATCGCGAATCAGCGACAACCTGACCTTCACATCGAGCAGCTCGTCCCGGACCGTCTGGAACTCCGCGCGTCGCTCCGCCGCGTCAGCTTCCGTATTCTCCTGCAGCTTCTCCAGAACCCGCTCAAGCTTCCCGAACTCCCGCAACAGCACATTGCCCAGAGTGGCGACAACCCTGTCGGCATGGCGGTCAATATCGGTCCAGTCACGGTCTTCCCCGTTTCCCCGGGTCGCCGGCCCCACCTCTTGTCCTTCTGCTACGTCCGCTCCGTTCCCGAGAGCAGCTCCTTCCTCCTCTATGCGATCATCAAGATCTCCCGGCACCAACAACCCGCCCGGCCCGGTCCCGAACGTCATCCCGTAATCGTCCGTCATCAGCGGTCGTCTCCCGCTCGCCAAACGTGTTTCACCGCCATCGAGGCGCCGTCCTCCGAAACCCTCCCCGCCGGCGCATCCGTAACGTCGCTGAGCCCCGCAAACAGCGCCGCCGTCGCCTCCTCGAACGTGACCGCCCGAAAGACCCGCCCGTCATGAACCCGGTAGCGCCGGTCCGTGCGCCACACCACTTCCACCCCGGCGCGCGCGCCCCAGCGCGACATGACCGACCGCAATGTCTCCTCGGCCCACACCCGCCAGTCCGAAGCGCCGGCGCGCGCCGTCGCAAACTCGATCTCACCCTCGCGAACGCCAGCGGGACGGATATGCAGCTCGTCCCCGAACCGGCGCCACGCCAGACCTGCATCGAACAGCAGAGACCGCCAGTCGCCATGCACCCGTTGAACCGGCCGGCCGGCCTCCACCCGCCGGTCCCAGCGCAGCCTCACCCCGGCCGGTCCGAGCCTCGCCGCCGTCTCCGCAAGCGACGTCTCGTCCGGCGCCTGCAGCAACACCCCCTCCCGCGGGCCGGGCTCAAATTCGAACCCGGCACTCGCCGGCGTCCCGACCATCGCCCCTATAGCCAGTGCAAGTCCGCAAACCGCCGATAGCGGTCGAGGAAGAGCGCGCGCCGGCCCCGGCAGCTCGCCGCCCGCACACGCCTTATCGCCGCTTTCAGCCGGTAGCCCCGCTTCTCGGCGATCCGGAATCCCGCGAACGCCAGCAGCAGCAAAACCGTCGTCGCAATGTTCGGCCAGAACAGCCAGGCGAATGTCAAAGCCGCCAGCCGGGCATCGAACCCCCAGATCCGGACCGCCCGCGCGCTGTCGCGCCAGACAAGCTGCTCCATGCCTGCCTCCCCGCAGCCTCACCGCCGCTCTCCCGAAATGCCGTGAGAGGCCCTGATGCGCGCCAGGTCCATCGCCCCGATCCGCCCCTCGGCAGCGACTAACCTGGCTTCCTCAAGCAGCCCCTGGCCCTTCTCGCGCAACATCTCCGATATCCGCCGCGGCCAGAGCCGGCGCTCCATGTCGAGCAGCTCCGCCTTCAACTCCGCGTCGAACACGAGCCATTCCCGGATCGCCGTCCTGCCGCCCTTCGGGTTCGGCAGCAGCACCTGCGTCACGACCAGGTTCAGCATGTCCACCAGCGCCGCGCCGCGCTCGTCCCGCTCCTCTTCGCGGAACTCGCTCAGCATCCGGCGAATGGTGTTCGCCACCCCGATCGTGTGCGTCGTGCTGTAGACCGCGATGCCGAAATCGGCCGCATTGATCGCCGCCTCGACCGTCTCCCGGTCCCGCGCCTCGCCCACGATCACCGCCACCGGCCGCCGGCGAAGGCTCGCCCGCAAGCCGTCCGCGAAGCTCTCGAAATGGCGCGGGATCTCCGAGCTCGACATCAGGCTCGCCCCATTCGTCTCGACCCCGTCGAACACGAACTCGATCGGCGCCTCGTAGCTCTGGATGCGGCCCGCGCCCGTTTCGAGAAGACGCCGCGTCCCGGCCGCCAGCAGCGTGCTCTTGCCGCTACCCGGAACACCCGTGACCAGGTTCAGTCCCGTGCAGGCCTCCAGCGCCGCGACGATCTCATCCTCAATCTGCAGCTCGTCCAGCGTCGGGGGATCGCCCGGCAGAAGCCGCATCGTGATGTTGATGCCGAACCCGTGCCTCACCTGGACCGGCGAGAGATTGCAGCGAAACCTGATGGCCTCACCGCGCCGGATGCTCACGGCATGGCCGCAATCCACCGCGCGCCCCGACCGCAACACCCCGTCCGCCGTCTCGCGCCCGATCGCCCGCGCGATCCTCTCCACTGTCGTACCGTCCAGCAGCGCGCCCGTCGCCTGACGCACCCGCCCGTCCACCTCGATCAACGCCGGCGCCTGCGTCTGGAACGAGATGTCCGATGCGCGCTCCGCCCACGCCCACCGCAGGAAATCGTCCAGCTGCTCGACCGGAAACGCGTGCTCGCCGGCGGACCAGAGCCCGGTCATGGCTTGCTCCTCCCCCTCCGGCCCCGTGCTTCTCCCATCCGCAATACAAACCCGACGCTACCCAACACCGAGCAGCCTCGTTGCCGTGCTATCGCTCCAACCGAATTCCCGTCAGAAATACCGCCCAAAACACCGGCAACCACGATGACATCCGGAACGATTTCAAGAAGCACCGTCGAACCGAAGGCAATCGCCCCAACACCCAACATTGCGATGGCCATCCGACTCTCGACGAACGCCGTCGCGCCGGCGCTCTCCTCATCCGAACCCCGCCGTCTGGCCAAACCGCAGCACGCGGCAAACAAAACGCCGTAACCGCCAAGAAACGCCGTAAAGTACTTCCACGTCGGCGCTTCGCCCCATAGCCCGCACAACACCAACAAGTTAAAGAGCAGAAACGTCAAACACACCGATTTACAGGCATCATGCAGAACCAGCTCATCGACCCCCAGCTCATCCCCCTCGTTGCCAGAATCATCGGCTATACCGCCGCAATGCTTGCCGCCCTCTGGTTCCTTCTCTGCATCGGACCTGCTGACGCTTTCTTGACCCGTCTCACCCGACGGTTCTTTCGCTTCGGTGTCATGCTTCTCGCCCTGGGCTTGATCGGAATCCTCATCGACGCCATCTACCCGGGCCCGCCCACCGTGTACCGGTTCTAATTGCTCGACCCGCAGGTCCTCCGCTGTCCCCGTCAGCACATCCCGGACCTTCTGCTTGCCCCTCACGGCCCTGCCTCCGCCCATACCGGCAAACCCACTTCGGCCTCGCTGCCTCCGGAGCGAAACACGAACCCGCGCCACTCGCGCGACCGAACCTGAAGCTCCGCAGGCCGCCCGAGGCGAACCAACGTCTCCCCGACCCGCATCACCTGACCGTCACCGGCCGTCGCGGACCGGCTCACCTCGATCCTGGGGGCGCCCACCATTCGCGCCGCATGAAGCGTGCCCCAGCGCGCAATCCCTTCCAACAGCGCATTCAGACGGTCCAGGTCGGCCGCGAAGATCGCGTCCGCCTGCGCCATACCCTCATGCCAGCCCTCGGCAATCCAGCGCGCCCAGTCGGCCTTCTCCCGGTCGTCCCTGGGGAACAGCACCGATACCGGCGGCTCCGGAACTCGCCAGCGCCTCACCAGATAGTCCCGCCAGTGCGGCGGCGCCGTCGCCAGCCGCTCCGCCTCCACGATCCTCACCACCCGCGCCGCCGAGGCCGCGCGCCGGCCGTCCCTGTCCAGCCGCACCGCCTGCCGGGTCTCCCCCACCACCGGAGGCACCAGCGTGAACCCGTGCCTGGTCTCGGTCAGACGCCGGAACCCGTACAGACGGTCCAGGCTCGCCGCGTGCTTCGCGATGACCTTCCGTTCGATCTCCCAGGACCGCCGCGCCAGACCGCCCTGCGCCCCAAAGCCCAAGGCAGCCGCGCGCATCGCCTCCCGGCGCTTCTCCTCCCCGAACTCCAAACCCAGATCGGCGCCCGGCTTCGCTTCCAGCAACGCCGCCAGATCGGGTGGCGCAGAGCCCCTCGCCCCTGCCAACAACGGGAGCAGAAGCACGGCAAGGGCCGGAAGGAGGAGGCGCAGGAACTGCATCATCCGTGCGGCGCTGCCTCGAACCAGTCCAGGCGCACGGTCATGCGGCCGGCGTCCACGGTCAGAAGCGCGCGGTCGGCCGCCTGCATGCCGGCATCCCTGAAAATGTGGATGAGCGGTGTGTCCTTGACGTCAATCTCGACCAGCACCGGCGCCGGCGGCGGACGCCCCGCTGTCACCAGCGCATACCCGGCGCCTGCCGCCAGCTGACGTGCCAGCTCTTCCAGCGGCCCGATGTATTCCATCGACACGCGCAGCAGCAGTTCCGGCGGCGTATTACTCGGCATGTCCGGAACCCTGAGGTCCGCCCCGGCCGAACGCGTCTCCGCGAGCAACGCCAGCGACCGCTCCGCGCGAAGCGCCGCCTCCGCAAGACGCGCTTCCGCGGGATCCATGACCGAGCCGTTACCTTCCTTCGGCACCGGGTCCCGCCCGAAGTCCAGCGTCTGGCAGCCGGCAAGAGCCACCGCCCCGACCAGGAACGCGCCCGCCGCCGCGCCAACGCTCATTGCCCCGCGCTCCCGAGGTCGCGCACCACGAGCCACTTGTTGGGATAGGCCGTCGCCGTGAGCGTCCTGCGCATCGGCGAAATCGCCAGCAGCGCATCCGCCGCAGCAAGGAAGCCCGTTTCCTCCGTCTCGCCCGGCGGGAACTCTGCCGCCGCACCAACCCCGAACCGGCGCTCGCTCTTCCACTCCACGTTCCAGCCGGCGCGCTCTGCCCAGGCACGCAACACGCCCTCGACCGTGCCGTGTACCTCCGGATCTACTTGCCATGCTGCCGCTCCTGCCGCGCCCGCCTTCGCCGCGCCCGCCGGCGCTTGTCCTTCCACCGACGCAACAGCAACGGGATCCACTGGCCTTCCTCCCGGCTCCAGCTTCCCTGGAACCTCAGACGCCACACGCCCCGCCTCGAACCGTTCCCCGGCATCGTCGCTCTCCCCCCTCTGCGAAGGATCGATCCGTTCCACACCGTCCGCGACCGGTCCCGGCGCCACTTCGACCGGAGCCGCCCGCCTGTCCTGTTCCACGAGCGTCGGCCTTTCGCCTTCCTCCAGCGCCTCTTCGTCCGCAACTGCCGCCAGGACGCCCACAGGAACGCCGCCGGGAACGCGCTCCGGGCGCCGCTGCTCCACATCGGCATAGCGATAGAAGAGGAGCCGCCCGTCCTCCCAGCCCCAGTCGTAGCCCGACAGGCGCGCGACCTCGTCGAGCACGACAGGCACCACCCCCCTCATCGAAAGACCGAACGGCACGGGCGGCGGCATCTCGACGTCGCCATCCAGGACACGGCCGGGACGTTCCTCGATCGAAGCCCGGAGCCCGACCAGATCCGCGATCCGCCCAACCAGATCCCGCAGCGGCAGCGGCGCCAGTTGCTTGATCTCGATCTCGAGTTCCGCGATCTCCGTAGGCAGGTTCCGCGACGGCGCCGCCACCGTCACCGTCGCCGCGATGGGCGCCGCCGCCCAGGACCTTCCCGAGCCAGTCTGCGCCAGCGAAGCCTCAGTGCATATCAGGAGCAGTACCGCGGCAGCCAGCAACTCCAGAAGGGTCTTTTCTGCCCGCCGATCCGGTTTTCCCCATAAAACTGCTCCCAGGCAGCATTTGTCACCAGATTCCAGCTTCCCAACGCGGAATCGCCGAAATATTTCTGTTTTCGTAATTCCAACTTGGACAGGAGACCCTCTCTTATGGACCTCGGCACATTCCTCGGAGATGTCGTCTATGCCATCTCGATAGCCGCCTGGATTGCCTTTCTCGCACCTCCGGCCATCTGGGTAATCCGACACCGTCACAACATGCCCTGGGAACGGATCCGATCTCCGATACAGAACACCCTCACCGATGTCGGTCTGGGTATCGTCTGCCTTATCGGACTGGGCCTTTTGAACGTCACCGGAGCGATCTAGCAGAGCTCCCAATGACATAGCTCCCCCAACCAGCGAGCTAAGCATCTTCTCTTACTCGGAATGCCCGTCGGCTCCCGACTCCTGCAATTCGCAGCGAAACAACCAGTGCTCTCCCAAGCGAGAACTCCTGAGCCCGCGCGACCTTTCCTATGCATACGCTCTCGATCAATGCCCCCAACCAGAAGCCACCGCACAACAGTGCCGCCGCCACTCCCATCCCGCCGCGATCCTCCCAGACAGAGAGCGCGAGCCCGAACACAAACATCACCAATCGAAACTGAAAGATCCCCCGATAGGCGTCGCTCAACACGACAGTCCGATCTGCCGCTTCCCCCGCCCCGTACGAAAGGCCAGCCAACCAAAGGAAGCCGTACAAAGCGACGCATACCGCCACTTCCACCACTACGAACGAAATTCCGGTGATCCAACCTGCCAACGCGTACCCGACCAGGATCGCCACCGACGCCGCCGACATCGTCAACGACCATCCAGCCCGCCAGGCGAAAATCGATCCTCTCTCCAACACGGCCGTCACATCCGCATTCATTGCCTACCCCCGTTCATTTCCGAAAAACCGATCCCCGATCCGAACGCTGACCGCCCTGGGCCGCCGCCACGGAGACCCACCCCAGCAGCACGGCAAGCAACAGCGTCGCCTCCAGCGACATGTCGAATGCCCGCCGGCGCGCGGCTCGTTCCCTTGACCGCATTCGGGTTCGCATATCCAAAGCGCCCCGCGTCATTCGCCGGCTCCCGCGCAGCGCCGCAGGGCCGTGCGGGCCTCCCGGTTCTCCCGCGCCCCGACCCGGTTCCAGATCGAGTTGTGACCGTTCGACACCAGCGAGCCCGGTGCGAACGCCGCATCGATGAAGCGCAGCACATCCTCGCGGCCCACAACCCTCGGATCGTGAAACCCCGCCGCCGGACCGCCGCCCCTGACCGCCGGACCGAAACGCTCAACCCGGCCGCCCGGAACCCCGGCAGCTGCCTGGACGCGCTTGTCCAAGGGAACGGACCCGAAGGACATCAGCGCTTCCAGCCTGCCCGATGCCCGCTCGCAACTGACCGCGAAGCCGATGCGCAACCCGCCGCCGGCGCCGGGCAGAGGCTCCGCCACGCCGAACACGACATGGGTCCCCTCCTCGACCCGGATCGCGAACGACCGCGCCTCCGGCGTCTTCACCGTTTGCGCGCCGGCGCCCGACGGCGGACTCGCCGCCGCGGCGGCCAGCGCCAGCATCGCCAAAACCCCGCAGCCCGTGCGAGCAGGCCATCTCCGATTACCGTTCCGCACCGAACGCCCCCATAATCCCGTTCCGTTCGAACACGCCGCCCGCCTCTCCCTGGCCGGCGCCGTAGAACCGGCCATCGATCGAGCCGGTTGCATCGCTTGACCGGAACGCGCCCCGCGCCACGGGGATATCGTCCCAGCGCATGTCGGACCTGGCCGCGCCGGCGCTATCCGTCATCCCGGTGAACGCGATATCCACCTCCGGAGACGCGAAATCCCCGATCCGAAGTTCCGCAG
>JAJEIH010000157.1 GCA_022827685.1 Alphaproteobacteria bacterium
TGTTGGCGATCACGCAAAAGCGCGTGTATTCGCTCATTGAGACAGCTTGGCGTGGTGGAGCGTCGATCGGCGTAGCGCCGCGATCTGCAGTGCTGAGCGCGGTCAGGCTTGCGGAGTGGGTCGTTGTGATCGCGGTGGTGCGAGAGCGGCCTTGCAGGTTTGGCTGAGGGACCCTGCCGTTTTTCAACCGATGGGCCGATCGTCGATCTCGAGCATATTGCCTTGGAGGTCGCGCCTGCGCATGTCGTTCCAGTCGTCACCGTCGAGGGCGGGTCGCACGCGAACAACCCTGCTGTCCTTTCGGAACAGCCGTTCGGCGGCGTCATCGCCGCCGGGGGTAGCGTCGTAGGCACAGAAGATGCGGCGGGGGTTCCAGTCCTCGATCCACGCGGGGAGGCTTGGAGTGACGGCGGCGATGGAGACCACGGCACACTCCCTGAGTTCGGCCGGCATGAGCTGGAGGGAGAGGGCAGACAAGGCGTCGATGGCGCTCTTTGCGATGAGCACGGAGTGCGGCCAGTCGAGCTCCCACGATATCCAGAAGCCCCCGCGCGCGAGCGGGGCAGCTTCGCCGACGCCGGCAGCCGCTCTGCACTGGCCGCCGGTGGGGACGATCTCGGCGCCGGTCGCGCCGCCTGCAGCGTCTCGACAGACGAACACGGCATTGCCGTTGCGGTCGGCGTGGACCAGGCCGAGGTCGCGGCACAGGGCGAGGAGCACGGGCGAGAGGCCGCGCTCGTCGACGAGGTAGCGCTCCACTGCGGGCCAGTGCCGCTCCTGCGGATGCGGCAGCCGTGGACAGAGGCACTCCGGGGGGCGGCGGGAGAGGCCCGGCATTTTCGCGAGGAAGGCCAGGGCGTCGGGCACGGTGCATCGTTGGGCATGGACCACCAGGTCGACGGCACCGGCGCCCCCCTCGCCGCGCAGATGGTCGTAGAACATGAAGCGGTTGATACTGACGACCGATCCGAGACGCCTCCAGCGAGCGTCGTCGTCGGGATCGCGGCGGTAGCCGAGGGCGCGGGCGACGTCTTCGAGGGGACGGCCGCGCAGCTCCTCTGCCCGCAGCCGCCGATCCCATGGGTGCAGCTGGCGCACGGCTACGCCGCCTCAGTCGCCCCCGGTGTCCTCCGAACCGCCCTTGCCCGATCTTCGGCGCGCTTTTGCCTCACGCCGGCGTCGGCGCTCAGCGCTGCGCTGCTTCTGGCGTTCTTCGGCCTCCTTGCGGCGGTAGGAATCGCCGTCGATGGCGATGATCTCGGCGTTGTGGACGAGGCGGTCGACCAGGGCGACGACGCAGGTGGCGTTGGGGAAGGCGTCACCCCACTCGGAGAAGGGGCGGTTGGTGGTGATGATCGTGGAGTTCTGGTGGGTGCGGCTGGAGACGATGTTGAACAGCAGGTCGGCGTGGCGATTGCTGTAGGAGAGGTACCCCACCTCGTCGACCACCAGCAGGTGCTGGCGGGCGTAGAAGCGCAGCTTTCGCTGGAGCATGGTGTCGGAGTCGATGGCGGCGAGTTCGCCGAGCATGCTGGCAGCGGTGGCGAAGCGCACGGTGTGCCCGTCGAGGACGGCGCGGTGGGCGATATTGGCGGCGATCGTCGATTTGCCGACGCCGTTGGGGCCGACCAGGACGACGTTGGCGGCCTCCTTGAGGAAGTCGAGGCCCATGAGGTCCTCGATGGCCATGCGGTCGCAGCGGCGGGGCCAGTCCCAGTTGAAGTCGGCGAGCGGCTTGAAGTCGCCGAGCCGGGCATCGGCGAGGCGACGCTTGAGGCTGCGGGCGCGCCTCTCGTCTTCTTCCCAGGCGATGAGCGTGGTCAGCCAGTCGCAGTCTGCGACCTCGTCCCAGTGGGCGATGAGCCCGTGCAGGCCGAGGGCCCGGGCACGGTCCTTGAGAGTGTCGCTCATTCTTCGCTGTCCTCCCCTTCGTCTTCGTCGGCCAGCCCGTCGTAGTCCGTCAGGTCGTGGTCGCGGACGGCGATGCTGCGCACCTTCGGATCGTCGGGCAGGTCGACCGGGATGGGCGGCGGCTTGTCCTGCAGTTCGCGGCGCCGGGTGAGGCTAAGGCGCACGGCGTTGGGATGGGGGACGCCGCGCTTGAGCGCCTCGTCGATGGCCGCCTCGAGCTCGGCGGCGCCGTACTCGTCGAGCAGGCGCAGAAGAGCGCCGACGATGGAGCCGAGATGGCCGCCGCCTTTGGCGGCCTCATCAAGCAGCCGCTCGCTGTTGGGCGCAGCCTGGACCAGCCGATCCTGCCCGCGAAGACGACTGGCGTTAGCCTTCTCCCTGGCGAGTTCGGCGATGTGCTCCGGGATCTCGATGCACTCGCCCTTGCCGAAGCTGCGCGGGTGGGTGGCGATGACGTCCGTGCCGTCGAGGATGCGCACCTCGTCCAGCGTCGCGATCGCGACCAGAGTGCGCCTCACATGGGTGTGCGGGACGCTATAGTCATTCTTGTCGACCCTGGCGTAGGGGGTCTTGCCGATGACGACCTCAAGGCGCTCATCGACGGGGAAGCGGTCACCGGGCAGGGCGATGAGGGAGCTGCGCTCCTTCTCGAAGGCCTCGCGCACGGTGATGGAGCCGTCCTCGGGCCAGGGGCGGTCGGCCGCGATGCCGTCGCACCAGGCTTCGGCCTGGGCGTTGAGATCGTCGATGTCGCGCCACTGGCGGGCGGCGAAGAAGCTGTCGCGCACGTAGCGTATGGCCCGTTCCACGCGCCCTTTTTCATTGCCGCGCGCGATCGCGACAGGGCGCGCCAGGACACGATAGTGAGCGGCAAAGTCGAGGAAGCGGGGATTGAAGCGGACAGCGTTCCCGCGGCGCTCCAGCACGACGCTCTTCAGGTTGTCGCACCAGAGCTCGCGGGGCACCCCCTGCCAGGCCTCGAAGGCGTCGATATGGCCGCGCAGGAAGTTGTTCATGCCCGCGCCCAGATAGAAGCGCAGGAAGATGCGGCGCGAGTAGCTCAGCACCATCACGAAGCCCATCAACGGGCGCTCCGCGCGCCCGATCCTGACCTTGCCGAAGTGACCCCAGTCAACCTGGGCCTGCTCACCGGGAAGGGTCTTCAGCCGCAGATAAGCCTCGGCTGCAGGCCTCGGCCGCATGGGGGCGATCATCCGGCGGAAGTGGCTCTGGCTCCCCCGGTAGCCACGCCCGCACACCATCTCGTAGAGCCGACTGGCCGGCAGCTTGGGATAGTCCTCCAGTGTCTGGCGGATGAAGGGGATGAAGGGATCGAGCTTCGAGGGCCGGGGCTTGTGCCGCCGAGGCTCCCCGGCGTCCCTGAGCACGCGCCGGACGGTGCCGTGATGGAGGCCGAGCTGACGCGCGATCGTGCCGATCTTCCACTTCTCGGCGTGATAAAGCCGCAGGATCTCCGTGCTCGTCTCCTTGTCGACCGTCATCTCACCCCTCTCGTGCCGGGTGCCGCACCGCGCGCAGGCCCGGATGGACAAACACCGCGCAGAACCGGCCGCAGATGCTGCAGTGGAAGGCCCCGGCGGGCTCCTCGTCCCCGAAGGGCCGTGTTCCGCGGCGCGTCCTTCGCGTCCGTGGCACGACAACACGGCGGTGCGCGCGCGTCGAAGGGTGATGCGTCACTTTCCGCCCGCAGCCCTCATTTTGGAGCCCCCGGCAGCGCTGCCGCTCCCGATAGCGTCTCTGGCGCTCCGCGTGCTTGCGCCGCCCCCGGCGCCCGTCCTGGTAGCGCCGCCCGGCGCGACGCTGCGACTCTCGGCGCGCTCTCTGGCTGCACTCCCTGGAGCAGTAGTGATTGCCGCGGTCGCAGCGGGGGCAGAGAACGACTTGCTGGTGGCACTGCGGGCAGTTGAACAGGCGGCCGAAGTTCTGCATCGCGGCGGTCGATGAGAACGGGCTCGACCCCCGCAAAATCCCGCACGATACTGGGCGTACGGGCCGTGCCCAGCACGGCTCCGGGGGGTGCGGCGCCGGCTCTTGCCACCAAGCAGACAGGCCGGCGCCGCATCGTTCTCAGCGGCCCGAGTCTATCCCCGGCGATCTCGATGTCAGGTGCGCAAAGCTGCCGATGCCAAGCCCGCCGAACCCCAAAATCGGCAAGTCGCCTGACCCAGATTCCACGCGACCGGCCGAAGGCCTGTGGACAAGTGGACAGCCGCTCCGCGCCTGACCACTTGTCCACAGGCCAACACCAACAAGCGCTCAAATCATTGCGGACAAAAACCGGTCAACTACATCGCCACCAAAATCACGCGCCCAAAATCATCGAATACGCGCGGGTCTAGACGGTCACCAACAGATGCGGATTGGGAAAGCGCCAGCCTTCGCCCGCGAGCCGGCCGATC
>JAJEIH010000088.1 GCA_022827685.1 Alphaproteobacteria bacterium
TGATTGCGCGCGCGAGACGCAGGACACACCTCGCCTGTCGGCTGAATCGGGGTCGTTCCGCACCGGACCGGCACGGGCGGGAAGCGGCTCCGGATGCCTCTTCCCTCGGACCCATCATACCACTGTTTCTGAGAATGCAAGCCCATAATGGAGAAATATTACCTGAATTTTAGGAACTATTTGCTCTTTCTGTCGCCCTGCACGCCCTCGTCGGTGTCCCGGCATTGCGGTTTCACGAAAGCGGAACCGGTCCGCCCGGCGCGGCTTAACCCGGGCCGCGCGCTTTGGTAGCGTTCCGGGATGGAATATCCGGAAGATCAGGAGGCCGCCGGACGCCTGGCGGCAGTCACGGGCCGCATTGAGGCGGCGGCGGAGGCTGCCGGGCGCGACCCCTCCTCCGTCCGTCTGGTGGCCGTGTCGAAGCTGCAGCCGGAAGGGCGCATCGCGGGGGCGCTGGCGGCGGGGCACCGGCTCTTCGGCGAGAACCGCGTGCAGGAGGCCGAGGCGCGCTGGCCGGCGTTCAGGGAGCGGTTCCCCGACATCGCGCTGCACCTGATCGGCGGCCTGCAGACCAACAAGGTCCGGGCCGCCGTGCGCCTCTTCGACGTCATCGAGACGGTGGACAGGCCCCGCCTGGCGGCAGCGCTGGCGCGGGAGTTCGAGCGGGCGGGCAGGACGCTCCCCTGCTTCGTGCAGGTGAATACCGGTAACGAGCCCCAGAAAAGCGGAATCGCGCCGGCCGCGCTGGACGGCTTCCTCGACCGGTGCCGCGGGGAATACGGCCTCGAGGTGGTCGGGCTGATGTGCATTCCGCCGGCCGAGGACCTGCCGGGCCCGCATTTCGCCTTCCTGCGCGAGGCCGCCCGGCGCAACGGTCTGGCCGGGCTGTCGATGGGCATGAGCGCCGATTTCGAGACCGCGATCCGCTTCGGCGCGACGCATGTCCGGGTGGGCAGCGCCGTCTTCGGCGCCCGGGGCTGAGAGGCCACGCCGGAAGCGCGCTGCCGTTTGGACGCGGCTTCATGCCTCCCGCGTCACGATCAGGCCGCGGATACAGCGCTGCATGGCTTCATGGTCTCCCAGGTTGGAGCGTTGCGAAGCTTTCATCCAGCTTTTGCGGTCCAGTCGCGTAAGGTCCAAACGGTGTCCGGCCCGGCGTGCAAGCTGTTTCAGATATTGCAGTTGCGTGCGTCCGTTGCCTTCGCGAAAGGGATGGACGTGGTTCACATCGCCCAAGACCGGTCCCGCGCCTTCCGCGAAGGCAGCCGGACTCGAGCCCTGGAAGTACGCCGCCGCCAGAATGCGGCTGTGAATATCCGCCATGCCGACCTCGATAAAGCGTTTCGGCTGGAACCGGCTGCCTTCCTTTTCGATTTCGACCGTGCGGATTTCGCCTGCCCACTCGTAGATGTCCTGAAACAAGTGACGATGGATGGCCTTCAAACGGGTGAGATCGAAATCGCCTGCAGGAACCGCCTCAAGAAGCCGTTGGGCGACGAACTGCCGCTCCGCCGCCTCCAGCGTCGGGGGTGTCCCCGACATCCAGCTTGTTGCGAAGAACGGCAAAGGACGGCGGGTAACAATAGTCCCGGTCCGTCATTCCGCCGGGGCGACATCCCCGCGACCCCCGAACTGGCCCGCAATATAGGCCCGGCGCTCCTCGGGCGGCCATCCTTCATGCTCGAACTTCTCGAACATGGTCAATTCGCGCGGCTGGAGGGGGTTCCCCTCGATCGCCTGCAAATGAGCCGCCTCGGCCAGGCTCTTGTCCATGCCGGCGGCCTGCCGTTTCGTTTCTTTCATACCGGCAGTCTGTCGCATTTCGGTCGAACGACAAACGACGGCCGGCCCAGCCTGGAGACACGGAGCCGTCGGCACCGCCGGAATCGCGCCGGTGTCGAAGTTATGGTAGCGTCCACACGGACTTTCGCTCCCGGAGACCGGCCGGATGACGCGGACGATTCTGCTCGTGGACGATGACGAAACGCTGCGCAGCGTGCTTGCCGAGCAATTGCGGTTGCACGAAGAATTCGAGACCGGGGAGGCCGGCACCGCCGAGGAGGCGGTGGAGGCGCTGGAAGCACGGCAATTCGACGCCGTGATCCTCGATGTCGGCCTGCCGGACATGGACGGCCGCGAGTTGTGCCGGACGATGCGGAGCCGCGGGGTGAAGGTTCCGATCGTGATGCTGACCGGGGTGGATACGGACGAAGACACGGTTCGCGGCTTCGATGCGGGCGCGAACGACTATGTCGCCAAGCCGTTCCGGTTCGAGGTGCTGCTGGCCCGGCTCAGGGCGCATCTGCGCCAGCACGAGAGGAGCCATGACGCCGCGCTCGATATCGGCGGCTACAAGTTCCGGCCCGCCTACAAGCAGCTGCTCAACGGAGAGGACGGCAGGACGGTGCGCCTGACCGAAAAGGAAACGGCCATCCTGCAATATCTCTACCGCGCCGGCGGGGCGACCGTCAGCCGGGAGACGCTGCTGCGGGAGGTCTGGGGCTACCGGCCGGGCATAACCACGCACACGCTCGAAACGCATATCTACCGCCTGAGGCAGAAGATCGAGCGCGACCCGCCCCACACGCGGCTCCTGGTGACGGAGCCCGGCGGATACCGGCTGGCGTCCTGACTTGCCCGGCTCTTTCGAAGTGCGCTTCCGCGGCGTGCGCGGCAGCATCGCCTGTCCGGGGCCGGCGACGGCGGGCTATGGCGGCAATACCGCCTGCATCGAGCTGCGCTGCGGAGACCGGCTCGTCGTTATCGACGCGGGCACCGGGCTGCGGGAGCTGGGTGCGGCGCTCGCGCGCGAGGCGCCGCTCGACGCCGACATATTGCTGAGCCACACGCATCTCGACCATATCGTCGGCCTGCCCTTCTTCGCGCCGTTCTTCGATGCCCGCAACCGCTTTGCGCTCCGCGCCGGCCATCTGTCCGGGCGCAGCGGCCTGCGCTCCGTGCTGGAGCGGATGCTCTCGCCCGAGCTGTTCCCGGTGCCGCTGGAGGGCTTTGCGGCCGAGCTGCGCTGCATCGACTTCCGCGCCGGGGAGGATTTCGCGCTCGCGGGCGGCGTGCATGTGCGCACCGCGCCCCTCGACCATCCGGGCGGCGCCACCGGCTACCGGGTCGAATTCGAGGGCCGGTCCGTCTGCTATGTCTGCGATACCGGCCACAGGCCCGGCGCGCCCAATCGGGACATTCTGGGCCTCATCGAAGGCGCGGATGTCGTCATCTACGATGCGATGTTCACCGAGGAGGAGTTCGCGCGCCATCCGCATTGGGGGCATTCGACCTGGAACGAGGGCGCGAGGCTCTGCGAGGCGGCGGGGGCGGACAGGCTGGTGCTGATCCACCACGACCCGCGCCGCGACGACGAGGCGATGGACCGGCTGGCCGCGGAAGCGGCCCAATATCGGCCAGGCACGCAGGCCGCGCGGGAAGGCATGGTGCTGAGTCTCTGAGGCGCCGGGCGCCGGCGGCGCTACTCCGGGGCCGGCTCGCGCCAGCGGCGGACGGTGCCGAGGTCGATCCCGAACAGGTCGAGGGCGCGGCCGAGCGTGTGGTCGATCATCTCTTCCAGGCTCTGCGGGCGGGCGTAGAAGGCCGGGACCGGCGGCATCACCACCGCGCCGTTCTCGCTTGCCGCCGCCATGGCGCGCAGATGGCCCGTATGCAGCGGCGTTTCGCGCACGAGCAGCACCAGCCGGCGGCGTTCCTTCAGCGTCACGTCGGCGGCGCGGGTGAGCAGGTTCGTCGTCGTGCCCCATGCGATCTCCGAGAGCGACCGGACCGAGCAGGGCGCGACCACCATGCCATGCGTGCGGAAGGAGCCGGAGGCTATGGCGCCGGCGATGTCGCGCGGGTTGTAAACACGGTCGGCGAGCGCCTTCACGTCCGCCGCCTTGCGGTCGGTCTCGTGCGCAAGCGTGACCTCCGCGGACGGCGTCATGACCAGATGGGTTTCGACGGCGCTTCCCGCCAGGAGTTCCAGCAGGCGGACGCCGTAAACGACGCCCGAGGCGCCGCTGATGCCGATGACGAGGCGGTTGGTCATGCCGATTGCAGCCTCGCCGATGCCGGCGGTTCCTGCAAGCCGGCGCGCGCCATGACGAAGGCCGGCAGCAGCGCGGCGAACGCGAGCAGGCCGACGGCCACGAACACGTCCTGGAAGGCCTGCGCCTCCGCCTGCGCCAGCATGACCTCGCCGAGATAGCGGGCGGCGGCCGCGCTCGCCTCCCCGGGGCCAAGCCCGCCGGCCGCCGCCAGCCGGCCGACGCCCTCCAGCATCGCCATGCTGGCGGCGTTGGCGGCGGTCTGCGTCGCGGTGAAGGCCTCGGCGAAGACGCCGGTGCGCATTTCCAGCAGGACCACCAGCAGGTTGATGCCGCAGGCGCCGCCGAGCATCCGGGTGAAGTTCACCAGCCCGGAGCCCTGCTGCACCTGGTCCGTGCGCAGCGCCCTCAGCGAGCCGGTATTGAGCGAGGGGATGACGAAGGAGAGCCCGAAGCGGTTGATCATGATGAAGAGCGCGAAGGTCCAGAAGGGCGTGTCGGCGTCGGCCGCGGACATGAGCAGGAAGCCCGCCCCGAATACGGCAAGCCCGGCCATGATCGGCCAGTGCGCCGGCACCATGTCGCTGATCCGCCCGGCGACCGGGAACATGACCGCCATCAGCAGGCCCGCCGGCACCATCAGCAGGCCCGCCCGCGTCGCCGTGTAGCCCTGCACTTCCTGCACGAACACGGCGATGAGGTAGATCGAGCCGAACATGCTGAAGCCGAAGATGAAGCCGACGACGAAGGCCGAGGCGAAACGGCCGTTGCGGAACAATGTCAGGTCGAGCAGCGGCGACCGCGCCGTCAACTGGCGGAATATGAAGCCCGCCGTTGCGGCCGCGCCGAGGGCGAGTTCGAAGACGATCCGGTCCGAGTGCCAGCCGATGCGCTGGCCGCTGGCGAGGCCGTCGAGAAGCGCCACGATGGCCGTGACCAGCAGGGCGAAGCCCGGCCAGTCGAAAGCCGCGCGCGGCCCGGCGCCTTCGCGCTCCGGCATGAAGACGAGGCCGAGCGGCAGGGCCGCCGCCACGCCCGGCAGCGGGATCAGGAAAACCCAGCGCCAGTCGAAACCGTCGATGGCGAGCCCGCCGAGCGCGGGGCCGAAGGCAGGCGCCAGCACCACGCCCAGGCCGAACAGCCCCATCGCCGTGCCGCGCCGGTCCGGCGGGAACACGCGGAACAGGATCTGCATGGAAAGCGGCTGCAGCAGCCCGCCGCAGGCGCCCTGGACGACGCGGGAGAGGATGACGACATCCAGGCTCGGCGCGGCGGCGCCCGCCAGGGAGGCGGCGGTGAAGGCGGCGAGGGTTGCGGTCAGCACGGCGCGGGCGCCGAAATGGCGGACCAGCCAGGCATTGAGCAGCATGCCGGCCGTCATGGCGGCGAAATAGCCGGTCGCGACCCACTGCGCGCGGTCCTGCCCGACGCCGAACGCGCCCATGATGTGCGGCACGGCCACGGTGACGCTCGTCGACGAGAGCACCATGGCGATCATGGCGACCAGCGCCGTGCCGCTCGCCCACCAGCGATATTGCGCGCCGAAGCGCTCCGTCAGGACCTCAACGGTCTCGGACGTCAATGTTCACTTCCACCATCATGCCCGGAAGGAGCGTCATGCCGTTGCGCTCCAGACCGATGCGCACCGGCACGCGCTGGGTGATCTTGGTGAAATTGCCGCTCGGGTTCGGGGTGGGGAGGAGGGCGAAATTGGCCGTGGTGGTGCTGCCGATGCGCTCGACCGTGCCCGCGAATTCGGTGTCGGGATAGGCGTCCACGGAGACGGCCACCGCCTGGCCGACCCGGAGCCGGCTGAGCTCGGTCTCCTTGATGTTGGCCTCGATCCACAGCTCGCCCGGGTCGTGGAGCAGCAGCATGCGCTGGCCGTCGTTCACGAACTCGCCTTCCTCGACGAAAATCCTGTCGATCAGCCCGTCATTGGGCGCGCGCAGCAGCCGGTCGTCCACATCGACCCGCTGCTGGTCGAGCTCGGCCAGCAGCCGGACGGTGCGGTGGTCGAGCATGGCGAGCTCCGAATCGGTCACTTCGAGGCGCCGCCGCTCGGCCTCCGCCTCGGCCATCTGGGCGCGTGCGGCCTGGGTCTCGGCATCGACCTTCTGCAGGTCGGCCTTGATCCGGTCCACCTTCGCGCTGGCCTGGTCGAGGGCCTGCCTGGAAACCACCCGGCGCTCGTAAAGCGCCTTGGCGCGGCGGAGTTCGGACCGCGCGAGGTCGAGGTCCGAGAGCAGCACAGAGCGTCCCGCCCGGCTTGCGCGGACATCGCTCTCGCGGCTGAGCATCCTGGTCGAGGTCTGCGCGTCCATGACGCCGCGCTCGACGAGCAGCCGGCGGCGCTCGGCCTCCAGCCCGGCGAGCTCGGCTTCGAGGCCCCGCACCCTGAGCTTCGGAATGCGGTCGTCGAGGCGCGCCAGCACCTGCCCGGCCTCCACGCGGTCGCCCTCCTCGACCGCGAGTTCGAGGATCACGCCGTCCACCTTGCTCGCCAGCGTCACCATGTTCGCCTTGATGCGCGCGTCGTATTCGTGGACATGGGTGAAGCGGTCCCACACCTCGCGCGCGCCATAGGCCAGCGCCGCCAGGGCGATGAGGGCGATTGCGAGGTAGCGCAGCCGCCGCATGGCGCCGCCGCGCCGCGCCGGCGGCGGAGCCGCAGCGGCGCTTTCAGGCGTTTCGGCCATTGTCCCTGTCCCCGTTCAGCCCTTCCAGGCGGTTCCGTATCGCGCTGAAGACATGCAGGCAGACGTCGAGATGCTGCGGGTGGATATCCTGCGTGAGTTCCTGGCGGAGCTCCCTGCCGACCCGGTCGATCTCCTCCAGCAGCGGCACGGCCGCCGGCGTCAGCCGGACGGTCTTTGCGCGCCGGTCCTCCAGCGAATCGCGCCGCTCGATCAGCCCGTCGCGGGCCAGCGCGTCGAGCTGCGGCACGAGGGTCGAATCCCTGATGCCGACCCTGAGCGCAAGGCGGCCCTGCGTCAGCCCGTCGGGATAGGCGCTGAGGTGGATCAGCGCCGCCCAGCGCGCCTGCGAAAGGCCGAGCGGCCTGAGCCGCGCGTCCAGCGCCTGACGCCAGAGCCGCGACAGCTCCGCGAGCTTCAGGCCGAAGCGATGGTCGCTCTCCAGCCCCGGCGCGCCCTCCGTATTCGTGTCCTCATAATTCATCGCCTATATATTAGGGCACAAAAGATTCGATTGGAAGGGTTTTCAGCAGGTTTATGTGCGGCTCGAACTCGAAATGCAGGTAACCGATTGCCGGTCGCTGCACGATCTGCACCGCCGACCTTGTAACGGCGGGCATCCCATATATAATGAAGATTATATAGCAAGGAGGGAGAATCATATGCTTTCCTTCAAGATCACAACTGTCGGCGCGTCGTCCGGCGTGATTCTCACCAAGGAGGCGATGGCGCGGCTCCGGGTGAAGAAGGGCGACACCCTGTATCTGACCGAGGCGCCGGACGGTAGCTACCGGCTGACGCCCTACGACCCGAATTTCGAGCGCCAGATGAAACTGGCCGAGGAAATCATGCACGACGACCGCGAGGTGCTGCGGGCGCTGGCGAGGTGAGCGCATCGCTCACCGGCTCTTGGCGGTGGGTCCCGACGAGTATCGTCTTTGCCGTCCACGACCGGCAAATCGCCGAGCATGGCGGCGCGGACGGCATACGCGACAAGGGGGCACTCGAATCCGCCCTGGCGCGCCCGCCGAATCTCGAAGCCTATGGCGATCCCGATATTGCCGACCTGGCGGCGGCATATGTCTATGGCCTTGCCAGAAGCCACGCATTCACCGACGGCAACAAGCGCACCGCCTGGGTTACCGGCCGCCTCTTTCTGGCCGACAACGGGGCCCGCCTCGAATTCGATCCGTACGATGCGATCCACATCATGGAGAGCGTCGCCGCAGACAGCGTCTCCGAGGCCGAACTTGCCGTCTGGCTGAGGTCGCGGCTGGCAAGCCCTTGACGATTGCCTAGCCCCGCGGCCGGTCCTCCCAGGAGACGACCGTCTGGCGGGCTTCGCCGAGGCCTTCTATGCCGAGATGGACCTCGTCGCCGACATCGAGGAAGCGCGGCGGCTTCATGGCGCTGCCGACGCCGGGGGGCGTGCCGGTCATGACGACGTCGCCGGGCATCAGCGTCATGAAGCGGCTGGCATAGGCGACCGCCTCGACCACCGAGAAGATCATCTTGCCGGTGCTGCCGGTCTGCATCCGCTCGCCGTTCACATCCAGGAACATGGCGAGGTTCTGCACGTCGGCGATCTCGTCCTTCGTCACCAGCCAGGGGCCGATGGGCGCGAAGCTGTCATGGCTCTTGCCCTTGGTCCACTGGCCGGACCGCCTGGTCTGGAACTCGCGCTCCGAGACGTCGTTGCCGAGCGCGAAGCCGGCGATGTGGTCCATGACCTCGTCCTCGCCGATATATTGCGCCTTCGAGCCCATGACGACGACGAGCTCGACCTCCCAGTCGAGCATGGTCGAATCGACCGGCTTGACGATGGGGTCGTTCGGCCCGGTGAGCGCGGTGACCGGCTTCTGGAAGTAGATCGCGTCCTTCGGGATCGACGCGCCCACTTCATTGGCATGGTCGATATAGTTGAGGCCGACGCAGAGCACCTTGGCCGTGCCGGCGACCGGCAGGCCGAGGCGCGGCGACCCGGAGACTTCCGGCAGCGAAGCCGGGTCGAGGCCCGCAAGGCGCGTCAGGCCCGCCGGCGATATTTCCGCGGGGCCGAGGTCGCCCACGGTCCCCGAAAGGTCGCGAATGGCGCCGCCCGCATCCAGCAGGCCCGGCTTCTCCTGGCCCCTCGGGCCGTAACGCAACAGTTTCATCTTCTACTCCGCCGCTTCGGCCGTTGTTTGCGTCATCTCGCCGACGGCCCCGGCCGCGACGAGTTCTTCCACCTGCGCCGGCGTCCAGCCTTCGCGCAGCAGGATTTCACGCGAGTGCTCGCCGATATGCGGGGCGGTGTCGAGCGCCTCGTCGGAGCCGATCTTCGCCAGGCCCGGAATGTTCGAAACCGGCAGCGCGCCCGGCATGCCGGGATGCTCCATCCAGGAAACGCTCTCCACGGCCTTCACATGCTCGTCGGCGAGGTAATGGTCGTAGGTCGAGACCGGCGCGTTCATCACGCCGGCTTCCGTCAGCGCCTCGGCCCATTCGGCGGTCGTGCGCTTCGCAAACGCCGCCCGGACGATCGGCATCAGCTCCGCCTCGCGCTCGATACGCTTTTCGCGGGCGTTGTAGCGCGGGTCGTCGGCGAGGTCCTCGCGGCCGAGCACCTTGCAGAGCGAGACATAGTGGTGTTCGCGCATGGCGGTGACATTGATGTAGCCGTCGGCGGTCTGCATCGTGCCGACCGGCACATAGAGCACCTGCGGCGCGCCGCCTTCCAGATGGTGCTCCATGACCTTGGCGGACTGGAACGCCGCCGCCGACTGCATCAGCGAGCAGTCGATATAGGCGCCCTTGCCGAAGCGGAACTTGCGCAGCAGAGCCGAGGAAATGGCCTGGTAGGCGTAAAGGCCGGTCATCACGTCCACGGCGATCATGCCGATGCGCTGCGGCGTGCCGGAGGCGTCGCGGTTGATCGACATCCAGCCCGAAAACGCCTGGATCACCGAGTCCGTCACCGGCAGGCGGTTGTAGGGACCGTCCTGGCCGAAGCCGGTGACCGAGAGGTAGATGACCTCCGGATTGACGGCCTTCACCTGTTCGTAGCCGAGGCCGAAGCGCGCCATCACGCCGGGGCGGAAGCTCTCGACCACGACATCGGCCTCGGAGGCGAGCTTGAAGGCGACCTTCTGCGCGGCCTCGTTCTTCATGTCCATCGCCAGCGATTTCTTGCCGCGGTTGAACACCACGGAATGGGCGCACTGGTCCCCGTAGGTCTTGCCGAGCGTGCGCCCCCAGTCGCCGTCGAGCGGCTCCAGCTTCGTCACTTCCGCGCCGTGTTGCGCGAGCAGCATGGTGCTGTGCGGGCCGGCGACGCCCTGGGTGGCGTCGAAGACCTTGACGCCCTCCAGGGGCATGGGGGTCGGCATGGCTCGATTGTCTCCTCGCCCGCATGACGCGGGTGTGCAGCGAAAAGCGGATTCGCGGAATATCGGGCGGCGGCGGCGGCCAAGTCAATCCGCTTGCCGGGCGGCGCATCGGCGCGGCAGAGTGCGGCGCCGGGAGAGGGAGGGAAACCCCATGCGCCTGCGTCTCAGGCAGATCTGCCTTGTCGCGCACGATCTGGAGCCCGTCGTCGCGGACCTGAAGCGCATCTTCGGGCTGGAGGTCTGTTATGTGGACGATGCGGTCGCGGCCTACGGGCTGGTGAACGCGCTGCTGCCGGTCGGGAACCAGTTCCTGGAGGTCGTCGCGCCGACCGGGACGGGGACGGCGGCCGGACGCTATCTCGACCGGCGCGGCGGCGACGGCGGCTACATGGTCATCACGCAATGCCCGGACCTGGAGGCGCGCCGGCGCCGGGTCGCCGAACTCGGCGTGCGCATCGCCAATCCGCTGGAGCATGGGGATTTCCAAGGGATGCAGCTTCACCCGAAGGACACGGGCGGCGCCTTCTTCGAGATCGACTGCCAGCAGGGCGGCGAGGCGGAGGACGGGCCGTGGCACCCGGCGGGGCCGGACTGGAAGCCCCATGTCCGGACGGGCGTCGTCTCGGCGATCCTGGCGGCCGAGCTGCAGAGCCCGGACCCGGAGCGGCTGGCCCGGCGCTGGAGCGACATTGCCGAAATCCCGCTGGAGGCCGACGGCGGTGGCGCCTTCGCGCTGCCGCTCGACAACGCCCGGCTCCGCTTCGTCGAGGCCCGGGACGGGCGCGGCGAGGGGCTGGCGGGCCTGGACCTCAGGGGCGAGGACGCGGGGGCGGCCTTCGCCAATGTGCGCGCCTCAGGGCTGCCGGTCGAAGACGGCGTCATTGCGCTCGGGGGCATGCGCTTCCGCCTCGTCTGACGGCTGCTATGCTGGCCGCAGAGGAGACTGCGGCGCAGGGGAGGCAGGCAATGGACTTCGGCTATTTCGGCCTGATGGGTTACCGGGAGCGGGGCACGCCGCCGCAGCGCGTCTTCGAGGAGCATATCGAGCAGGTGCGCCAGGCGGACCGGCTGGGTTTCGGGATCGCGTGGTTCGCGGAGCACCACTTCTCCAACTACTGCATCTGCCCTTCGCCGCTGCTGATGGCGGCCCGCTGCGCCGGCGAGACGCAGCAGATCAGGCTTGCCCCGGCCGTCGTGGTGACGCCGCTTTACCAGCCCGCGCGGCTGCTGGCCGAGATCGGCATGGTGGACGCCTTTTCCGGCGGCCGGCTCGTGCTCGGCGTCGGCAGCGGCTACCAGCCCTACGAGTTCGAGCGCTTCGGCCAGGACCTCGCCGAGGCGCGGCCCAGGCTGGAAGAGTTCCTCGACATGCTGGAGCTGGCCTTCGACAACGAGACCTTCAGCTATGAGGGCAATCATTACCGGATGCCCGAGACCCATATCAGCGCCCGTCCGGTCGATGGCTGCCCGGACATCTGGGTCGCAGGCGACGGCGAGACCGGCCACCGGCTCTGCGCCCGGCGCGGCTATACGCCCATGTTCACCGGGCGGTGGCTCGGCGCGGACTACCTGGCCGGGATGCGCGAGCGCATCGCCGGGGCTTACCGGGCGGAGGGCTGCGACCCCGAGACGATGCGGCTCGGCTTCCAGCGCTTCCTCTGCGTGACGGAAAGCCGCGCCGAGACGCTCGCCTATGTCGACAATGCCCGCCACCAGATGCGGCTCGCCTCGGCGCTCCGCCGCCGCGCGGAGGTCATGGACGGGGCGATGATGACCGAAGTGCCGATGCCGAACGAATTGCCGCTGGAGGAGATCGCGGACAACCTGCTGGTCGGTGACTGCGAGACCATCGCGGAGCGCTTGACGGCCGAAATCCGCGCGGCGCGGCCGGCGCACATCATGTTCCATTTCCAGGTCGGCGGCTCCTCGCACCGTGCGGCGCTCGACAGCATGGAGAAGCTCGCGACCGACATCCGCCCGATGGTGGAAAAGGAACTCGGGCCGCTCGCCGATTTCGGCGCACCGCCGCGCCCGCAGGCCGCGGAGTAGGGCCTATGTCCGAACATCTGCTCGAGCGCCGGGAGAACGGCGTCGCCTGGCTAACATTGAACCGGCCGGAGCGGCTGAATGCGCTGACCGACGAGATGCTGGACGACCTGCTAGCGGCAATGCAGTGCCTCTCCGAAGACCGCGAGACCGGCTGTATCGTGCTCTCCGGCGCCGGTCGCGGCTTTTCCGCCGGCGGCGATGTGAAGGGTATGGCCCAGGGCTCGCACCAGGACGACACGCTGGAAGGCCGCACGCAGTCGCTCCGCCGCCGGATGGAAGTAAGCCGGATCGTCCACGAAATGCCGAAGCCGGTCATCGCCATGATCCGCGGCCCGGCGGCCGGGGCCAGCCTGTCGGTCGCGCTCGCCTGCGACATGCGGATCGCCAGCGACACCGCGCTGATTACCACGGGCTTCGCGCAGGTGGCGCTCTCCGGAGATTTCGGCGGGTCCTGGTTCCTGACCCGGCTGGTCGGCCCGGCGAAGGCGAAGGAGCTCTACATGACGGCTGCGCGCCTCGGCGCGGAAGAGGCGCTGGGGCTCGGCATCCTGAACCGGGTCGTCCCCGACGAGGCGCTGGAGGCGGAGACCCGGAGCCTCGCCGAAAGCCTCGCCGCCGGCCCGCGCATCACGCTCGCCTACATGAAGCAGACCCTGAACGGCGCCGTCACCGCCTCGCTCTCCGAGACGCTCGACATGGAAGCCCGCAACCACTCCCGCTCCGGCCTCACCGCCGACCATCTCGAAGCCGCCAGGGCCTTCGTCGAAAAGCGCAAACCCGTCTTCTCCGGGCGGTAGGGCGCGGTCCGGTCGTTCCGAAGCGCCGCCGGCAGGCCCGGGCGCTGCGCGCGGCCCTCACCCGACCCTCGCCTCTTGCCGGATTCGCATATCTCCGTCCGGCGGCGCGGCTGCCTCGACGGTCCGGCTTCCTCCCGCTTCAGTCGGCGTAGCCGCCCATCACCTCCTCGACGAAGCGTTCGACCGTCGCCATGGCGGTATCGACGGTCGGCTCGTGGATGCGGCCGGGGATGGTGTACCAGGGATTGAGGGTGATGTGCTCAAGGCCCATCTCCCGCGCCATGTCGAGCTTGCGGCAAATATCGTCCCGGCTGCCAACGAAGGCGTAGCCGTCGCCGAGGAAGTCCGTCGCGTCGATGTCGAAGGCGAGCGTCGCATGGAGCGAGCGCGCGATGCTGGCGGGGTCCCGGCCCGCCTCTTCGGCCATGCGGTCGAGCAGCTTCAGCCGGCGGCCGAGATCGTCCACGGTCCATTGCACGGAGCCCGGGCGGCGGGCCGAGGTGATCGGGTGCCAGCCGTCCCCGTATTTCACGACACGCTCAAGCGCGCGTTCATTGTTGCCGCCGATCCAGATCGGCGGGCGCGGCCTCTGCACCGGCGGCGGGTCGAAGGCGAAATCCCCGAACTCGTAGAACTCGCCTTTGAAGTCGTTGGGACCGTCGGACCACAGACGATCCATGATGCGCAGCATCTCGTCCGCCCTGGCGCCCCGCCGGGCGAAGGGCACGCCGAGCGCCTCGTATTCCTCCCTGATCCAGCCGAAGGCGACGCCGTATATGGTCCGCCCGCCGGAGAGGTCGTCCACGCTCGCCATTTCCTTGGCCAGCGTCACGGGATGGCGGTAGGGCAGCACGACCACCGTCGTTCCGAGCTTCACCCGGTCGGTGATTCCGGCGAGGAAGCCGAGCGTGCTGAACAACCCGTAAACCCTGTCCGAGAAGCGCTCGACGAAGGGGCGCGGAATGATGATGTGGTCGATGGCCCAGATGGAGGCGAAGCCCATGTCCTCCCCGGCCCGGGCCATGCGTTCGAGGCTCGCCCGGTTGGCGAAGGCGCCGTGCTGCGGCATCACCAGTCCGAATTCCATGTCGCTTCCTCCTTCGATTCTCAGGCCCTGCGCTGCCAGAGCACACGTAGCAGCGGGAATGCGAGCGCCAGCAGCACAAGGACCAGTATGCCGAGCGCGATGGGGCGGCCGAGGAAATAGCCCGCCAGGTCCGAACTTGCGAGCGTCGCCGCGCGCCGGAGGCTCACTTCCACTATGGGGCCGAGCACGAAGCCGATCACCAGCGGCGCCAGCGGAAAGCCGGCCTTGCGCATGGCGTAGCCGACGACCCCGAACAGCCACATGATCCAGAGGTCGAGCGTCTGCCGCTGCACCGCGAAGGTGCCGAATATGGCCAGCAGCAGCACGCCGGCGAGCATGTAGTCGAGCGGCACCCGTAGCACGCGCACGAAGAGCGGCAGCAGCGCCAGGCCGAGCGGCAGCAGCAGCATCGCCCCGATCAGGAAGGTTGCGAAAATGCCGTTCAGCACCTCCAGATTGGTGAAGAACAGCATCGGGCCGGGCGTGACGCCGTGGATGAGCAGCCCGCCCATCATCACGGCCACAATGGGGTCGCCCGGAATGCCGAGCGCCAGCATCGGGATGAGCGCGCCGCCGGTCGTCGCCGAATTGGCGGCCTCGCTGGCGATCACGCCTTCCGGCGCGCCCTTGCCGAAGCGTTCCGGCTCCTTCGAGAAGTCCCGCGCGAGCTTGTAGGCGAGGAAGGCGGAGGTGACGCCGCCGACGGCCGGAATGATGCCGATGCCGACACCGACCAGGCTCGCCCGGAGATAGCCGAAGAAGCGCGAGACGAGCGTCCTGAACATGGAGAAGGCGACGCCGATGCGCTCGCTCGCCTGCCAGCCGCGCATGGTCCGCTCGATCTGCATCAGCACTTCGGAGATCGCGAACAGCCCGACCAGCAGCGCGACGAATGTGAGACCGCCGGAAAACTCCGTGCGGTCGAAATTGAACCGCGCGATGCCGGTGAAGGGGTCCGTGCCGATGGTGGCGCACATCAGGCCGAAAAGGCCCGAGAGCAGGCCCTTCAGGGTGCTGCCCTGGCTGAGGCTGGCGATGGCGGTGAGGCCGAGCGCGGCGAGCGCGAAGGTCTCCGCCGGGCCGAAGCGGACCGCGATCTTGGCGAGCGCCGGCGCGGTGAAGAGCAGCACTGTGCCGCCGATCAGCCCGCCGATCCACGATGCGAGGGTGGCGAGCGTGACCGCCTCCGAGGAGCGCCCGGCAAGCGCCATGGGATGAGCGTCGAGGAGGGTCGCGGCGGCGATGGGCGTGCCGGGTATGCCGAGCACGGTGGCCGTCACCGCGCCGCCATAGGAGCCGCCCTGGTAGAAGCCGATGAGCAGCGCGATGCTGGACACCGGGTCCATGTGGAAGGTGAAGGGGATGGCGAGCGTCACGCCCAGCAGCGGCCCCAGCCCCGGCAGCACGCCCACGATGATGCCGAGCACGAGGCCGATGAGCAGCGCGCCCACCTGCGCCAGCCCGACCAGGCCGCCCAGCTCCGCCAGAAGCGCGCCGAGTTCGGCCATCAGGGGCTGATCCCCCTGAGCAGCCCCTCGGGAAGCACGATGTTCACGCCGTAACGGAAGAAGACGAAAATCGCCGCGGTGAAGGCGACGGCCGCAATCGCTGCATGCACGGCACCGCGTCCGCCGGTAATGCGCAGCAGCACCCCGACGGCGAGCGGCGTCGCCAGCAGGAAGCCGAGCGGTTCGAGCAGGACCGTGTAGAGCAGCAGCACCGCGAAGGAGAGGGCGGCCCGGAGCCTGCCGCCGCCCCGCCCGTCCGCCTCCGCGGCGGGCGGGGCCGCCGCCCGCGCCGTCCGCCATCTCCAGAGCGCCCGCCCGGCCAGCGCCAGCCCGAGCAGCACGGTGAGCCCGGCAAGCAGGCGCGGATAGCCCGCCGCGTCGATCCCCCCGCCGACCCGCTCCGACGCGGTAACGGAGAACGAGAAGGTCTCCCGGAAGAGCCAGGCGCCGAGGCCCATGCTCACCAGGCTGGCGGCAAGGTCCGTCCGCCAGCCGGTTTCCCGTTCCCGGTCCGGCTGCGTTCCGGTGCCGGGTTCGCGCACCTGCCGGGCCGTTTCCGGCTAGTTCTTCTTCTCCTTGAGCAGGCGCTGGACAGCCGGCTCCAGAAGCTCCGCCGAACGGGTCCAGAGCGCCCGGAACTCGTCCGGCCCGCTATATTCGATCGGGATGAACTGCGCCGTCATCTTGTCGAGGAATGCCGGCGTCTGGACATGCTTGCCGAGCACGGCCCGAAGCGTCTCCAGCGCGGCGTCCGGCGTGCCCGCGGGCGCCACGATGCCGGCCCAGCCCTGCGAGGTCTTGCCCCAGCCGATATCCACGCCCTGCTCCTTCGCGGTCGGGATATGGCCGGCGAAGGAGACCCGGTCGTCGGTCAGCACCGCCAGCGTCTTTATGGCGTCGCCGAAGATCTTCTCGGCGATCAGCACGCCCGTCGTCGCGTCCAGCGAGCCGTCGAGCAGGGCCTTCACATTGTCCGGCATGCAGCCGTTGAAGGGCACGGGCTTGTAGCTCTTCACCCCCGAGGTGCGCAGGAACTCCTCCATCACCATGCGCGGCACCGAAAGCGCAGCGCAGATGCCGACATTCACGGGCCGGTCCTGGGCATTCGCCCATTCGACGAAACTCGCCACGTCGGTCGCCGGGTGGTCGGCGCGCACGGCGAGCGTGAAGGGCAGCGCGATCAGGCCGAAGAGCGGCGCGAAATCACCGTCGTTGTAGCCGATCTCCGGGTTGAAGAGCCGGGCCACGACATGCGGCGCCACCCAGTTGTTGAGCAGCGTGTAGCCGTCCGCCGCGGCGTTCTTCACCGCGAGCGTGCCGACGGAGCCGGACCCGCCGACGATGTTCTGCACCACGATGGGCTGGCCGAGGTCGTCGCTCGCAAGCGAGGCCAGGGTGCGCATGGCGACGTCCGGGCTCGAGCCGGCCTGCCAGGGCACGACGATGGTGACCGGCTTTTCCGGGAACTCCGCCTGGGCGGGTCCGAAGCCCATCGCAGCCAGAAATGCGCAGGCGGCGAAACCTAATCTCGCAATGGTCCTGTTCATCCTCTTCTCCTCCCCTTGCCCCGGAACGCCCGGCGCGGACGGAGGGGCCAAGCCGCGCTCCGTCCCGGCGTCTTCCGGGGATGCTTGCCGAAGGGCGCCGAAGGCAGCCCGATGCGATTAACCGCCGCACACCGGACGGGAGTCAAGGCCGGCTACGGCGTCTCCCTCTCCAGACGGTACCACTCGCCGGGATTGCGCCCGAACGGAAACATGACGTGCTCCGCAAAGGCCGGCCGTTCCGCCAGACGGCGGTACCAGGCGTCGATGCGCGGCAGCGGCGTTCGTTCGATTTCCAAATTCAGATAGCGGTGGACCAGGGCGCCCAGGGGGATGTCCGCCATGGTCAGGCGGTCCCCCGCGACATGGCTCGATTGGGCAAGCCGCCCTTCCAGAACGGCCAGGGCGTCCTCGGTGCCTGCCAGCAGGGCGGCGATCCTTCCCCGGTCCCGGACCGCCGGTTCGGTCCTGACGAGGGCCCAGACAAGATCGATGTAAGGCGGGTAAAGCGTCGTCTTGTGCCAGTCCATCCACTGGTCCGCCAACGCATAACCTTCTTCGGTTTCCGGAAGCAGGATATTGCCCTTGTCATAACGCCGACAGAGATAGCGGACGATGGCATTGGACTCCCACAGAACGAAGTGCCCGTCCCGGATCGTCGGTATTCTCCCGTTCGGGTTCATCGCCAGATAGTCGGAGATATCGGTTCCCCCGAACGACCCTCCGACATCGTGGCGGATATGGGGAAGTCCGAGTTCCCCGATTGTCCACATGACCGGCAGGACATTGCTGGCATTCCGGCGCGAAAAAACCTCGATCCTTCTTTCCGCGTTCATGACCGCTCCGGAAGCATGCGGAACCTGAACACTACCGCATTGCATCCGCCGGGGCCGCGTCCGAAATGACGAACTGCACCGCGCCGTTGCCGCGCCAGTCGTCGGCACGGAGGGTTCCGGCGACATGCAGGGCGGGCCCGCCCGTCCCCAGCAGCGCCCGGCCGAGCGGCGTCTCGGCCGAACGGAAGGCGATGGCCGCGAGGCGCCCGCCGCCGGCGTCGGCGAGATCGGCGCGGACATGGTTCCTGCCGACGATGCGGGCATGGCGCACACGCACCGCCGGCAGCGCGAAGACGGGCTCCGGATTGCCGCGGCCGAAGGGCTCGACGGCCGCCAGATGCTCCAGCAGGCCCGCCGAGGCGCCCGCGACCGAGAGGCCGGCATCGATGTCGAGCGGCCGCGCCTGCCCGCCCGCCGGCACGAGCGGCCCCAGACGCTCGGCAAGGAATGCCTCGAAGGCCGCGCGCCTGGCGATGTCGAGCGTGAAGCCGGCCGCCATGTCGTGGCCGCCGCCCGCTTCCAGCAGGCCTGCATCCCGCGCGGCCAGAATCGCCGGGCCGATGGGCGCGCCGGGGACGGAGCGCGCGGAGCCGCGTATCCGGGCGCCTTCGAGCGCGCCGACCAGCGCCGGGCGGCGGTAGCGCTCCACAAGGCGGCTCGCGACGATGCCGACGACGCCCGGATGCCAGCCTTCGCCCACCGCCAGAACGAAGGGCGCGCCTTCCTCCGGCCCGGCGGCAAGCGCGGCGGCGAGGACATCCGCCTCGACCTGCCGGCGTTCGCTGTTGAGCCGCTCCAGCACCTCCGCAATGCGGCGCGCCTCCTCCGCATCGCCGGTGGCGAGCAGCCGGGCTCCCAGCCCCGCCTCGCCGACGCGTCCGCCGGCATTGATCCGGGGGCCGAGCACGAAGCCCAGATGATAGGCGCCTGGCCGCCGCTCGACGCCGGCGGCGGCGAGCAGGGCCGCGATGCCGGGATTGCCCCTCCGCGCCAGCACTTCGAGGCCGCGCGCAACGAAAGTCCGGTTAAGGCCCGTCAGGTCCATCACGTCGGCCACCGTGCCGAGCGCCACGAGGTCCAGCCATTCCCGCAGGTCCGGCTCCGGGCGGAAGCGGTAATGGCCGCGCCGGCGGAGCGCGCGGTTCGCCGCCACGACCAGCAGGAAGACGACCCCGACCGCGGCCAAGCCGCCGAGGGCGCCCGTCTCGTCCATGCGGTTGGGGTTCACCACGGCGAGCGCTTCCGGCAGGCGGGCCTCGGGCAGGTGGTGGTCGAGCACGACGCATTCGAGGCCGAGGCCGGCCGCATGGGCGAGCGGCGCGAAGGCCGTGGTGCCGCAATCGACCAGCAGCACGAGCCGGCGCCCCTCCGCCGCAAACCTGTCGAACGCCGCGTCGTTCGGGCCGTAGCCCTCGGTGATGCGGTCGGGCACATGGACGCTTGCGCTGCCGCCGGCCGCCTCGAGGAAACGGGCGAGCAGGGCGGCCGAGGTCGCGCCGTCCACATCGTAATCGGCGAACACGGCGACGGTCTCGCCGGCCTCGGCCGCGTCGGCAAGCCGCTCGGCCGCCATGTCCATGTCCCTGAGGCCGGACGGGTCCGGCAGGGAAGTCCTGAGTTGCGGCCTGAGAAAGGCGGGCGCGGCCTCCGGCGTCACGCCCCGGTTGGCGAGCACCCGCGCGGCGATGTCCGGCAGCCCCTCCCTCTCGGCTATCGCCGCTGCGGCTCTGGCGTCGCCGGGCCGCTCGCGCCAGGCGCGTGCCCTGAGCGAGCACGCAACGCCGAGGAAAGGCTCAGCCATCCACGGCGTCGAAGCCGGTCTTGCGGTCGAAATTGTGCCAGGCCTCGACGGTCCGCACCGTGCCGCTCTTGGAGCGCATGATCATGGAGTGCGTGTAGCCGCCGCCCGCGAAGCGGCGCACGCCGCGCAGCATGGTGCCGGAGGTCACGCCCGTCGCCGCGAACATGACATCGCCGCTGGCGAGCTCCAGCAGGTCGTATTTCCGGTTCAGGTCCTCGATGCCGATACGTTGCGCGCGGGCGCGCTCGTCATCGTTGCGAAACAGCAGCCGGCCCTGGAACTGGCCGCCGATGCAGCGCAGCGCCGCCGCCGCCAGCACGCCCTCAGGCGCGCCGCCGGAGCCCATATAGATGTCGATGCCGCTTTCCGGCCGCGATGTGGCGATGACGCCCGAGACGTCGCCGTCCTGGATGAGCTGGATGCGCGAGCCCGCATCCCGCACCGCGCCGATCAGGTCCTCGTGGCGGGGCCGGTCGAGGATACAGACCACGAGGTCGGCGACGGCCACGCCCTTGGCGTCGGCCAGCGCCGCCAGATTGTCGGCCGGGACGCGGTCGAGATCGACAACGCCGTCCGGCAGGTCCCCGCCCACGGCGATCTTGTCCATATAGACGTCCGGCGCATGCAGGAAGCCGCCTTCCTCCGCCATGGCGATGACGGCGAGCGCGTTCGACCCGCCCTTGGCGGTGATCGTCGTGCCTTCCAGCGGGTCCAGCGCGATGTCGATCTTGGGGCCGCCGGCGCCGACACGCTCGCCGATATAGAGCATCGGCGCCTCGTCGCGCTCGCCCTCGCCGATCACGACGGTGCCGTCGATGGTCAGGTCGTTCAGCGCCCGGCGCATGGCGTCCACCGCCGCCTGGTCGGCGGCCTTCTCGTCGCCGCGGCCCATCAGGCGCGACGCCGCGAGCGCGGCGGCTTCCGTGACCCGCACGGCTTCCAGCGCGAGGTTGCGGTCCATCGCGGCCCTGGCGCTGTCGGTTGAGGACGGTGTGTCCGGCATGGGTCGGGCCTCCTCCCGGTCTCGCTACAGGGCCTCGATGCGGATCGAAAGCGGCGGCTCGGCCACCGCTTCCTGGCGCGCGATTTCGGCAAGCGCCGCCTTCAGTTCGCGCTCCTCGGTCTCATGGGTGACGATCACAACGGGGACACACTCTTCCGGCGCGCGGCCCCGCTGGAGCACGGATTCGATGGAAATGCCGTGCGCGCCGAGGCTGGCGGCGACAGAGGCGAGCACGCGGGGCCGGTCCAGCACCATCAGGCGGATATAGTAGGCGCCGCGATGGGCGTCCATCGGCGCCGCCTGCAGGGGCTGGAGCGCCGCGGCCGGCACGCCGAAGGCCGGCGCCCTGTTGCCCCGCGCGATGTCGATTATGTCGGCGGCGACGGCCGAGGCGGTCGGGCCCGCGCCGGCGCCGGGGCCTTCGAGCACCGTGCGGCCGACCTGGCTGCCCTCGACCACGACAGCGTTCAGCACCCCGTCCACATGCGCGATCGGCGCCTCGACCGGCACCATGCAGGGATGGACGCGCTGCTCCAGCCCCGCTTCCGATTGCCGCGCAATGCCGAGCAGCTTGATCCGGTAGCCCAGCTCCTCGGCAAAGGCGATGTCCAGCGCCGACACGCTGCGGATGCCCTCGACATGCACGGCCGCCAGATCGACCTCCACGCCGAAGGCAAGGCTGGCGAGGATGGCGAGCTTGTGGGCCGCGTCCACGCCGTCGATATCGAAGCTCGGGTCGGCTTCGGCATAACCCAGGTCCTGCGCTTCCTTCAGCACGGTCGCAAAGTCCCGCCCCGTGCGGCGCATGTCCGAAAGCATGTAGTTGCAGGTGCCGTTCAGAATGCCCATCACGCGCCGGACCTCGTTGCCGGCGAGGCCCTCGCGCACCGCCTTGATCGCGGGGATGCCGCCCGCCACCGCGGCTTCCCAGGAGAGCGCCGCCCCGGCCGCCTCCGCCGCGCGGGCAAGGTCGGCGCCGTGATGAGCGAGCAGCGCCTTGTTGGCGGTGACGACATGGCGGCCGGCGGCGAGCGACGCCTCGCAGACCGCCTTCGCCGGCCCGTCGGAGCCGCCGATCAACTCGACCACGACTTCGGCGTCGGTGCCGCGCGCCATGGCGACGGCATCGTCATGCCAGCGGTAGCGGTCCAGCGCCACGCCCCGGTCGCGGCCGCGCTCGCGCGCAGACACATCGACGATCTCTATCCGGCGCCCGGCCCTGAGCTCCAGCAGATCCGCCTCGCGTTCGACGAGCCGGACCAGACCGGCGCCGACCGTGCCGAGACCGGCGACGGCAATCCTGAGCGCCGTCATCGCGCGGCGGCGGCGGCGCGCCGCTCCGCCTTCCCGGCAAAGGCCTCGGTTTCCGCCAGGAACTGCCTGACGCCGCGCGCTGCCTGCCGGATGCGCTGCCGGTTTTCCACCAGCGCCAGGCGCACGAACCCCTCGCCATGTTCGCCGAAGCCCACGCCCGGAGAGACGGCCACCTTCGCCTCGCGCAGCAGCAGCTTGGAGAACTCCAGCGAGCCCATGCCGGCGAGCGTCGGCGGCAGCGGCGCCCAGGCGAACATGGTCGCCGGCGGCGGCGGCACCTCCCAGCCGGCCTGCCCGAAGGCATCCACCAGCGTGTCGCGCCGCTCCCGATAGAGTGCTCTGGTCTCCTCCACGCAGTCCTGCGGGCCGTTCAGCGCTGCTACCGCGGCGACCTGGATCGGCGTGAAGGCGCCGTAGTCGAGATAGGACTTCACCCGCGTGAGCGCGCCGACGAGCCGCCGATTGCCCACACAGAAGCCGACCCTCCACCCCGGCATGGAGTAGGTCTTGGAGAGCGAAGTGAACTCGACCGCAATGTCGCGGGCCCCCGGCACCTGCAGCACGGAAGGCGGCGGCGCCCCGTCGAACCAGATTTCCGCATAAGCGAGGTCGGAGATGATCCAGATTCCGCGCCTGCGGCAGAAATCGACCACCTCGCCATAGAAGTCGAGATCGGCCACTTCGGCCGTCGGATTGGAAGGGTAGCTCAGCAGCAGCGCAGTCGGCGGCGGCACGGAATGGCGCGCCGCGCGCTCAAGCTCGGCCATGAAGTCGTGGCCCGGCCCCACGGGGATGTGCCGGGCCGACGCGCCGGCGATGATGAAGCCGTAGGGGTGGATCGGGTAGGACGGATTGGGGACCAGCACGATATCGCCCGGCGAGGAGATTGCCTGGGCGAGATTGGCGAGCCCTTCCTTGGAGCCGAGCGTGACCACCGCTTCCCGGTCGGGATCGATCTCCACTCCGAAGCGCCGGTCGTAATAGGCCGCAATCGCGCGCCGCAGCCCCGGTATGCCGCGCGAGGTCGAATACCGGTGCGCGCGGGGGTCACGGGCGGTTTCGATCATCTTCTCGACGATATGAGGCGGCGTCGGCCGGTCGGGATTGCCCATGCCGAAATCGATAATGTCCTCGCCGGCGGCGCGCGCGCGGGCCTTCATCTCGTTCACCTCGGCGAACAGATAGGGCGGCAGGCGCCGGATTCGGTGGAAGTCGTGTTCCATGGCCTCCGGTCTCCGGAAGGGGAAGGCGGCGCGTTTATAGCAAGAGCGCCGCGCTATTCCATGCACTTCCCGTTATCGCCGGCCCGGCCTTCCAGACAGGCGCGCCCCGCGTCATGCGCCGCCCGCTCCGCCTCCAGTTGCGCCTTGAGCGCCGCGATGGCCGCGCGGGACGAACCCGGGCGCGGCCCGGAGGGGACATCGGCGAGATTGGGCCAGGGACGCTCCTGCCGCATGCGTTCTTCGTCCGCCACGCGGCTTTCCGGCGGCGGCTCGCCCTCCAGCATTGCGCAGCCGGCCAGCAGCACGATTATTCCGCACTGCGACAATTTTATGCTGCGTCGCAACAAAATACTCGGCCTATAGTAAGGGCGTATCATTGCTGGAGGCGGACCCATGACCGGCACCCTCGACCAGGATGCGCTCGCCGAACGCTTCAGGGAAATCACGGAACGCAGCCAGCGCGTGGCGGCGGAATTCGCAGCCCGGCACGGCGCCGAGGCGGGCGGGACCGACCCCGACCCGCTCGGCATCGGCAAGGCCTTTCTCGAAATGACCGCGCGCATGATGGCCGACCCGGCGCGCATGATGACGGCCCAGGCGGAGCTCGCCCAGCAATACGCCAAGCTCTGGCAGGACACGGCGCGCCGGATGATGGGCGGCGAAGCTGTGCCGCCGGTCGCCGAGCCCGAGCCGGGAGACCGCCGGTTCAAGGACGCCGCCTGGCGGGAGAATTTCGTCTTCGACTTCATAAAGCAGTCCTATCTGCTTTCGTCGCGCTTCCTGCTCGGCAGCCTGCCGGAAGCCGAAGGCGCCGACCGGCACGAGGCCGACAAGGTAGCCTTCTACACGCGCCAGTTCATCGATGCGATGGCGCCGACCAATTTCGCCGCCACCAATCCCCGGGTGCTGCGCGAGACGCTGGACAGCAACGGGGAAAACCTGCTGCGCGGCTTCGAGAACATGCTGCGCGACATGGAAGCGGGCAAGGGGCAACTCCGCATTGCGCAGACCGACATGTCCGCCTTCGAGGTCGGCCGCAACGTCGCCGTCACGCCCGGCAAGGTCGTGCTGCGCAACGACCTCATGGAACTCATCCAGTATGCGCCGGCCACGGAGACCGTCCACGAGGTGCCGCTGCTGATCGTCCCGCCCTGGATCAACAAGTTCTACATCCTGGACCTCACGCCGGAGAACTCCTTCGTGCGCTGGGCGGCCGAGCAGGGCCACACCGTGTTCGTCATCTCCTGGGTCAATCCCGATTCCCGGCTCTCGGACAAGTCGTTCGACGACTACATGGCCGAGGGCCCGCTCGCCGCGCTCGACGCCATCGAACGGATTACCGGGGCCCGGCGCGCCAACGCCATCGGCTATTGCCTCGGCGGCACGCTGCTGGCGGTGACGCTCGCCTGGCTGGCCGCGCGCGGCGAGGCGCCCATCGAGAGCGCCACCTATTTCGCTTCGCTGGTCGATTTCAGCGAAGCAGGCGAGCTCGGCGTCTTTATCGACGAGGAGCAGGTGTCGGCGCTGGAAACACGCATGGACAAGGCCGGCGGCGTGCTGGAAGGCGCCGATATGGCGACAACCTTCAACATGCTGCGCGCGAACGACCTGATCTGGTCCTTCGTGGTGAACAATTACCTGCTCGGCCGCGACCCGGTGCCGTTCGACCTGTTGTTCTGGAACGCCGATTCGACGCGGATGCCGAAGCGCATGCACAGCTTCTACCTGCGCCGCATGTATATGGACAACGCGCTGGCGGTGCCGGGCGCCCTGGAGATCGCGGGCGAGCGGCTGGACCTCTCGGCGGTGAAGACCCGGACCTATGTCGTCGGCACCCGCGAGGACCATATCGCGCCCTGGCCCGGCGTCTATCGCGGCGCCCGGCACTATGGCGGGCCGGTGCGCTTCGTGCTGGCGGCGTCCGGCCATATCGCCGGCATCGTCAATCCGCCGGCGGCCGGAAAATACAGCCACTGGACACATCGGCAGATGCTTAAGGACAACGAGTCCTGGCTGGAGCGCGCGGCGGAGAAGCCGGGTTCCTGGTGGCCGGACTGGGCGGCATGGGTCTCCCGGTCGGCCGGAGGCAAGGTGCCTGCTCGCACCCCCGGCGAAGGCGCGCTGCCAGCCCTCTGCAACGCCCCCGGCACCTATGTCGCGGAGCGCGTGTGAGCGGGGCGGCGGCCGGAAGAAGGGGACGGCTCCGGCAAGGACTGCTCGCGGAGACCGGCCTGAGGCATGTGCGCTGTTTGGAACCGCTTTCTGAGCAAGGGCTCCGGCTGGGCTGAGATTTTTCTTACCCCGTTGGCTTGACGGATTTCCGCGGGTTCGGGTTGGTCCACGAGGAGTGATCGGGGGTTTTTCACCCCACG